>JAYXVV010000187.1:0-6176 GCA_036021505.1 Myxococcota bacterium | reverse complement strand
TCCGGCACCCATTTGGTAGCCTTTGGCTCCGAGAGCACCGCCGATGCCGCCCATCATGTTTTCGTCCACGATGGTGTCTCCGAGGATTCCATCCATACCGCCTTGGTCAGCCATCTGACCCATGAGTCCGGCGTTATCCGCCATCTCACGGTCGAGCTCTTGCTGGTCGATCTCGACTTTGTTGCCCTTGGCTTTTTCCATTTTGGCGTCTTTCTTGCCAACCTTGCCTTCTTCTTTCTTGGCTTTCGCACCTTCACCGGCATCCGGATTTGCAGCCGGGCGATCCTTCTCACGGTGCTCTTCGGGCTCGGGCTCCTTCACGAGAAGCTCGACGAATCGCTCGTCCAGGAGGTCCGTCGAAGAAGAGGAGAGGCTGGCTCGGTCTGCAGCCACCATCGCCATGGCACCCAAGAAGGCGATGAAGGCGAGGAGGGCTAAGAAGGGGTAGTCCACACTGACCGCACCCTTGACCTTCTTGCTCTGGTGCACCATCTGACCGAACACAATCACGTGGCCGATATCGAGTACGATCCTGGAGCCAGGCTTCACATCGTAGGTGTAGATGTCGCCGCCCTCAGAGGTGGCGTCGCCCGACTCAACGAGTTGGGACAGCATCTTCCGCTCTCCGTCGACATCCACAAAGCCCGCCCATCGCTTCGAAAAGCGGCAAGCGTAGCCATTGCCCGATGGAATGAAGACCTTGTAATCCTCCGATGGGAGGCTGTCGGAGGGCACGTAGAAATCATTGGATGCCTCTTCTCGAACCTCGGAGAGAAGCGGTGGACAGAGCCAGGCAACCTTTGCAAAGCCGGGTCCAATCCAGCTCAATGGCTGACCAAGGATGTACCACTTGAAGCCGGTACTGGTTCCCAAGGTGACATTTTGACCGCCACGGAAGTGACGCACGTCCATGATGACGTCACCCCAAATCTCGGCAACCTCAAGAACCTGTGGCTTGGAGCGGTCGATGCCCACGTCTGACTGGGCAGTACCCGAGCGCATAATGAAGGCCATGACGTCTTCGGAGATGTCCTCTTCGAGGATTTCCTGCTCGGACTTCTGGCTGAAGTCGATGTCGCCTACCGTATGAACGGAGGCGTCCGTCACCTCGTCGTCTTCGTCGGCCACGGTGGGATTGGTCGCGGTGACCTCTCCTTCCATTTCCACAAGGATTCGGATCTCTCCGATCTCGATGTTGTCACCGGAGACGAGCTCCGAGTTGACGATCTCATTGCCGTTGACCTTGGTGCCGCTGCCCACGAGATCCAGGATCTGCACGGTTCCCTCATCGCTGAGGTTGATGACGGCTTGGAGGTCAGCGAGCGTATCGTCTTCAATCCGCAGCATCGCTGCAGGACCTTTTCCGATGGTGACGCTCTCGGCACTGATCTGCTCCTTGAAGAGCAGGTCGTCGCCGCGATAGATTTCAAAGTTGAGAGTAAGATGTTCCGCCATGGTCTGTCCTGCTGGTTATGCGGAGGGCGGGGAAGGGGAAAGAGACGAGGAAAAGCGGCCTACTTGATGTAGTTGACCGAGTTCTCCATCTCCACGTTGAACTCTTCACGAAGACGAATGAGAGGGTTGAAGGAACCCTTCTTTCGGTCCAGAAGGAGTGCGCCTTGTGGCTTCACGAGCTCACCGGCCACGTCCACACCCTCGAAGTCAATCTCCGTTCGTGCTTTGTAGACGATGTTGCGGTCGCCGTCCTCGGATTCTTGAGCGAGGGCGGTGGACGCACCGAACGCGGTGAAGGCCGCAAGTACGAGCAGTGGTCGGGTCAGACGATTCATGATGTACTCCTGAGTCGTGTTTGGCGTTTTGAGGGGCTCTATCAGGTGCCAGAGCCACTCTGGCCAGCGTGGATCATGACGGCTGCAGCCCGAACGCACAAGGCGATCCGTGTCATCATGCCGTCAATCTCCAAAAAGGTTGAAAAGTAAAGGGTTTAGTGAGCTTGTGGATCCTCTGACATCGGGGGTGTGAGAGGGTTCCACAAAAGCACATTTTTATTCGCTGGCCTCGCCCTCGGCAGGAGCTTCCTCGGCAGGAGCTTCCTCGGCAGGAGCCGCTCCGCCCCCGCTCGCACACAGTGGAGCCAGGTCCGAGTCAATGGTTTCTTCCATCTCGGCAATCATTGGAAAGAGCTGCTGGGCCATCGCGAAGTCTTCAGCAGCGATGGCCTCCTTGGCGGTTTCAGCAACCATCACGAAGTCTTCCAGCATGCCCATCTCGGCGATCATGTCGCACAGGCCGCCGATTTTTGCCTCGTAGGCCTCGACGGTCTTCTCAAGCTCTTTGAGTTGGGCGATCTGAGCCTTTCGGAACTCTTCAGCTTCTCTCTGCTGACGAGCGATCTCGGCTTGCTCAGCTTCATACACCTGGCGTGCAGCATCGACTTCTTGGATCAGACCGTGAACAGGGTGGTCCAGACCATAGCTGGGGTTGCCCACCAAGGCAGTCTTCCAGTCTTCGAGGTACTTTCGAGCCTTGGCAAAGTCGTTGGTGTACTTTTGGTGGAGAGCCGCCGCATTTTGGTAGGCGAGATCATTTTTGGGGTCAATTCGAATGACCGTCTCGTAGAGCTCGGCGGCTTTGTCGTACTCCTTGGCACCGCGAAGGGCAATGGCAAGACCGAGCAGGCCATCCACATTCTCAGGAGCACCTTGCTGGACAAGCTCAAATCGCTCCTGTCCGAGGGCGTAGTCCCCGGAGGCCAAAGCCACCCAGCCCAGGTTGAGGTTGGCCTCAACGGAGTTGGGATCGAGTTTCAGAGCATTCTTGAAGGCTTCGATTGCAGAGGGTTCATCGCCCTGCTTGAGGTAGATGATGCCCAAGTTGTTGTAGATCCCGGGGTCGGAATCATTGAGCAGCTTGGTTTTCTCGGCAGTGAGCAGGGCCATATCGTAACGGCCTTGATCGAAATAGATTCGCGAGAGATTCCGATACGCTGAGGTGTTCGCCTCATCTTTGAGCAGAATCAATCGGCACTGCTCGATGGCTGCATCATGGTCCCCAGCGCTCAGCAGGGCCTCAACAAGGTTGTTGCGGACCGCCAGATCGTCTGGAGCGTGCGTCAGGTAGATTTTGTAGACCTCAGCCGCCTGGCCCGAGCTTCCTTGGCTGCTCAGCAGTGCACCCAGGTTGAACATGGCATTCTTGAAGGTGGGCTCTGCCTGCAGGGAGTCCTTGTAGTGGCGCTTGGCGGCGTCAAAGTTGCCGAGCCTCTCTGCGGTCCAGCCTGCATTGAACAGGAGGTACGCGTTTGACGTACCGCCGTTTCGCAGACCGATTTCGAGCATCTCGTAGGCTGTCTGGTAGTCGACAATGCCGTCTCGGTTGGGGCTTTGGAGCACCGTGAGGGCCTGGTCAAAGGCCTGGTTGGGGCTCATGGCCTGAAGTTCCTCCGCGGTGGGTGCCGGCGGCTTCTTTTCAGGGCAAGCGGTGAGGAAGCCCGTGGTGAACACAAGGGCGATGGGCAGAAGCGAACGGTCGAGACGCATTACTCTTCCCCTTCAAAATCGGTCACGAAGGACGTGGTGGTCTTTGCGGAGCTGGTGTACTCAGGGTCGATGAGTTGTTCCACCAAGACCGGAAAGTCGATGGGGAGGATCTCACTTCGGCGAGCGGCGGCCAATTCCGTGAAGTCGTTGTACAGGTTGATCTCAAAGGCCTTGGTGAGGGCTTTGTTGTACTCCCCGAGTGCCTTCTCTTGGTAGGTGTTCCCAAAGTTCTGCATGCCGGACTGGTAGAAGCGTCGCTGACGTTCATTCTGCAAGTAGGTCGGCGTGTGGGAATTGATGAAGGTCGACGACATGTTGTCGTAGAGCTGAGCCAGTCGAACAATCGCTGCAATCGACCACTCACCTGCACCGGTCTGGACGATCGCCGCAAAGGTCTGCTCCATTTCTGCCAGAGCAGCCTTTTTGTCCTCGAGTTGCTTCGAGAGAATCTGGTCCTCTCGGCGTCGATTCACCTGCCCGGTAGGGCCGGAGAGTGCGAGGGCATTGTACTCCTGGAAAGCCTTCTCCGAGAGTGCAAACATCATCTCGCCCACAAAGTTTGCACCCAGGACAAACTCACTTCCCCCGTCGACCTGGCGTTTGTACCAGTCGAGGGTTTTTCGGTAGTGGGCCAGTGTCTTGTTCTCCTGGTTCAACTCCAAGAGCGCCTTTCCGTAATGGAGGCGAGCAAAGAGCAACTGGTCCGGTGAAATTCCGTCCGTGTTGCGCTGGGTGAAGAAGTCGTAGAAGGCCTTCGAAGCCTGGTTCCACTTCCCATTGGCCTCGTAGATTCGAGCAATGTCGAGAGGCAAAAGCTTCGCTGAGGGCTCCGTCGCATCAGGATAGGACCGGATGTAGTCGCGGTAGTTTTTGATGGCTTGCTCCCAGTCGCCCATGGCTTCTCGGAACTTTGCCGCGGTGTAGATCGCACTGGCCGCTTTCTCGTGCTCCGAGTCCTCGTTGTAGAGGCGCTCATAGAGCTCTGCGGACTCCTCAAAGTTGGCCTGCATCTCCAGGTCATAGGCGAGCAGTGCAAGCTGGTCCTTGAAGAAATCACTCTCCTCAAAGTTTTCAACGATGACTCGTCGCGCCTCGATTGCGCGAGCACGCTCTCCAATCTTGTAGAAGTAGACAGCAGCGTTGTTGATCGCTTTGTCCGCATTCTTGGATTCAGGAAACTCGCCGTAGAAGGCCCAGAAGCCCTCAGCGGCACCCTTCCAGTCTTCCTTTTCCTCGTGGTTGACTTGGACGAGCTTGAACGTGGAGTTTTCGTAGACCTCGGCCATCTCACGCTTGAAGCTGGCCCGGCCCAGATTTTCCTGCGAGAGGAAGTCTTTTGCCACCTCACGGAGGGTCGTCCAGTCCTCGACAAGCCCGAGGGAGTCAAGGATAAGGTGGGCCGCTTTTTCGGCCTCGTTGGAGCCCGGGTCCATTCGGATCACGGTTCTGAATCGGTCCGAGGCTTCCTTGAACTGGTTGTGTTCGTAGAGCAGGTAGGCTGACCGATAGATGGAGTCCTTGGTTTTCCTGTCATCGGGGAAGATGGTGGCGTATTGGTCAAGGGCGGTGAGGAGCTTGTTCTCCCACTCATTGAGGTCAACGGCCTCCGTAGAACCGCTCGGTACCTGGGTCTTGCCCACGCGTTTGATCATCTCGTCTGCGGCATGGATGGAAGACTCGGCACAGAACTTGGAGTGCTGGCCATTCTTGTCGATGGAGACCACCGTCATGTACTGCTCATAGGCGGCGTCGTACTCTTTGATCTTGTAGAGCAGCTCGCCAAACTGGTAGCGCATGTCGTAAGTGTAGCGGTTGTCTGGAAAGTCTTGAATGTAGACCGTATAGGCGTGTTTCGCGAGGTTGTAGGCCTCCGATGCGGAGCGTCCTGCTCGGAGCTTCCGAGCCTCCTCGTGAAAGTTCTGAGCCACGGTTCGCAGGTTGCGCTCGATGCCCTCGTTTGCCGTTCGAATGGCGTCTGCATCCGCGGCATTCTGGCGTGCCCAGTTGCTTCCAGCTCCGTAGGTACGTCGAAGTTTCTCGATCTCCTCGACTGCTTCCTGCTTCTTGCCCATCTTGAGATACGCCTTGATGATCTCGTTCTGGTAGTCCGGGGTGTCGGGAGCGTTGGGGTCACGAGCGATAAGGCGACGGTAGGTCTGGATGGTCTGCTCAAACTTGCCCTGCTCGAGGTAGGTCCCTGCGAGTCGCTTGAGCATGGAGCGGATCAGGTCGGTCTTCCCCAACTGGGTGAAGTACTGGATGGCTCCATCCATGTCGCCGGCATCCGCAAAGAAACGGACGAGATCCTTCAGGGCCTCCTCCGACAGCTGGATGCCCGAGCGGCGCTGTTGATTCTGTTCTTGAGAGCCTTCCAGGGCCACCACGCGCTTCATGGTGTCGATGGCTTTGCCGTACTCCGCCACGTTGTAGTAGCACCATGCCAGCTTGTAGAGCGCAAATCCAAACTTATCGGAGTCACGGAACTTTGCGGCTTTCCTGTAGGCCTGAAGGGCACGATAGGCATTGTTCTCGTCGAAGTAGAACTCTCCGATCTGGACGAATGCGTCGGGGACAAAGCCGGAGTCGGGGTAGCTGCGAACCAGGGTCTTGTAGTACTCGATTCCCTTCTCTCGCTTCCCAGTGTCCTGGAGCGCGGTCGCGAGGTAGAAGGTCGCC
>JAYXVV010000186.1:0-5485 GCA_036021505.1 Myxococcota bacterium | reverse complement strand
GCTTGAACCGACGAGGAAGGCCATTCGCCGGCCTGGAGAGTGGCGGTTGTGTGGTCGAGGAGGTCACGCTCCAGACGAACACCGGTCTGGGTTCGGGGGTGCACCGGGTAGATCGCATGGATAGCGCGGTCATCGGCATAAAAATCCACCCATGTGCCCCAGAGGGTTTGGAAGTTCTGAAGTACAGGTTGCCACACCAAGCGGACAGCCGGCCAGCACAGCGAGTCGATGTCTTGAGTAGGCATGATTCCCAACGGGCTGCAGGGGCTGATGCGCGCCGAAACCAGACGCCACTCCTCGAAACGGTTTTCCAAGTCCAGTGCGTCCTCAACATCTGTTGTTGAGAAGGCTTTGGACACGGTTTCCAGCCAAGACTCGGGAAGAACCGTCTGTCCGTCACCCATTCGGTCACTTGCTTGAACGACGGGAGCATCTTGGGTGTCCAAGAGGATGGCCAGGTCCGCTTCGGCTGGGAAACCCAGTGAGAGCAGCGTCTCTACCTCAACGCTGACTTCCAAGACAGGAGAGTCGGAGTGGAATGGGCCCGAACAAGCGGCGAGGCCAGCAAGCCAGAGTGGGGTGGAGGAGTGCATGTTGACCGTCGTTACCTATCGATTGTTAGGTTTGGCGGCGGAAGTATTCCAACGGGGTCCAAGGGTCAAGCTGAGCAACACCAAAAAACAAGGATTTTCCTTGTTAAAAATGACCTTGGATGGCTGTCCCTGCAGGGTGCGTGCTCAGCCAGATCCGTCGGTTGGCTTCATTGAAGCGCTGCGCCATCCAGAGATCAAAAATCATGAGGGCGCTGCCTTGGAGGACGAGACTCTGGCCCCAGCCTTCTTGGGTGGGGTTGTCTGTCCCTGCACCGGTGCTCCACAGCCAGGCTCCGGCGCTGATGTAGGCGACGTCCAACCCCGCGTTGAAAGCAAAGATGGAGGGCAGTCGCAGCCATCGCTCATGCTGGCTTTTGGGGGCGGTCTCTCGTCGGGATGACGCCGTACCGACAAGGGCGAGGCCCAGGTTTACCGCTCCCCAACTCGCATTCATGGTGTGGAAGGCCTCGAGCTGAGCGTCGTCTGTCAGGAGTGCTCCCAGGCCACCGGCAAGAACGTTGCCTGTGCCCCAGTACGCCAGGGTGTTCATGGCCTGCTTTTCAAGTTGCAGGGCGTGCTCGGAGGGGGTCTGCGCGAGTGGCGCAGCGACGAGGAGAAGTGCAGCGGTGGTGACCGTCATGAAGCCTCCAAAAAAGTGGCTGTGTCCATTGTACAGGTTTTTGAACAGGTTTTTTGAACAGGTGTGCGAAGTTTTTGAATAGATTTTTTTTGATGTGAAAAATCAGGTTTTAGCTGAATTATGAATGACAACAGGGTTTATTTGAACAGATTTATCTTGCAAAATACCTGTTCAAAAGGTACTCAGACGGAGCAAGCTGTTCCCGTCGAACAGGTTTTGGTTACACAGCGCTCTGGAGAGAGAATGACCTACCCCCGTCCCTTGTTGTCCGCCCTTTCTATTTTGGCCCTGACCGCCTGCGGAGGCGACTCCGATTCGACCGATGATGGGTCGTCCTCGGACACCGGCGTTGTGACCGACTCCGGCTCCTCGGATACCGGCACGGCTCCAGAAGAAACCGCCGAAATCCGTCTCGCTCATTTCGGTGTCTTCCCCAACGATGAGGGCACCTCGGTGGATGTTTTCGTGAACGGCGAAGCCTCCGGGATCACCTTTGGATTCAAGGACACGACTGGATTCGTGGCGCTTCCTGTGGGCACCTACGACTTTGACATTGTTCCGGCAGGAGGAACGATTGACGACTCGGTGTTCACCGTCGAGGGATTCAGCCTTGAGGCAGACGCCCAGTGGTCGATCTACGCTGCGGGCTACGTCGCCGCCGGAGCTGGAAGCAGCTTCACGGTCAGCGCCGTTCAGGAAGACCGCGCCAGCATTCCTGAAGGCAAGGTTCGTATCCAGGTGGTTCATGCCGCTGCACTCGGAATCCTCGACCCCGTCGACATCTGGGCTGTGGATGACGCCTGTGCACCCGTCTCCCCTCTGGCCGAAGGATTCCAGTTCACCAACAGCGGAAACTTCGACCTCGACAGCACTGCAGTCAACGTGGGCTTTGACATTGGTCAGGACCAAACGGTCGACGCATGCTTCAAGGTCCCAGACCTCGGTATCACGGATGAGATCGTCAGCGTCTACGCGGTGAACAATGACGCGGGTGAGGCAACACTGGTGGCCCACCTTCCCGACGGAACGTCTGCGGAACTTCAGCCCGAGTAAGCCTTTTGGTACCCATCGAGTGCCCGGTAGGAACCCGTCTCCTGCTGGGCGCTCTTCTTTTTGGGTTCCACTGGAGATGCACTGGCTGAGCGGGCGAAAGCCGCATAGCCTAAGTCCATGGGAAAGCTTCGCAAGCTGGCAAATTGGGGAGGAAGGGTGGCTCGACGGGTCCGGCCAACGCCTCGCGGGGGAAGAAAAGCGATGCGCTCTCCAGGCGAGCGTCATTCCACTTCGTGGTCTGCTGGACAGGAACAGGCTCAGGACACCCGAGAGGTCGACGGCGTAGTCCTGGTGAATGCTGAGATGGTGAAAGCCAGAATCGACAAGCCGGGAGGCCCCCTCCTGGTGAATCATTGGGCCACTTGGTGTGAGGGGTGTGTGGATGAGCTGCCCCTGTTGGCGAGGCTTCACCGTGAGTGGGCAGAAAAGGTTGACTTCATCGGGGTGAGTTGGGAGAAGTTTCAGTTTGAGAGGCCGGATGTGCTGCATCACGTCTCGATCTTCTCGAAAGAGCACGGCGCTTTCTGGCCATCGTGGGTCGTGGAGGACACTCCCGATCAACTTTTTGAGGCGCTCGGGATGAGCACGCATACCATTCCGCAGATCTGGGTCCTGAACGAACAGGGAGACGTGATCTACCGCCTCGAGAAGGTTCTGGACGAGGAAGAGTTAGGGCGACTTGAGCTCGCTCTGGACCAGGTGACCTCCTGAGAATCGCGGCGCTTCATGGGCTTCCGACCTCACCCCGGATCTGGGAGCGAGTGACCCCTCCCATTGGGGTGGAGTGGATCACACCCCAGGTGCCGGGTCTGGGTTCCAATGGCACTTCATCCGAATGGACGCTCCAGGGTTGTGCAGACCAGTTGAGAGCGAAACTTAGAGACATCGACGCATGGGTCGGCCATGATCTCGGCGGTGTCTTGGCTGCGATGTTGGCGAAACCCGGCCAACCTGTGGTTCTCAGTGGAACCGCTCTGTCCCTGTATTGGTGGGCGATTCGGCAGACTGCGCGGCCCGGGCTCCAGCGCTATTTTTATCAGCGACATGCAGGTCGGCGGTTCCTTGAGCATGGGGCTCTTCCTGCACACAGAGAGGCGCTTGTGGAAGCCTTTCTCGATCACGGTGGGGACTGGGGAGACCGAATGTGTTGGATCGCCCGCGGGATGCGACCTCCAAAAGGGCTCGCCTCCAAACTGAGCGAATGCGACGTCCATTTGTTTTGGGGCCGTCGCGATCCCTGGTACCCCGCTCCTGTGGTGTGGGCGCTGAGGCGGTCGACTGGAGCGAGAGTCCGCTGGTTTGAGAGTGGACATTTTGTGCCGTGGGAGGCGGCTGACGAATTTTCTGGGGCGCTCGAGGGCGTGTCGGATGTTCGTTGAGCGGATTTTCCGTCCTTCTTCCGCAGCGCGCCGGTTTTTTTAGACGCGTTGAGTTCTTTGGTTCTGCGCTAAGCTCGTTTCTGAGGAGAAACCGATGCGCCGACCTGCCGTTTTCAGCATGGCCCTGCTCGTTCTCGGGTGTCGTCCGGCAGCGCCGCTGGATGCGGACCTTCTGGAGACCGGGGAGAACGACTCGGGCACCCGTGAGACTGGCGGCCTCGAAACGGGGTCTTCGGAGACGGGTGAGTCCGATGGGCTTCCCGCAATCTGTCAGGTCGACGCGCGGGACGGCAGCGAAGCGCCCGCGCCCGCTCTCAGCAGGGAGGAATTGGTCTCCGGATCGTCCCCAACAGGTCTGGTCGATGAGGCGGCCTTTCGAGCCGCTGCTGGAGCCGGTACCCCGCTGCACACTTTTGAGGGTCGCCTGAGGATTCGTCCGACATTCGAGCAGCGGACCGTCCACGAGGCAGAAGGGTGGATCTCCTCGGAGATGAGAGACGGTCGCCTGCCCGAGGTGGAGGCGGAATGGGTCCAGTGCGGCGAAGTCCTGGCTCCGATTCAGAGGGGGCGTCAGATCGGTTCAGATGATTCTTGGGACGTGATGCTCTCGCCAGGACGCATCTGGTCCAACCCAGCGGACGGCGGAGCAAGCCGGGTGGCGCTTCCATTTACTGTCGTGCCCAAGACCTTCAACTGTGTCCACAACGGCTCCATGACCTTCCTCTTTGATGGGGAGAGCGTCTCCGATGTCCGCTACCAGCTGGCGCAGGAGACCTGTCACTTCCTGAAGTTTGATGCGTGGGGCAGGGCCGATGCAGAGTGGACCCCTGAGCCGTCGGAAGCCGCTGCGGCAGGACGCGAAGCACTCGCCTTGGAGCTGGAGAATCGAATACCCGTGAAGGACTTCGCAGCACTCGAGGCGGCCTATCCCGATGCTGGAATCAGCGAGTTGGACGGGTTGCTGACGCTCTCGGACATCAGTGCTCGGGGCGTATTGACGGACGGAACCCTGTATCTGGAGGACTGCCGGACCCGTGCGGGGAGCTACTCCTTCTGCGAAGACATCGTCTTGCCGTCGTTCTCCTTGGCCAAGACGCTGTACGCAGGGGTGGGGCTGGCGGCAATGGCGCAGGAGTTTTCGGAAGATCCGCACGCGCAGACCTTGGGCGACCTGCTCGGTGCCCAGGGGACTTGGGCAGGGGTGACCGTCGAAAACGCTCTGGACATGGCCACAGGACACTATCTGTTCGAGAACCAGCAGGATGCCGACATCCCGGGGTTCTACTCCTCGCTCGAACTCGAGGGCCGTCTGGCTGCTACTTTCGACCTTCCAAAAAGGCGAGAACCGGGGCAAAGGGTGGTGTACCTCACCCCCAACACGCAAGCCGTGTCTGCGGCCATGGACGTCTTCTTGGAGCGACAAGGAGCCGACCTTGTCGACAGCTTCGACTACCTGGTGGATCGTGTCCTAAAGCCCTTGGGGGTGCCTCCAGAGAGCTTTCATTCCCTTCGTACTTGGGAGAGCGGCGGTGCCAACAATGGAACCGCCTTCGGGGGCTATGGCATGTGGTTTACACCTCAGGGTGTCGCGAAGCTCGGTGACTTCCTGCAGCGCGGTGGCGATGGGCTTCTGGCCGCTGAACCATGGGCCCAGATGATGTTCCAGAGCGAGGACCGGGGTGCGCCGATGAACTACTACCAGTACCGCTACAACAACGGGATGTGGGCTTGGCCGGTTTCAGGGTGCAACAAGCTGGCGCCCATTTTGTTTGGGGTGAGCGGCATCACCGTGATTCTCCCGCCCAACGGCCAGGTTCACT
>JAYXVV010000185.1:0-7311 GCA_036021505.1 Myxococcota bacterium | reverse complement strand
AACGGTAATACCGTGTTTCCGGACGTGGTCGACCCAGGAGTCGGCACCCGAGATGAACTCGTGGTTTCCGGTAATGAAATAGACCCCGAGAGGAGCGTGGAGGTCAAAGAGAGGAGCGACGTCTTCCGCGAGCAGCGACACCTCCCCGTCCACCAAGTCTCCGGTCACCACGATGAGGTCTGGGTTTTGGGCCAGCGTCCGGTCGACGACATCTCGGAGGAAAGAATGGCCGATGGTTGGGCCCACGTGGATGTCCGAAAGTTGGACGATGCGCAGGCCATCCAATGCCTCCGGCAGGCGTTGTGGATGCAGGGTGATTTGGTTGAGTGTCGGCTGGCGCAGTGCGTTTCTCAGTCCGATGAGCGTCATTCCTCCGCTCGCCAAGACGGGTACAAACCCAGCCGAATCCGGCAGGGTGTTGCCAGTGAAGAGGAGGAGGCGCTCAAGAACGTGAAATCCCGCCACCCAGACCAACAAGAGTGCAAAGAGGCCCATCCAGATGCTGGAGGCCCAGGCCAGCCAGCGAAAGCGCCTTGGGGAGAGCAGCTTGCCGATGACGAAGTACGAACACATCCCCAGGCTCAGCAGCGCAGTGGTGGCCCAGAACTGGGCGGGGCTGGGAGACCAGTTCAAACCAAAGTGTTGCTGGAGGCTGGGCAGAAGCAGAATCTCCAAGCGTCCGATGAGATAGAAATGAAGTCCGAAGGCCGCAGAGAAGACCACAGAAAGAAAGACGATTGTCATCAGCAGCGGCAAAGCATTCTCCGGAGCGGTGGAATCGCCGAGCGAAGACACCGAGAGGAGAGTCTTGCATCCCAGCCGGCAGAATGCACGCTGCTTCCTCTCCTGCGAATGCGGATGGGGAATCTTAGCCGGGGGTCATTTGGCGCTCAGTGCGTAGGGAGCGTGGTGGGAGAGCAGGGCGCGGTTCAAGTCGGCCCAGAGGTCTTCGGAGTTCTCGAGGCCCACGCTGAGTCGCAGCAGTCCCGGGCCAATGTCTCCCTCACCTCGTGCGCTCTCCTCCACAATTCGATGGGTCAGGCCCGCAGGGTGCTGAATCAATGTGTCGACCGATCCGAGACTGACGGCGGGGGTGATCAGGTCCACAGCCGCCATTACGGAACGTGCGGCCTCATAGCCATCGACCAGATCAAACGCGATGAGGCTTCCCGGGCCAGACATTTGCCTCCCAACGAGCCCTCGAGGGTCTCCTCCGGGAGCGGTGGGGTACCGAACCCGCGCCACAGCGGGGTGCTGTTGAAGTCGATCCGCCAAAATTTGGGCATTGGCCTGCGCGGCTCTCACACGAATCGGCAGAGTCTGCAGGCCCCGGTGGAGGCCGTATGCGGCATGGGGGTGAAGGTTGGCTCCCGTGAGAATTCGAACCTGTCGGAGACGCGCGGTCCAGGTCGGGTTGGCCACCACGGCTCCGGCCATGATGTCCCCGTGACCCCCTAAAAATTTGGTGCCCGAGTGGAGCACCATGGAGGCGCCGTGTCGGACAGGGGTTTGCAGAACTGGAGTTGCGAACGTGGAGTCGACGAGGACAGGAACGTCTCCTGCGGCGCGCACCACGGCCTCGATATCGAGGAGCTTGATGGTGGGGTTGGCAGGGGTCTCGCACAGAACGAGGGCGGTGTCCTCGCGGACGTGCTCTCCAACGGTTTTCTCGGTGGCCCAGGAAACTTCGAGACCGAGGAGGCCTGAGGCCAGCAGGTGGTCGGTTCCTCCATACAGCGGTCGCACCGCGACCACATGACTTCCCACCATCTTGGCAGCGAGCAGGGCCCCGGTGATGGCTGCCATGCCAGAGGCAAAAGCGACGGCTGAGAATCCCCCTTCGAGGTCGGCTAAGGCCTGCTCAAACCGGGCAACTGTAGGGTTGTAGAGCCTCTGATAAATGGGCGAGCCCGAAGGCAGGCCGCCTGCGGCCATTTGGTCGATGGATGAGGTGGCCTCATCGAGGTTGGGCGTTTTGTATGTGGTCGAGAGATCGATGCTCGGAACGTGGGCGAATCCAAGGTTGGATCGTCCTGCGTGAATGGCTTTGGTGTCTTGCTGCATTTCGAACTCCGTTCCGTGAAAAGGTACATTGACAGTTTATTGTTCGAAAAATATGAAATCCATCGAATTGAATGGGGAAAATTATGGCTGAAATGCACTTTGACCGAATCGATGATGCGATTTTGAGAGCTCTGCAGAATAATGCTCGGCTCTCCAACAAAGAATTGGCGAACAGAGTGGGCTTGGCGCCATCTTCATGCCTCGAGCGCGTTCGCAGGCTGCAGCAGCGTGGGGTCCTCACTGGCTACCGCGCAGTCGTGGATCCCAAAGCACTCGGAGTCGGTCTTCAAGCCTTTGTGGCGGTGCGGCTCTCGCAGCACTCAAGGGAGGTGGTGGAGAGCTTTCGAGGCCATCTTCTAAGCCTTAAGGAAGTGGTCAGCGTGTACCACACCGGAGGAGAGAACGACTTCTTGGTGCACGTGGCGGTTCGTGATGCCGATCATCTCCGGGATCTCGCTCTGGACGCCCTCACGACTCGACAAGAGGTGGCACGTCTCAACACCGCCTTGGTTTACGAACAGGTGCAACCCGGTGTGGTGCCCAACTACCGACTCGAGGAACGGGAGGAATGAAGGGACGTTTGAACCCCTGCACCAGGGCTCTGCTTTTGAGGGAAGCTTCAGAGCCAGTTGGGGGCTGAACTGCCGTGCCGGGATTGTTTCAGGAGGGTGCATGTCGGACAGCGCAGGAAGGTGGGGCTTTCAGAGCCCCTACAACGCTCTGGTGTTGGGTGCCCGAGACGGTATCGGTGGGGCGTTTGTCGAGGCCTTGCTGGATGACCCGAATCTCACACAGGTGATACAGACCAGTCGCAGCGAGGATTGGTGCCGCCAAGGTGTCTCGGACCGAGAAAAGCGAATCCGTTTGGATCTCGCCGACGCGGAATCCCTGGCGGGCTGGGGTCAGTCCTTGCAGTCGTTGGGTGTTCCGATCCACCTCATGATCAACTGCACGGGAATCCTCCATGGAGAAGGCGTTCGGCCGGAGCGCAGCTGGAGGCAGATCGACCAGGCGGCAATGCAGCACTCCTTCCAGGTTCACGCCACAGGTTTGGCACTGGTGCTGGCCGAGGTGATGAATCATGTCCCCCGAGACCAGCGCTCGGTATTGGCCTCTCTCTCGGCCCGCATCGGAAGCATCGAGGACAACCGACTCGGCGGCTGGTTCAGCTACAGGGCGTCAAAAGCCGCACAGAACATGATCCTCAAGACGGCGTCCATTGAGGCAGCAAGGCGCTGGCCGCAGCTGGCGATTGTGGCGCTTCATCCCGGAACCGTTCACAGCGCCCTCTCGGCACCCTTTGCGAGTCGCTTGCCCGAGGGGCGTGTCTTCGAGCCGTCCCAGTCGGTCGAGTACCTGAGGGCGGTCGTTGAGCGGCTCACACCGTCGGACACAGGAACCTTCTGGGCATGGGACGGGACGCCCATCCCCTGGTGAGCAACTTGAGGAGAATGAGATGGAGTTGACGCAGGTTCTCTGGGTCCATTTTGGAGTGACGGCCTACATGGTGGGTGTGATCGCTGTGGTGCAGGCCGTGCACTACCCGATGTTTGCTTGGGTGGACCGCGACCGGTACATCGACTTTCAGAAACGGCACATGCAGGGCATCACCTGGGTTGTGGGTCCGCCGATGGTCGTCGAGGCGATGCTGGCCGTGGGATTGGTTCTCATCGATCACTCTGGCGTCTCGGGAAGTCTGGCTGCACTGGGGCTCGTTCTGCTTGGTGTGGTGTGGGGCAGTACCGCCCTCCAGCAGGTCCCTGCCCACAACCGGCTGATGCAGGGCTTTGATGAGGACGCTCACCGAAGCCTGGTTCGCAGCAACTGGGTGCGGACCTTGGCGTGGACAGGGCGTCTTGGCGTCGCATGGGCCATGCTTGGGGCGGCTTAGGGGCTCCACTGGAGAAGCAGCGGTCCCTCTTCAGATGTCCAAGGGGTCTCGGTGGCCCAGGCGATCGACTGGCTCTCCTGGAGAATTGGCGAATGAAACTCCAGCGCAAAGGGCTCCCTCAGCGCGGTTTCTGGAAGCCCCTCGAAAGCAATTAGGACGTCCTCAGTCTCGCCTGGAAGAAGCGTTTCAAGGGAAGCCGAACTGGTCGCTGTCTGCCCGAGTCGAGTGGAGACTGCTCGAATCTCCAGCGGGTAGTAGAACGGGGCGATTCCGGTCTGCTCCACCTGGAGGCTCAGGGTGACGTCCGCCTCCCCTGTGGCTCGAACAATGCCGTCCATGGCTGCTCCTCGCAGCTCAAAGGTGTACCCCATGGTCAGAGCCGCTTCTTCCGCCCGCAGGCGTTGGTCGCCCTGGTATCCGGTGTTGTTGCCGCTGAAGGCCCTGTAGTTCAGGAGGTAGCTCGCATGGGTTTGTTCGATGCAGGACAGGGGATCTTGCGAGAAGTCGCCTTCTACGTAGTTCTCCGAGAAGGCGGTTTCTTGGAGCTCGGGTCGCAGTTCGCCTCCAATCGCGACTTCTTTCCATCGGTTTTCTGCACCCGCGGCCTCGAGGCCCGGCAGAAAAAACCACTCTTCCTCCCCAACTGTGGAGTAGGCAAAGGAATCATCATGAAAGCCCATTCGAAGGGACACGCTGTTGGCTGCCGGGCGCCGGATCTGAAGCTGGGTCGTTTCGAAGCCCGTGTGAAAGGCATTGAGCAAGGCCTCTTGGGTGGCCTCACTGGGGAACCACTCGGAGTACGGGTAGGTGTGCCACTCTCCCCAAAATCCAACGAGCCCAACCTGGATGAACCCCAATCGGGTGTCTCCATCATAGCGGGCAGCGAAGGCCTCAATAAGCCCAAGCATGGCTTTCAAAAGCTCGGGGTGATCGTAGTCGGGGGAACACCCTGAGCCGTAGTGGTCGTGGTACTCGCAGGGAACCTGATCCTTGAGGTAGTCGGGCAGGCCGTAGGGAAGGTTGGGGTAATCGATGTAGAACCGCAGAATTACATGGTGCCCCCTCGAGGCCGCCGCGTTCAACAGGGGTTCCAACTCCGACTCGAAATCTGCACCGTTTTCGGTCCACACGGAGGCCATGGGTAGGTAGAGAAACTCCATCTGGTCCGGCAAGGTGTTGGCGGGCTCAGACCATCGATAGGACGTCAAGAATCCCTTGAGTGGGTTGTTTCGGGTGCGCTCGATGTTTCGAGAAAACTGGTCGGCTGCGATCTCATCGCGGATGGCACGATCCTCGGGTTCATCCTCAGGAGGACCTGTATCCTCAACCGCGGTGTCAGTGTCCGTCGGTGTTGAGGTGTCAGATGGGTCAGGCTCGCCCGGTTTGCAGGCCAGCATACCCAGGAGGGCAAGACTCAAGGCAGAGGTAGAAAAAGTCTTCATCACTACGTCTCCATTCGTGTTCGTCGTCTTTTGGAAAAGAGAAAGAAAGCCATCCACCAGGGTCCGCCTGGCGTGCTGCTGCAGGTCTGAGGCGAGGAGGTTTCGGGGGCCACCTCCGGCGGCTCGGGACGTGAGAGAACCAACAGGGGAACCTCATCGCTCCAAGGACCCGGTCCCCACCGATCCAGCGCTTGAACTTTCCACAGAACCAAGTCGCCCGTCTCGGCGTAGTCGGTGATCTCCAGGCTTCGTTGACCCGTCTCAAGTTCGATCCAGGTCCCAGGCTGCGTCTGCAGAGCGACTCGGTAGCGCAGTGGATCGCCATCGGCATCAACGGCCTCGTGCCAGTCAAGCCAGATGCGATCCTCATAAACCCGAGACACTTCCATCGCGTTTTCGGGCGCACGGGGTGCAGCATTCGCAACCGCTTGTACGGCTGCTCCGGCATCGATGCGTCCGCAGCCATGGAAGGGGCTCCAGCCGTTGTCATCAAATTCTCCATTGAGAACATCGTTTCGAGTTGCTGTCTGGCAGACGACATCTCGGGCTTGGGCAGCTGTGAGGCGTTCGTTGGCTGCAAACATGAGGGCGAAAACTCCAGCCGCGACCGGTGTGGCCGCCGAAGTGCCAGACATCCCCCCGGTGTAATCCACACTGTCCTCGTAGGAGCCGTAGCCGGGGTCGCCGGCGATATCGGTCGTAACGAGCCCTCCCGAGGGAGCAGTGATGTCAATGGGCAGTCCAAAAGAGGAGTACGACTCCTTGTCGTCGTCGGCACTGTGTGCAGCGACCGCAACGACGGTCGGGTAGGCCAAGAGACCGTTGTTGGAGATGTCACAGTTGTCGTTTCCGGCAGCATGGAGCACCACAGATCCCAATCCTTGGCGCCCCTCCTCCTCGGCGTAGTCGAGGGCCTTCTTGTACATCATCGGCAGACTGAATCCTTCGCACGAGCCGCTGAAGCCCCAGGAGTTGCTCAGAACGGAAGCGCCGGCATCCACAGATCGCGTGATGGACGCATAGGTGTCGCTCATCGTGGTTTCGCCGCCAAGCAGACGCACCCCGTAGATTTCAGCCTCATAGGCAACACCCGCACCCCCCTCGTCGTTGTTGCCAATCGCGGCTGCCAAGCCAGCACAGGCCGTTCCGTGGCCGTTTTCACTCGATGGATAGTTGTCCTCGTCACCGTCGACAAAGTCGGGGCCACTGAAGCCCAGGAGATCCGGGTGGGTCAGATCCACTCCTGTGTCGATGATTGAAATGAGCTGGCCTGCCCCGGCTGTGATCGCCCAGGCGGCCTCCGCGTTGATGTCCACTCCCTCGTTGCCAATTTGGCCCGTATTTTCGAGGTGCCACTGATGCGACACGAGTGGATCGTTGGGCAGGGCGGTGGGGGTCACGTCCAGGACAAAGTCGGGGTGTGCCCAACGAACCTGAGGAAGCTCATGGAATTCCCGCGAGAGGGCCAAGGCGTCGGCTCCGGGTCGCAAGCGGACTCGTACTAGGCTCGAGGATGGGGGCAACCACTCGACCTCGAGCACATCGGGGTGAGTCCTCGGATCGATTCCATCAGCCAGCTCCATGACGAGGGCGTCTCCGACCTGCCAGTTGCCAGAAACCGGGGCCCTTCGATCCGTGTCGTCGGGGTAATACCAGGCCTCTTCTGCGAGGGCATGGGGCAGCAAAGAGAGCAGGAGGAGCATGCTGGGAGCCTACCACGAGGTCTGCGGCTCTGTACCCATCCCGTGCATCGAGTATGATGAGGCCATGCTGCTCATCTGGTTCATTGCAGGTTGCTCACCCGAGCCAGAGGCGTTGGTGGATGAGGCGCCTGTCTTGGCCGCATGTGGGAATGGGGTTGTCGAGCCCGATGAGCAATGTGACCAAGGGGGTGAGAACAGTGATTCATCTCCC
>JAYXVV010000184.1:0-4969 GCA_036021505.1 Myxococcota bacterium | reverse complement strand
CGGGGGCTGGGTTCGGTGTTGGCCGATCAATTTTCAGGTCCAATTCCGATCGTCTGTGACACCCGTGAGAGCGGACCCGAAGTGCTCAAGGCCCTTGAGGAGGGATTGGGCAGCCGGGGAGTGAACCACGGGGTGCTGCCGACTCCCGCTCTGTCGGCCATACTCGCTGCGACTTCCTCTGAGGTAGGCATTGCCGTTACGGCATCTCACAATCCATGGTTCGACAATGGCCTCAAGGTTCTGGGGCCAGATGGGGGGAAGCTGGACGTTGAGCAGGAAGCTCAAATTGATGCGGCGCTGGAGAAAGGACTGAGCGCAGCAAGAGTTCGGGGGCGGCTCGAGAGGGGACAACACGGGGCGGAGTTGTACCTCGCTGCACAACGGGCTTGCCTGGGTACTGAATCGGCTCTTGTGGGTCACAAAGTCGCAGTGGATGCAGCCCATGGCGCGGGTGCGGCGTCAGCAAAGCGCCTTCTGGATGCCTTGGGCATCGATGCGGTGTTTATGGGAGCCACACCGACGGGCCGAAACATCAATGACCAGGTTGGCGCGCTTCATCCAGAACAACTCCAGAAACTGGTGCGCCAGGAGCGGTGTGTTGCCGGTATCGCGCTGGATGGAGACGCCGATCGGTGCACACTTGTGAACCACCGAGGAGAAGTCGTCCACGGAGACGCTCTGCTCCTGCTGCATGCGCGACCTCCTGGGCTCGTGGGGACGGTCATGTGCAACAGCGCCTTGGAGTTCGCCTTGGAGTCCCGTGGAATTGCGTTTCATCGAAGCGCTGTCGGTGATCGCAACGTGCAAATGGCCATGAAAGAGCGCGGGTGGGGTGTTGGAGGAGAGCCGTCTGGCCACGTTCTGCTCGCCGATGCTCTCCCGACTGGGGATGGGATTCTCACCGGTCTGAGGGCCCTCGAGGAGGGGTGGAACCTGGAGGAGCGGCTTCACGGTTTTACACCCTTGCCGGATGCACAAAGAGCCGTGCCGGTCCCGAACAAGCCCCCTCTGGAGCAGCTGTGTCGGGTCCAAACCGTGTTGGAAGCCGCTGAGCGTGAGCTGCAGGGGCGTGTGCTTCTCCGCTACTCGGGGACAGAGCCCAAGCTCCGAATCCTTGTTGAGGCAACCGAGCGGGAAGAAGCTCAGAGGTGGTGTGTTCGCTTGGAGGAGGCCATCCTCATGGAGTTTTCCTAGAACTTCGGACGGGTTAGGTCTCCACAGCATGAGGAGGTTCTATGCCCCGTCGCCTCGGCGTGAACATTGACCATGTCGCAACCCTGAGGGAAGCGAGACAAAGTCCCTATCCCGATCCTGTACTTGCTGCGCTGATGTCCGAGCAGGCCGGCGCGGACCAAATTACCTGCCATCTCCGTTGCGATCGGCGCCATGTCAACGAGCGGGACATTCGCCTGCTGCGAGAAACCGTGTCCACGCACCTCAATGTGGAGTGCGCCGCGACCCGAGAGATGCTGGACATCATGCTCGAACTGAAGCCTCACCGGGTAACCTTGGTGCCGGAGCGCCCGGAAGAGGTGACGACAGAGGGAGGCCTAAACCTTCTGGCCTTCGAGCGTGAAATCCAGGAGGCTGCTGCAGAACTGGCTGCGGCGGGGATCGGTGTCTCCCTCTTCATCGACCCGGAGTTGGAGCAGGTCAGGGCCTCCGCCATGCCGGGCGTGGACATGATTGAGCTGAACACTGCGCGGTACGCTGAGGATGACCCGGTTGTGGAGTTGAAGCGTCTCAGCAGTGCGACGCAACTCGGTGAGGAACTGGGTATTGAGGTCGCCGCCGGACACGGTTTGACCCACCTCAATCTCGGAGCACTCGTGGAGGCCGTTCCCTCGATTGTGGAGTACAACATTGGCCACTCCATCATCTCTCGGTCGGTGTTTGTAGGGCTCGACACGGCAGTGCGCGATCTCGTCCGCATCATTCGCTGAGCCCCAATCCCTCGGAGTATTTGATGCCGTTTCGCGTCTACACCTCGAGCACGCTTCGTGAAATGGACCGCTACACCATCGAGGAGGTGGGGGTTCCTGCCCCCGTGTTGATGGAGGTTGCGGGCCGGGCGCTCGCGGAGGATCTCTTGATGCGCTGGCCGCAGGCTTGCTCCGAGGGAGTCGTCGTGGTGGCGGGTAGAGGAAACAACGGCGGAGACGGTTGGGTCGTGGCTCGTTACCTGCATCAGCATGGAGTCCAGGTAGAGGTGGTCGCTCTGTCGGGTACGAGGAGTGAGGACTGCGCCCGAAACGAGGCCCTTGCTCTCAAACTTGGAGTGGCAGTCGTCTCGCATGCGTCGGTATCCCACTGTGGCCTCATTGTTGACGCATTGTTGGGAACTGGAGTTCAAGGGTGCCTGAGGGAAGAGTCGGGTGAGCTGGTGGACTGGATGAATGCTCATCCTGCGCCTGTGGTCGCTGTGGACCTGCCTTCCGGACTCTGCGGAGACACGGGTGCAGTGGTATCGGAGGCCGTCAGGGCATCCGAGACCCTCACGTTGGGATTTGCCAAGACTGGACTTTTTGGGTCGACCTCTTCCGAGTTTGTCGGGCGGATTCGTGTGCTCAACATTGGACTGACGGGTCCGTTCGAGGCCCCTGCTGAGGTGGTTTGTGGGGCTTGGGTGGAGGAACGACTTCCGAAGCGTTCGCCGGGGGGCCACAAGGGCCAGAGTGGCCGCTTGGTGGTCATTGCTGGGAGCTTGGAGAAGGCAGGGGCAGCGGTTCTCTGCAGCAATGCGGCGGTGGCGATGGGGTGCGGTCTCGTCACTCTGGTCATCCATCCTGAGGCGGTGAATCGTCTCGAGGGACTGGGTCCGGAAGTGATGGTGGAGTGTTCGTCGGATCCCACCTCCTTGGATTGGAGCCGCTTCGATGCCGCAGCCGTTGGACCCGGTTTTGGGCTCGATAGCGAACAGCAGCACAGGCTCAACACCCTCTTTCAGACACTTCCTCTGCCTGCAGTTTTCGATGCGGATGGCCTGACTGCCCTTGGTGAGCAGCCCGTTCCCAGCTCCTTCACGCGCTGCATCACCCCCCATCCGGGTGAAGCTGCTCGACTGCTCGGGACCTGTTCGACTGAAATTCAAAAGAATCGGTGGTCCGCGATTGAAAAGCTCAGCGCAATTGCCCCTTGCCTTCTCAAGGGACGCTACAGCTTGATCGCGAGTCCTGGGACTCGGGTACGGGTGAACATGACGGGCAATTCGGCGTTGTCCACAGCCGGCTCGGGCGATGTTCTGACGGGCATGGTCGGGGCGCTGCTTGCTCAGGGCTTGAATCCGGCAGACAGCCTCACATCGGCAGCCTACCTGCATGGGTGGGTGGCGCAGCAAAGCGGTCGGTCTCGTCTCTCAGCGAGTGAGCTCGTCGGTCATTTGGGTCCAGCGTTGGACACCGTGGGTCAGTCGGCGAAACCGCTCTCCGCAAAGTCTGTGATTGGGCCTTGACGTTTGGGGTTGAGGGGAGCAGCTTGGAGTGATGATTGAACGCCTACTTGATTCTCCTGAAGTGACCCAGCAGTTGGGCGCTCGGTTTGCTGAACTCGCCTATCCCGGTACTGTTCTCTCGCTCAATGGGCCGCTCGGTGCGGGAAAGACGTGTTTCGCCCAGGGCGTGGGTCAAGGACTCGACATCGAGGGGCCCGTGACGTCTCCAACGTTCATTCTGTGCGCGGTCTACCCGGACGCCCGGATGCCGTTTTATCATGCGGATTTTTACCGATTGGGCGATGCCTCGGAGCTCGTTGAGTTGGGCTTGGATGAGGTCATGGGCGCAGAGGGCTTTTCGCTGGTGGAGTGGGGAGACCGCTTCGCGGAGGCTCTTCCCGCAGATCACATTCGGGTGACACTGGAGGACGTCGGGCCCACGGTACGCCGACTGACTGCAACGGCCCACGGGCCACGCTCGCGTGCGCTCTTGGAACGGCTCTAAGTGGGGTTTCCCGAGGGCCTGAGGTTTCGCGAGGAAGGAATTCGAAAGTCGGAGTCCAGGCGGGACCTGGTGGTTCTGATCGCGCTGTTTTTGGTGGTTTCGGCTCTGTTGGCTTGGCGGTCATGGGCCCCTCCCGAGGCCGAACGGGTGTCTCTTCCACAGGTTCGTGTGAAGGGTGCCGTGTCGAACCCAGGCTGGGTGAGTCCCGCCCAGTTGGACATTCATTCCGTCCTCATGGCCGCTGGGGAGTCGACAGACGGCGTATCGAATGGGCCGGTTTCCTCGGGCTGGACGGTAGAACGCAGTGAAACGGGCCACATTCGGCTGTCGCCCAGCGCGGACCTGTTGGTGTTCGGTCTGCCTCTTCCCCTCAACGAGGTGGATGCGGAAGCGCTGCAGGCACTGCCAGGAATTGGGCCTGTGCGTTCAGCTCGAATCCTTGCTGATCGTGCGGAAAACGGTCCGTTTCCCAGCCTGGATGCCCTGACCCGGGTGTCGGGAATTGGTCCCAAAACTCTCGAGAGTCTCCGTCCTTTTCTGGCAGTGGAATCGGCGAGGGAGCCGGAGAAGCGATAAAGAGAGCACTCAGAAGGAGTCCTCTTGGTCTATTTGGATCACAATGCCACATCGCCCCCGCGGCCGGAAGTCCTGGAGAAAGCACTGCCATTCTTCACGGAGCACTGGGCCAATCCGGCATCAACACACTCCTTAGCGCGTCGCCCTGCAGCGGCATTGGAAGATGCGCGTACCCGGCTCGCAGAATGGGCCGGTACACGGCCGCGAGATGTGATTTTCACCAGCGGGGCAACAGAGGCGAACCATTTGGCTCTTCGAGGATGCCGACCCGAGGGTCGAACCGGGCTTGCGGTCAGTGCGATTGAGCACCCCTCCGTCCTGGAGCCTGCGAGTCGCCAAGAGGCCACGGTGATCGCTGTGGATTCGGAGGGGCGCTGCCGGCTGGAGAGCGTAGCCGCGGCCCTCGACGAGGGTGTGGGGCTGATCAGTGTGATGGCGGCCAACAATGAAACCGGCGT
>JAYXVV010000183.1:0-14615 GCA_036021505.1 Myxococcota bacterium | reverse complement strand
GTGTAGCCGACTCCATAGCACAGGCTTGCGAAGAATTGTTCGGGGCCCATCGCTGAGTTGTGTACAGCAAGGTCACTCCCGTTGAGAACCTGGAAGTTGGGAAGCAGCCAGTAGAGAACTTCGGATGCACTCTGCACGGCCTCCGATTCAGACTGCTGCCCGAAGGTCCAGATGTCGTCGGCTACGTTCCCAATGACAAGCACCGCGATGCTGAAAAAAGTGGCAACAGTGGGAGAAGAGTAAGCGGAAAAGAGCATGCACCAAGCCACAAGCAAGGACAACTCGAGCATCAGCATGAGGATGGCTGTCCAGAAGGGCAGCGTGGGCATGCCTTGCGTAAGTCCAGTCAGGCCGAGGTAGAGCACAGCCATGATCAGGACCTCCAGTGCCAGGACAGCCATCAACCCCAGGTATTTGCCGACCAAAAAAGTGCCTCGATGAATGGGCTTGGAGGCGATGGTGTAGATCGTTTTTCGCTCGAGTTCCTTGTGCACAAGACTGACACCGAGAAACAGAGCAATGAGGATTCCGAAGAACCGAATGGCGCCAAAAGCGAACGACCGGACCACTTTTTCTCGGTCACCGAGACTGATTTGCTCCATGGCCAGAGAACCGAGGAGTACCAAAGCGGCGAAGAAGAGCAGGGAGTAGAGGATTCGATCTCGAATGGCTTCTCGAAAGGTGTTCGAGGAGAGGGCGAGGAGGCGGTTCATGGGGTGCCCTCCTGCTGCGAGGGTGTCGCCTGCGACTGAATTCCAAGTTGCTCGACCAGCAAGGCTTCCAGAGTCTGTCTTTTGGGGACGACCTCGTGCAGCTGTCCTCCTTTTGCGAGAAGATCGGCAACGAAGGAATCAACGTCCTGTGCGGAGAGGCGCAGGCGAAGCTGACGGCCGTCCTGCCCGATCACAGTGGCACCCTCGGGGAGTGTCTCGCAGTTGGACACCACACACTCAACGACCTCCACGTTGGCACTCAAGAGTTCCTCAATGGGACCTTCTGCCTTCAGATCACCACCCACCATCAGGGCGACGCGATCACAGATTTGTTCCACATCGGCGAGGATGTGTGAGGAGAAGAAGAGGGTCGCTCCTTGGGCCTTTTGCTCCAAGATGATCTCTCGCACCAGCATTCGTCCCATGGGATCGAGGCCGGACATGGGCTCATCCAGAAGAATGAGCTTGGGGCGATTGATGAGGGCTTGGGCGAGACCCGCGCGCTGGAGCATCCCTTTGGAATAGGCCTTGAGTTGGACGTCCTCTACATCGCGCAGCTGAACGCGGTCCAGAAGCTCATCAATTCGTTTTTCGAGCATGGAGCCTCGGAGGTCGAAGAGGTTTCCATAAAAACGCAAGAGCTCTCTGGAGGTCAGGTGGGCATAGAAGTAGGGCCGCTCCGGAAGGAAGCCAATGAGTGCATTGGCTGCTGTACTCCCAGCGGGCAGCCCAAAGACTTTGGCCTCACCCGTGGTGGCGCGGTGTAGCCCAGCGAGAATCTTGATGGTGGATGTTTTTCCTGCTCCGTTGGGACCGATGAATCCAAAGATCTCCCCGGGTTGGACCTCAAGGTTGAGTCTGCGCAGCGCGTCCACTTTACGCTTCCAGAAACCCACTCGATAGACTTTTCCGAGGTTCTCGCAATGCAGGGCTAAGGGGGAAGTCATGTGTCTTTATCTATTGGATCACAGGGCCTTATGCGTGGGATGATTCAAGTTTGGCGTTTCAGGGCTTTGAGCAGTTCGGTTTCGGAGGTTTTTTCGAGGTAAGCCTCGATTTTTTCCTCCGGGTAGCTTCCCGCGGATCGCCAGTTGCAGCGATCGCAGAGGGGGCCCGACTCGGCAAACCTTCCCTGGATCTGTGCAAGGCGCCACTTGTGCATGACGGGACCATTCCAGATCTCAGACAGTGAGCTTTCTCGGAGGTTGCCGACTTTGTTTTCGAGATGCTCATCGAGGCAACAGGTGGTCACATCTCCTTCGACGTGGACCATGGGGGTGTTCCAGAGTGCTGCACAGGCCGGTCTCTTCATGAATCGTAGTTTAGCGAGGTCCCGGATTGGAGATCAAGCGCCCTGCAGAATTTCCTTAGCGACTTGGATCACGCGCAGGTTCTCCTCGGGAACACCGGTTGTAAGCCGAAAATATTCACTAAAATCCATGCCCTGGAGGTCCTCAAAGACCTTGATTCGAATCCCCTTGGAGCGCATGGCTTGGGAGAAGGGAGCCGCCTTTTGCCCGTCGGTGAAGCGGCAAAGAACCATGTTGCAGTGGGAGGGGTAGGTTTCGATGCCTCCAAGGGCCTCGAACCCCTCGCGCAGACAGGCCACAGCCTCCTTTGTCCAGGCACGAATCTCCTGGGGGTGGTTCTCGTCGGCAATGGCCGCAAGAAGGACCTCTTCTTGGAACTTGCCGATGGTGTACTCCGTGACCTGACCTCTCAACTCTTCGACAAGGTCCTCATTGGCAATCAAATAGCCCAGGTGCAGAGCTGCAAGCCCATAGGCGAAAGAAAAGGAACGGGACACCACAAGATTTTTGTGAGCAGGAACCAAATCCGAGACGGGTTGGTGAATCTCAGGCGGCATGTACTGCACGTAGGCTTCATCAACCCAGAAGGTGGAGTTGGGATAGCGCTCCAGCAATTCGATGATCTGCTGTCGAGTGAGCTGAAGCTGTCCGGTGGGGTTGTTCGGGTTGGCGATGTAGACAAGCCCATCCTGCTTCTTCAGGATGCGCTCCAACTCGGGAACGTCGAATGAGAAGTTGGTCTCCGGTCCAGTCTTGAGCACATGAACTTGCAGTCCCCCTTGGGCCGCTTTCTTCATGACCTTGAAGTAGGTGAATGCAGGCAGAATGACCGGGTAGCCGTTCTTGCTGAGAGCGTGTTTGATCACGCGGCTGAAGCGACTTTTGATTTCCTTGCGCACCAAGTGAGGAATGGTCTGTTTGAGGATTGGGCCGCTGCCATTGGCCAGGTAGATGTTCTCAGGGGCCACGCCATCCATCTGAGCAAGCGCCGTTCGGAGGGGGGCATTGTCGGCAGTGGAGTAGTTGCGCAGAGCGGTTCGGGCATCAATCGTCTTGATCAAATCAATGCACGCTTGGGGACAGTAAGTGCCGTCATTCAAGCCCAGATTGAGAAGGGCAGCTTTGGTCGGCACGGACTCTAAGGATGGGACAGCCATCTCTCACCTCAGTGAATTCAACTGCCGCTTATCACAGCGCCAGCAGATTTCTATTTCTGACGGCCAACAACTTCGTAGGGAAGGGACTCGTGACCGTCCCAATCGGTGATTTTAACCACGAATTTGTAGGAGTTGGCCTGACTGCAAAGAATGTTGTCCGTGTCCTCTCGAAAACCTGTTGTGCACAGGCCTGAGGTGTTGCAGGCCACGAGGTAGTCAGCCACGGCGGTGTTGCCGCGGGAGACGGTCGTCGCTCCGTTCCAGATGTTCTCGAGCCCATCCGGGTCGGTCACGTTGCAGCCGACCGTCCACTTCCAGTAGGTGTCCCCAATGTCGTGCCATTCGCAGTAAGCGTCACAACTCTGAATTTTCGGTGCCATCGATTTGGGGGGCGCCGTGTCGCGCTCGGTGTCGGGCTCGGTGTCTGCGGAATCGCTTGTGTCCGAGTCGAACGTTCCGGTTTCGGTTGGCTCCGTTGTGTCCTGCTTCGAGCAGGCGAGGAGAAAGAGAGGGAGAAGCACCCAGATTCGCATGACCGTTCCTACGTTAAGCCTGCATCAGTCTATCCCGATCAACCCCAGAATCTGAAAGACTTCCTCGGATTCGCAGACATCGGCTCGAAAAGTAGCCTCAACCGCTGGTTTCGCAGCGAGGAGTTGACCTGTCCATCGAATGTCCGAGGTGCTTCGGAGTGTGAGATCGGCCTGGATGAGGTACTCCTCGGTTTCGGTTGGACGGTAGTTGGCAATCAATCCGTCTGTCCACATCCGCTCCGCCTCGAGGACCTGGTAGCCCGACAGGGTGACCGAATGGGTCCCGTCGGTCATCGGTGAGGTGAGTCGTGTCCACAGAAGGAGGCTGCCCTCACGGCTACGGGCATGGGAGATTTCTTGAGTTTCCAAGAGCACTTCTGTGGGGGATTTCGGTGTGTCGACGGTGCAGGGCAGATGGCTTGTCGAGAGCAGGAGCACATGCTCCTCTGCATCCCTTTTTTTCAAGACCCACGCCGAGCGAAGCTCACGAATCTCATTGTCGAACTCAAGCGTTCCCGGCCCACAGCCTGTCAGCAGGTAGATGGTAAGTATCAAAAGCTTTCCGCTGCTCGAATGCGAGGACCACCCTCGTGAATTCCGAGTCGCTTGCACACATCGGCGTGGAGGGCGTCGGAGGCCTCTTGGTCGCCGGAGTTGAGGGGACGAAAGTAGATGGCGTCTTGATCCTGATGGGGCCAATCCCAGCAAAGCGCTGGTGTGCTTCCGATGTCGTGAAGGATTCCCCACCAGTGGTTCATGAAGTGCTCGGCTTCGCTGGCATTGTCGGGCTGCACCACGAAAGCGAGGTGGGCATAGGGACGTTTGGCCCCCATGGCGTCCCGCGTTCGCAGAAAGGTCTCGACGTTTCGAAACACCCGATCGCGATGGTCGGCTCCCTTCACCTTTTTGTAGGCCTCCTCTGAAAATGCATCGATGGAGAAGTGAATGAATCGGAAGCAATCCGGGTGGGTTCCCTCTTGATTGGCGAGTTCAACCAAGAGCTCAGCCCTCTTTTGGTTGAAGACGACTGCGTTGGTGTGGAGCTTGAATTCCGCAAACAGGCGTCGGTTGAGGTTGAGCGCGAATGCATACTCAACGAAGGCATCGAATTCGGGGTGGATGGTGGGTTCACCCAGCCAATGGGGGCAGAGGTGGACAGGCTCGTCCATGCCGACAAGGCCCTGCAGGCTGGCTTTCCAGCTCTCCCAACTCATGAATCGCTTGGGTGTACCGTGAGCATCGTCCCGCATGGACTGGCTGCACATGGGGCACTTGATGTTGCAGTGGTCGGTGAGCTCGAGGTTGACGTTGATGGCCATCAGAGTTGCCCTCGAATTTCAGACTCATGGGCAAGGATGTTGCCGGAGCACTCTCTGCACCGTTCAAGAGGTTGGCCGCTGAGCATGCCCTCTCGAACCCGATTCAGGAAAGGGCTGGTCTCCCAGAGGTTCTTCAGTGTACTTTCGCCGATCGCCTCGCCCTCGCCCGCGAGGACACAGCAGGGGCTTGTCTTTCCATCGGCCTGGACCACCAGGTAGTGCCATGCCTTCAAACACGGCGCACCCTTGAATCCTGTCTGACTCGCTGGGATGTCCAGTTCGCGCTCCCCTCGAGAGAGGTTTTCGGGCTGGAGAAGGGACCGGAGCGTTGTCTGAATCCCCAGTTCCTCGGCCAACTGGAGTGCCTCTTTGGCGATCGCAGGAACCAAATTCTTCTGGTCTTCCGAGAGTTGAAAAACCCGTTGTTCCTCGCGGTAGGCGATCAAGGCGTCGAAATCCACTCGGAAGGCCCCGAGTGCACTGGCGAGGTGCAGCATCTCGGAGAGGCAGGTGTAGTTGAGGTTGGTGATGACGAAATGGAGTGCAATCCGAGGGTGCTCGCAGCCGCGTTGCTTTTTGAGAACATTGAGCGCACAGATGTTGGATACGGTCTTGCGAAAGGCTCCTCTGACCCCTCGGAGGGCATCGTGGATTTCGGGGCGGGGACCGTCGATGGAAAAATGCACCTCATCAAATTGGGTGTCTACGAGTTGTTCGCGCAGCGGTTGATCGAGCAATGTACCGTTGGTGGTGAGGATGCCTTCCATGTTGAGGCTCTTGATGTGGCGCAGGATCTGAGGCGTCTTGTCCCGAGCGAGCAGTGGCTCGCCCCCTCCGAGCACAAAGGCGCGCCGGACACCGAGTTCACTGGCCTCATCGAGCAGCTGGAGGTGGCGCTCCAAGCTCAACTCGTTGACCGGTTTCTGATGCCGCTCCGTCGTGTCGCAGAAACCGCAGTCGAGGTTGCACTTGAGGGTTGGATACAGCTCGAGCGTCATCGGGCCTTGAGGCCCTTGGCTCTCCCAGAGCCGAATTCGATCTGCGATTTCTTGGGGAGAAGGCATGTGTAGAAGGTAGCATGCACCAGTGGAGGCTATGCTAGCTTCGTGAACGGAAACCCTCGTCCCCCAAGATTGTCGGGCTCCTACTTGGTGCTCGAGACCACCAACAAGTGCTCCTTGGCCTGCGTGCACTGCTCTGTCTCCGAGAAAGGTCACCCGCACCATCGTCTCAATGGGTTTTTAGAGCCCGATGTGATTGATTCCCTCTTTGAGGATCTGGAGCAGGTTGGAGCATATTTCGACACGTTGATTCTGTTTTGGCTGGGCGAACCCCTGATTCACCCCAACTTTGCCCGCATCTATCGGCGTGCCTTAGAGGCCAATCGAAGGAGTCGGGTCTTCGGGAAAATCGAGCTGCACACCAATGCGACGCACTTGGACGCAAAGGCCACAGAAGTGGCGCTGAACAACGCCGATGTGGAGCAAGTCTGGCACTTCAGCTTGGATGCAGCCAAGAGAGACACCTACACCCGAATTAAGGGCATGGACCGGCTCGAGTTGGTGGAGGAAAATCTGGTCGGCTTTGTGGAGGCCAAGGCACAGTCGGGTGCTCGCTGGCCGAGGATGGTCTTCCAGTACATCCTGTCCTCGGCTAACTCGAAGGAAGCCGCACTTTTTGGACGGCGCTGGGAGCGGGTTTGCCGTCGGGCTGGCCTTCCGGTTCGACAGGTTGCGCAGCATGTGCCCAAGGGCGAAGACAGCATTGTCTTTTTTCGACAGCTCGACTGCCCGACATCGGAGCTTCAAGCCGTACAAAACCGCGTGTTTCGACAGACTGTTGCAGCCATGGGTCTGTCCTTGGCGGTCGAGGAAAAGGCTCCAGTGGACGTCAAGGACGAGAACCTGCGGCCTTGCTCGGGTTTCTGGAAGTCGCCTGTGATCGGATGGAACGGCGAAGTCACTTTCTGCACGCGGGACAACCGACTCGAGAACTCCATCGGCAACATCAAAAATCACCGCTTTTCTGAACTCTGGTGGGCGGCTGAACAGCGTGAACTGAGGCAGAGGGTGGCTTCTGGAAACTATGAGGGGCTTCGTCTCTGCTCCACCTGCTTCATCCCGAGAAGCTCGAACTACACTGAAATTAGTGCCGAGGAAATCGACCAACACCAGTCGTGGGAGGCCTCATGCGGGTGACGGCACTCGATCGAACCCTGGAAAAAATGCGACTGAGGCGAGCTCCTCGTCGGCCAACCCAGATTCATCTCTCCGTGACGGACAACTGCTTCCTTCCTTGCCTCCACTGCGACATATGGAAGAACAAAGCCACCGATCTCCCGACGGAGATCTGGCTCAATACCCTGGACAGAATGGCGGAATGGGTGGGTCCGGCGAGCGTTAACTTCGTCGGTGGAGAGCCTTTTCTTCGCAAGGATCTCGAGCAGCTGATGGCCCATGCGGTCGCCTTAGGCAACGAGGTGAGCTTCAACACCAACGCATGGCTGTTGACAAAAAAACGGGTGCAGGCGGTAGCGGACGCCGGGGTAGACATCGCCTACATCTCCATGGATGGCTTTCGAAAGGAGACAGTGGACCACTCTCGAGGTCGTGAAGGATCTTGGGACAAGTGCATGGAAGCGATGGATCACCTGGATCAGGCGCAGGGGCCGAGGGTGGTCATTGCGTGCATTCTCACCGGTCAAAATGCCGCTGAGATCGAGGCCTTGATTGGGTTTGTGAAGAAGCGGGGCTACCAGCTTGTTGTGCATCCGCTTTACCAAAATTTTGGCGAGGTGGAGTACGACCCCCATTGGTACCGAAGTTCCGAGCTCTGGCCGCGTGATCTCGCGGCAGTGGATGCTGCCATCGCCCGGCTTGTGGCGGAGAGAAAGGCGGGCGGTCCTGTCTGCAACTCCGTGGGTCAGCTTCATGCGATGAAGGGCTACTACGCCGCACCGGATGTGTTCAATGGCCTGAGTTGCAAGGCGGGTCATTCGGACATCTCATTCGATCCCCAGGGCAATGTACGCCTCTGTTATTTTCTGGAGCCCGTTGCAACAGTCTTCGATCTCTCCCCACTTGCGGTGATCTGGGACAGTCCCAAAACCCTCCGGCGACGTTTTGAAGTCAGCCGCTGCGAGCGGTCCTGCAACCTTCTCAACTGCAACTTTGACCGGACGGATCTGGGCTGAATGACGCCAAATCAGCGCCACAATCGACGCATGATGGTGCAGCTTTTGGTGATGGCTGCTGCAATCTTTGCGCTCTCCATTGCGGAGGACATGCGTGCGGAGAGGGATGCTCAGTCCGAACAGATGTCCGGTGGAGGCCCTCGGGTGGCCGCGACCTATGCTTTGGGATCGCGCGCTGTTCTTCCAGAACCGGAGGGGCACTCGGCTGAGCGGCCGAGCAAGCAAGCGTTTTTGCAGGTGGTTACGGCTACGGAGTTTCAAAACTGGGTGGATTCATCGGCCTCAGCGAACTGGGAGCTCTCCGTACCGGACTGCTTGATTTCTTGGTGGCTCTTGGATCAAGGAATCGAGGGGGAGATGCAGTTTGAGTTTGTGGTCGGTTCGCAGGGCCTCCAGGAGATTGCTGTCGTCCATCATCAAGAGGTTCCTGCGGGCCCGGCGAAGTGTCTTTCGGCTGCATTTCATGCACAGTCATGGCCGACAACCTCAGGGCAGGTTGTTGTGGCGGTGTATGACTTGGCCTTTTCAAACAGTGGTGCTGAGGCGGTTTCGGGTAGGGAGTCGACCTCTGTCGGAGAAACGGAAGAAAATCGATTCCATGAGGGTGGTAGACCGGGGTCAGGATTGGAACAGTGATGGAAAGCTCTGGAGAAGACAGTGAGTGAGTTTGAGGCGAAGCCCACCGTAGCGGTGGCGGGGGCGACAGGCTTTCTGGGCACCGAGCTTGCTGTGTCGCTCTCCAAAGATTTTCGATTGGTGGGACTGACGCGGGGAAGTCGAACCACATTGGCCAACTACGACGAGGTGCGTCAGGTCGACCTCATGTCTCGCAAAGCAGCGAGCAAGTCACTCAAGGGCGTTGACTACGCGTTGTACTTGGTCCACAGCATGATGCCTTCCGCTCGATTGGTCCAGGCCAATTTTCGTGACCTGGACGCCATCTGTGCGGACAATTTTGCTCGAGCGGCGGCCCATCAGGGCGTGCGTCGAATTGTTTATGTGGGAGGCCTGCAGCCGGATGGATCCCAGCGCTCGGAGCACCTTGAAAGTCGCCTCGAGGTTGAGGAGATCTTGGGGGCTTATGGGGTACAGGTCATTGTGCTTCGGGCCGGATTGGTTGTGGGAGGGAAGGGGTCATCGTTCCAGATCCTGACTCGCCTCGTGCGTCGACTTCCCGTGATGGTCTGTCCTTCTTGGACCCGCACAAAGACACAGCCTGTCGCATTGTCGGATGTGGTCTGGGCACTGGACCAGAGCCTCAGACTACCGGATCTCGAGAGCCGAGTCTTTGATTTGGGGGGTGCGGAGCCGCTGTCGTATCGAGAGCTGATGGCACAGACTGCGGAGTTGATGGGCAAGAAGCGACTGATGATTCCCGTACCGTTGGTGAGTCCAGGGCTTTCAAGACTGTGGGTCACGCTGGTAACCGGAGCCCCCAAGGGGCTGGTAGGACCCCTCGTCGAGAGCCTGCGGCATGAGATGCTTGCAAGAGAGAACGAAGAGGTTCGATTCGCAAGTGAACCCGGGACATCGATACAAGCCATGCTGGAGACCGCTCTCGAAGAGGAGCGTCTGAGTACAACGCAGGCGCCCCGTGCCTTTCAGCCTGCACCCAAAAAAAAGCAGGCGGCACGGGTACTGAGCGTCCAACGAATGACTCTACCTGAGGGTGCGAATGCCGAGTGGGCTGCTCAGGAGTACGGCAACTGGCTTCCCAAGATGATGGGTGGGTTGATGCCCATTCATGTGGTCAATGAGGAGCCTTTGGTGCGCTTTCACCTCTTTCGAGGAGGTCCTGTGCTTCTTCGCCTGGAGCGTCTGCCCGACGTTGGCGCTCGAGATCGGCAGGTCTATCGCGTTCGAGGAGGGCTTTTGGCGAGGTCCGACACCTGGGGCCGATTGGAGTTCCGACAGGTGCTGGATGAACGGACGTTAATTGTGGCGGTCCACGACTTTGAGCCACGCTTACCGTGGTGGATCTACCGCTCCACACAAGCGGTGTTCCACGCCTGGATTATGCGACGATTCACCCGCTATCTGCGGAGGCATCCTCGAGTAGAGCTGACTCAACACCCTGCTTAGGGCAGTGTGATTGCTGGCTCATCCGGGTGGGCCCGGTACAAAAGTACGGTTCGACCAATGACCTGCACGAGGCTTGCGTCACAGGATTTGGAGAGGAGTTCTCCAGCCTCTTTCGGGCTCTCCAAGCAGTCGCCGCTGACCTTGACCTTGATGAGCTCGTGGGCATCAAGCTCGCTTCGTACCTTTCCAATGAGGGCTTCTGTGGCTCCCTTTTGTCCCATTTGAACAACGGGTTTCAAGTGGTGACCGAGAGCGCGCAGGTGTCGCTTTTGCTTTCCTGACAGGGAACTCATGATTTCTCCGAGCGTGCGAGATTGGGCGCGGCAGCATATCCCGGTGGAGACTCCAGAGCTTCTTTGCTGTGCAACACCCTACTCTTGAAGACCTTCTCGACTACATTCCGACGGACGTCCATGAGAAGGCGGAGTCGGTCCTTCCCCGTCGAATCGCCCGATGCCTTGAGCTTCTCGATGCTCGGGTCCAAGGATTGGTCGTTGCCGCGGAGGCGGTCTATCGGCGGCACAATGTCTCTGCGATTCTTCGATCCGCCGAGGCGTTTGGGATCCATGAGGCTCACCTGATTACCAATGATTTTCAGCCCTCCTTGGGGGCCGCCAAAGGGGGAGAGCGCTGGCTTGATCTCCGGTTTCAAGAGACCACCGAGAAGTGGGCCAAGGAGATGAAGGAGAGGGGGCACGCCATCTATGTCGCCGACCTCTCCGAGGATGCCTATACCCCCGAAACAATACCGGTTGAGAAGCCTTTGGCCATTCTCTTCGGTGGAGAGTTGGCGGGTGTCAGCGAGGTGGCTCACGCCTGCGCGGACGGTGTAGTCTGTGTGCCCATGGTCGGTGTAACGCAGTCGCTCAACGTGTCGGTAGCGGCCGCTGTAACGCTCAATCGTGTGTCAGCGCGGAGGCGGGCTCACCCGGGCACCTGTGGGATTCAGGGCCAGGCGCGAGAGGATTTTCTGAGGCGCTTTGTCGAGCGTGAATGGGCGCGTCGAAAGTCCCGTTGAGAATCAACCGAAAGCTCGTGTGACCAGAATGCGTCTCGGATCCCCATCCGGCACACCCTCGAGAAGGGCCTCGATTTGGGTTGTGAGAGGGGTCTCTCCATGGTTTTTGAGCAGCAGAACCTCGAGGTATTCATCGAGCCAGGTGACGGAATCTCGGGCACCTTTGACCTGTCGGATAAGTCCTTCTGCTCTTTTGATGTCGAGTCCATCCTCGAGGTAGAGTTGGGCCAGCATGCGCCCAGCCTCCACATCGAACGGCTGTGCGCCACACGTTCCTGTAGTGCAGTTGGATTTGAGGCCGCTCTCGAGTACCTGCATAGCCCCCATGCGCTTTCCACCTCGGATACGGCAGCGCGCCATGAGCTTGTAGAGGCCCATGTCTTTGGGGTGATCGCGGACGAGGGCTCTTGCGACCTCATCGGCCCTCTCGATCTGCCCCGAGAGTTCGAGGAGGTGGGCGAGAGTCCCTCGAAGCTGAAGGTTTTTCGGTTCGCTTTGGAGGGCCTTCTCGAGCGTCTGGATTCCCTCGGGCAGCCGTCCCTGTTGGGTGAGCAGCTGTGCAAGCAGGGCGGCGGTGTGTTGCTGTCCCACCTGCTGGTGCCCGACTTCAACCCCAAAGCTCGCCAGGTCACTGGCGGCGAGCGCGATGTTCCCATCATTGAGCGCTGCCCGTGCCCGCTCATGGCGCACAGCAGGCTCCCTCTCGATCCATTCCGAAAGAGCGGCAACAGCGGCCTTGGGATCGCCACTGTCGATCAGTGAGACTGCAGATATGAACGGCGCTCCAAGGTCCAAGAGTCGCTCCCGCATCTGCTCAGGGTAGGACTCCATGGCCATCGCTACGGCCAAGCGAGGGTCATCGGGAGGAAGGGTCCAGATGGATTCCGGGCCGTCCTGCTTGGTGCTGCCGCTCTCCTCGTACACCGCGCCATCGTCGCCTCCCGCTGGTGGAGAGGGCATCGCACCGCCGCCCAGACCAAACATGTCTCCCCCTCCTGAGGGTGCCCTGCGGGCTTTCTGAGGAGCGCTGGCTTTCTTGTTTCGAACAACTCGTCGCGCTTCCCGGAGCTCGTCATCGACCCCTCCCCCAAACTCTTCAGCCAAGGTCAGGTGCTCCTCAGCGCGCTCAAACTCGCCGGCATTGGCCAGCGCAACAGCTTCCTGGAGGTTGATGGAGCGGAGTCCAGAGAGCGCATTTTTGAGTGTGGATGCTGCAGCATCGCCCTCGAGACCGTCGACCAGATTTCGAGCGCGCGCGAACTCGCCGTTGGCAATCAGTTTGTTTGCCTTCTCAATTTGGGCTTCTGGGGAGGACCTGAGAAATGAAAACAGTCCCATTATTCTTCTCCTGGAGCGCTCTGGTAGCGCGCGAACTCGGTGTCGAAACTCAAGGTCGTCGTGTCACATCGGTCGACGTACAGCACGCCGTCTAAGTGATCACACTCATGCTGGGCCACAATGGCGTTCCAGTCCTCCAGCACACGCTCGTGGTGGACGCCATTTTGATCGTAGTAGCGGAGTTGAATCTTTGCGATGCGATCGACTTGGGCTCGCATTCCGCTCACAGACAAGCAGCCTTCCCACGAACGAACAGTCTCCTCAGTGAGCGGCGTGATCTCGGGGTTGATCAGCACAGCAACCCCGTCGTCGAAGGTGCAGATGACAAGGCGCACCGAACAGTGCACCTGCGGGGCTGCAATGCCGGCTCCGTTGGCATCCAGCATGGTTTCATACATCTCCCCAATGAGATGCTGGACCTCCGGGCCGGTGATTCCGGAGGGATCGATTGGATCAGCAGTCTGACGCAGAACAGGGTGGCCCATCTGGGCGATTTTTAGAATAGCCATAAGAGGGCTTAACCGGAGAGGGAAAGGATCGTGGGAGAGCTTGCCAGTCCTCTTCTGGGGGTTAAACCCACGGGTGTTACGCAAGGTTTGTGAGCGACCCGGGGTTGAAGGTCGTAAAAGAGGAGTGGCCCGTGGCAGATCCAGAAGAGATTTGGGAAGACAACATTGGTGGTGCAGCTGAGATCGGTGGAAAGAAGGTGTCCTTCTACGTCGATACGGAGTGCATTCTCTGCAGTGTGTGCTCGGATGCAGCACCCAACAACTTCCGCATGAGTGACGATGAGGACCACGACATCTGCTACAAGCAGCCCGATGATGAGGACGAGCTTGAGCAGTGCTACGAGGCCATGGAAAACTGCCCGGTGGAAGCGATTGGTGACGACGGCCCAGACGCAGCCTAGCGGCGACACCACCGAAATACGAGTTCGCGGCTTCCACACCGACCTCTACGGGCATGTCAACAATGCTCGATACCTCGAGTTCTTGGAGGAAGGCCGCTGGAAGCTCTTTGAGGACCGCGCCGATGTGCAGGAGTTGATCTCCGGCCCGGTGCGTTTTTTCGTGGTGAATGTGAACATCAATTACCGGAGGGGCCTCGTCGTCAATGAGGTAGCGGTGGTCACCACACGCCTCCTCAAGGTCTCCAATCGCTCCGGTGTCTTCCGTCAGGAAATTCGAGAAAAGACCAGCCAGGAGCTCTGTGCGGACGCTGAGGTCACCTTTGTGCTGTCGGATGGAAAAAAAGCTCTGCCTATCGAAGGAGAAATGCGCGCTATGTTGGGGTGTCTTCCAGCTTGGGATTCCTGACGATGTATTTATCTCTGCTTTCTTCCTTGGTTTTTACAGGCGGTCTTGGAGTCGTTGAGGCGGCAGAACCAACCTTTCGAAGCGAGAACACGTTGGCCTTGTCCGGATTTCGAACAGGCCTCCAGTTTCAGTCCAACACGGGCCTGAGGTATGCCCTCTGGGAGGAAGAGGGAAATGTCCTGCGTGAAAACACGGGTGTGATTGGCGCGGCATCTCTGGTTGTGTCCCCCGCGCATGCTCGTGCTGGTGCTCAGTTGACAGTAAGCCCTCTCGCCATTGTCGATCTGCATCTCTACGCGGGAGGAGTGTCCTACTTTGGAAATTTTCAGACTGTAGTGGGCTACCCGGAGTCCAGTGTAGCGGTGGGGTCCAACTCCGAGATTGCCGAGTGGGTCGAGAGTACCGGAAATCAGTCCCCAGGGTCCGGATGGGTCCTTGGAGTTCGTGGGGTTGGAAAAATTCAGGTGGATCGTGTTGTTGGTCTGCTCAGTGCAGAATTGAGCCACTGGCGGGTGTCTTCTGAGGTCGAGGGAGCTTGGTACTTTGAGCGTGAAAAGGAGGTTCTGATTCGGTTGGGACACGATGAGATTTTGGATCTCAATGGACTTCTTCTGTACGAACGGGAAGGTCACCGAG
>JAYXVV010000182.1:0-28326 GCA_036021505.1 Myxococcota bacterium | reverse complement strand
TCTATCACTCCGCAGGTTTCAAACAGGTGGGCAGACGGACCTCCTACTACCGAGACGGCGAGGACGCACTGTTGATGCGAAAGGCACTGCCTTAGGGGCGGAAGCTGTATTCCTTGATGTACGGGTGCGGAGCAGAGATGCGAGGAAAGGTCCAGCTCGACACCTGCCGTTTCATGCAGGACTCAAAGTCTGCGTTCGACGCCGCCTTCGGTGTCACCACAACACCGGAGGTGGTTCCGTTTTCCTCTACGGTAAAGGCGACCTGCCACGTTCCCTGGAGACCGTCATCCACAATCAGTTGCTTGTCGTAGCACTGGTTGAGCTGGCCCTTGTAGCGCTTGAGGCTGTTTCGAACGGCTCGGTTGATGTCCGAGGGAGTGGACAACACGGCCGAGGTCACCTCCCGTGTCGGGCCCGTCGGGAGGACCGTAAGGGAAGGCGTGCTGCTCTCGTTCGCATTCGATGCAGGAGGAGGGGCCTCTGTTTCTGCAGTGGCCGCCGCAGCTCTGGCCTGTTCTTGCCGACGCCTCTCTGCAGCAATCCTGTCCGCCTCCTCAGCCGCCAGACGCTCCGCCTCGATCTCAGCCGCCTTCGCTGCAGCAGCCGCCTCCTCAGCGATGCGCTCAACCTCAGCTTGGATCTGGGCCTGTGCCTCCTCCGCGGAAACCTCTGGAGCCGCCTCTGGCTCCGGGGCATTGCTTCCTCGCCCCATGAGGCCTACGGATGCCCCGATGGCCACTACCGCCACAAAGGCAACCACCAGGAGTGTTTTGCTCGACCCCGAATCGGGTTCCTCTGCAGCCGGGGTGACCGCCGGTATGCCCGGGTCAGTCGCCGCCTCTTCACCTGGAATCACATTGAAGCAATGCGGACAATTGCCCCCAAACCGGGAGAGGCCTTCATCGATCTCAGCATTGCAGAATGGGCATGTAGACGTCATGAACTTTCAGGGGCTGCAGTACGAGAGCACCGAGCCTGCGGGAGTGTAGCGTTTCCCTCCCTGTACCGCCAGCCAAGCCCATGCACCTCGCCGGGTCTTGACGGACCCTGGACTCGCATCGGTTAGAATGCATCAAGCCAAAACGGGAGCACGATCTTGGGCAGCCTTAAAGACTTCGCATCGAGTATGACCTCTGACCTCATGCTTCCCCTGTTCCGGACAACCCTCGAAGACGTTGTGTTCGACATCCTGAACGAGAGAGAAATTCCGAATCGAACTCAATTTGGAGAGATTCGAGACCTCGTCAACAGCCTCCGAGGCCCTGTAAGCAGCGCTACGAGTTCATTGAAAAAGCTCGAGAGCCGCCTGGCGTCTCTGGAAGAAAAGGTGGACCACCAAGCGAAAGTTCTCGCGGAGCTGAGTGCGACGCCACCGAAGCCGCGGCCCTCGAAGCCTCCAGCGGGCAAGAAGGGCTCCGCCAAGAGAGTGCGCAAGCCCAAGGCGAAGGCCACAACAGCCAAAGCGAAGAAAGAAACTTAGGCCACTCGAATGCCATAGAGGGCTTCCAACACCTTTACGCCGATGTTGCACAGGGCGTGGAAGAAGGCCGCCGCCAGTACCCCGCCGGTTTTTTCCCGGAGGAGACCAAAGAGCAGGCCCGGGAAGAAGATCGAGAAGTGCCACCACTGGAAGGTGACCAGGGAATGACCGAAGGCAAAGAACAGGCTCGTGATCCAGAGGCTGTTGCCATAGGGGATCCCACCGATTCGACCATTCTTCGGCAGCACCTCGTTGAGACGCGTCTGGAAATAGCCGCGGTAGAAAAACTCCTCGGGGATGGCCACAAAGAACACATGGAAGGCGACCAACTGGAAGAAGCCCTCCGGAAATTCAGGCCCGACTTCATGACCGAAGAAGACGGTCTGGTAGAGGTGATAGACAATCAGCCACGGCACCAACATCACCCCAAACCACTGCAGCGCCAGGCGCAACGCGCGCCACCATGCCCCAAAATCCGTCAACCGAGGTACCCACAGAGGATAGTCGTAGGAATCCACGCCCCGAATCGCACAGACCCAAACGGGCGCGTAGATGAAGAGACAAGGCACCACCGCTAAAATCGCTTCATGAAGTCCAAAGGCGCCTTCCGCCCAGAGCACACCCCGAATCAGAAGGTTGGTCACCAACCACAGGAGAATGAGCTCGGTAAAGACCCTGCCAATGGAGTCCTTGTTCTGGCCGTCCGCCACCCTCAGCTCCCTGAAAGTCCGCCTCGGACATACCCACCGAGGTCAATGGTGACCCATGCAAACCCTTCCTCTTTTCCTGCCTGAAGCAGCGCCTCTCGGACGCCTTCTTGCACCAGGGAGGGAATCTCTTCCGGGGCAACCTCGATGCGCAGCATGGGCTTGTTCTCGAGCTGGTGGAATCGAACCCGAAACTGCTTGAATCCGAAGATTCGCAGCAAACTCTCCATTCGCCCCACCTTGAGGACGCGCTCTTGCGTCACCTCGGTACCCACCGGAAAGCGACTGCCAAGACAAGCAAAAGCCGGCTTGTTCCAGAGCGGAATTCCCAAGAGACGCGCAGCGTCGCGAACGTCAGCCTTTGTGAACCCCGCTTCCACCAGCGGGTGTCGGACACGATTCTCCTCGGCAGCTTTGAGTCCAGGACGATGCTCCCCCAGATCGTCCACAATCGTCCCGTCCATGACCCACGCCATTCCGAGTCGATCCGCCCACAGTGTCGAGAGTTCGAACAACTCGGTTTTGCAGAAGTAGCAGCGGTCTCCGGCGTTGGCTCGGTAGCCTTCCCTCTCCAGCTCATGGGCGTCGACAACCTTGTGCCGCATCCCAATCGACTTGCAGAAAGACTCGGCCTGCTCGCGCTCTTCCGAGGGAAAGGTTGGCGAATCCGCTGTGAGCGCGACCGCCCTCTCACCCAAAACCTCATGACCCACCCGGGCTACAAGAGCCGAGTCAACGCCGCCTGAGAAGGTCACCAAAGCACTCCCAGCGGACCGGAAGACCTCGCGCAGTTTCTCGAGTTGAGCTTCCACAGTTGAAGACGACGGGTTCATTGGCCCGTCATAACCCCTTTCCCCTTAGCAGTAGAGGGCGCGATTCAAGTCGAGCCCCAGCGACTCGGGGTCAACGGTCTTCCGAACGCTTCTCAAGTAGCGCCCAACCTCGTCACGCTCCCGGAGATCCACAATCATTCCTGCGGGTGCGGGTGCCCCGGATGAATCCAGGAGGATCTTCACAACGGGACGAAGCACATTCTCGGCCTCCACCGGTGTGGAGAACACCACGCACACCTCCCCGGTAGAGAGCATCAGGACAGACCCCAGTGGATAGCGCCCCAACATGTTCACGAGATGGGTGACCAATCCCGGATCCAGCGTTGTACCGGACTGCTCCATCATCACAGAGAGCGCCTCATCCGGGAGCAGCCCCTCACGCCAGGGGGTTGTTGTCGTGAGCGCATCGTAGGTCTCACAGACAGAAAAAATTCGACTGAAAAGGTGCGGGGCTTCCCACTCCAACGCCCTCGGGTACCCTCCGTTGTCCAGACCCATGTGCTGCTCGAAGGCGCACATCAGCCATCTCTGCACGGAAGTGTCGAAGCGTTTGGACTCCAGAACTGCTGTGATCGAATCCAGGGGATGACGCTCAATCCACTCCCGCTGCTCCGCACTGAGATCGCTTCCCGTCTCGTAGATGTCCTCCGGCAGCTCGGTCATTCCAATGTCTGCCATCAAAATGGCCAATCCCAAATCCAGCAGGCTGGCCCGACTCAGGCCGAGTCTCTGACCCATTCCGATGGCCAGAATCATGGTGTGGACGGGATGGCGGAGACGGTACTCCGCATCGGACTTGAGGTTGACGAGAGCCAGGTGTTGGCGAGGATCGTCGAAAGCCTGATCCACCAAATACTGGACAATTCGGGCAACACCCACATGCATCCGCTTGCCACCGACATTTCGCTGCATGGCATCTACAGCTCGAATGGCCCGAAGATACAACTGCAGGCTGCGGGAGGCTGCGACCCGAACCGACTCTCCTTCACCGCCGTATTGCCCCCCCAAAGTACCGCGTCTCAGCTGCATGATCGGCGCAAACCGGATCCCTTCGACCCCCAGATCCACCAACGCAACATTGAGGTTCGCAGAACCGTCCTGAGTGGGTGCCTCGGGACCCACCTCTTCTTGAAGCACGGGAGCCTCTTTGAGTACCTCGATTACCCCGCGCCACTCGCCAGGATCACTCTCCGAACTCAGGAGAAACCCGCCCACTCCGCGTTGGTGAAGAAAGCGATTGAGAAACGTGATTTGTCCCAGCAACGAGCGGTCGAATCGAATCCGAAAGTCGTTGACGTGAATGGTGTCAGTTTGACCCATGAGGGTCACATCGCCGAGGATCTCGAGAAGCTGATTGGACGAGGTTGCCGCGACCTTCAACGAATAATCCATCGCGGAATTGTCCATGGCATGGATCTTCGCGGTCCGAATCAGCGTCGCCACGCGATACGAGAATCGCTTTCCGGAGTTGTTGAGCTTGCGGAGATCCATTTGTGGGCTGAAGTCGCTCATCGCCTGTTCCTCCTGCGCCCTTGTAGCTTGAGGATCTCTCGCTTCATGGCCTCATCTTTTCGACCCAAAAGTTCCAACGCTCCTTGGGCCTCCGGTGTGTCCAAGGTCAAAAGCGCCTCGATGGAAAGGCTGCGAATGAGGTCGGCGGGTCCAGCAATCTTTACACTGCCCTCCAACACCTGACGAAACAGCTTGATGGACTCGTTTCGACCGACAATTCCATAGCATTTCACCCAGGCTCGAATCTCTTCCGGTTCGTAGGAACCCAACTTGGGTGAGCGCAGCGTGGACTCCAGAAGGGGAAGGTCCATGCTCTGGCGGTAGACGGCCAGGTAACGCAAGGCCTCCACACGAATGGAAGACTCGTCGTCCTTCAAACAGCGAAGAACCTCTTGGCGCACTCGGGGAAGATTCTGGCCGCGCAGAGCCCTCATGCACGCCTCGCGGAGCTCTGCGTTCGGGCTTCCCATGCGGCGCAAAGACTCCTCGATGACTGCGGGGGACTCCAGACGCCCGAGAGCCATCAACGGGATGATCGCCTCTTCCTCGTGACCTGTCACCAGAAGGGTCACCAAGGCCTCCTCATCGCGCTGGACCATCAAGATGACCACATCGGCAATCACCTGGCGAATCTCCGAGGTCTTGAGGTCCGCCCCGAATCGAATCAATTCGGAAAGCTGATTGCGGCCCAGCAAAGACAGCAATGCAAACAGCGCAGCACGGTCCTTTTCTCGCTTGCAGTATTTCGGCAGGTTCTGAAGCAGCCGAATCCGATTCTGCTCCTGAATGACGGAGCTGTAGCCACGGCGAATGGCCTCTGCGTAGGGGTACTTCGGAAACACCTCAGGGTCGCACAACAGAAGCAGCCCCCGCATCAAATCTGCGGCTCCTGGCAGATCGCCATCGGCGCAGACAATGGTGCAGTGTCGCGCGACCTGGCGCGCCAAGTACCTGACCTGAGCCTCCCTCTTCTCCAACCTCAACGCTTCGAAAACAACGCGACCCGACTGCTCCGGAGAATGATCCTCGCCAGCCTCCAAGGCAGCAATTTCCCGAGCGAGTTCCGCCTGCGATGTGGGATCCAGAACAAGAATCTCCTCCTCTTCATCGCTGTTGATGTCTGCACTCATGGTGTTCTTCAGATCGTCCTGAAGACTCAGAAACAGTTTTGCCTCGTCCTGTTTGAGGCGCACGACCGAAGACGTTCCCTCAACTTGCGCGGCCTGTGCCTCCAGTTCTGCCAGAATTCCCTGGATTTCGGGAATCATGATGGAGTCACCGCGTGCGTGCCGGGAGTCTTTGCCTCCCGCTCCCTGGCCCCGCATGATGTCTTCACGAATCACAGCATCGCCAAACTCATCCTCTTCCGAGAAGCGATCCGCGACATCGATGTGCACGTGTTCAAACTCCCTGCGCCACGTGGCGGCCACCAAGTCATCGTCCAGTTCCGACCGCTGGTGCCAGTCCTGAGAAAGCAGGTCCGCCAAGCCTTCGAGTTCGGCTCGAGGAGCCTCCCGATCGACCCCAATTGCCCGTGCGCCTTCCGAGTACAGCCCATAAATCAGGAGTTCTCCGTGGTTGCTGCTGTTCAGGACCTCTTTTCCTTGAAAGATGATCTGGTCGGGCTCAATCTCCACAAAAAGCATGTCCTGATGCTTGAGAAAGGACTCCAGCCCATCGATGAAGCTCTCCAGAAAACCTTGGGTGTGCTGATGCCCCGCACCGTAAAGCCTCGAGGTTCGCCCATGCTTGATCAAAGCCTGAAAGATTTCCCGAACCTGTGTCTGCGCGATCACTGCGCCGCGATGTTGGTCGACATCCGCGTTTTCCACAGGGTTTCTCTGTTCGATTTCCCGGTCTGCCAAGGGTCCTCCGGTCGCCAGATCCCAACAAATAGGCACAGCGAAGATCCCCAACGACCTCGCATCCACTATTCTTGCAGAGTTCCGAGAAATGGCCCATGGAGGAAGAATGCAGCGGCCGCCCATTGGCGAGCTCTTCGTGCAACTGAAGCTACTGACCCCTGATGAGGTGGCCTCGGTTCTCAAGCGCATGCAGAAATCAGACACGGGGCGTTTTGGCGCAACAGCCCTCGAACTCAATCTCGTGGACCACGAGGGACTGGCGAGGGCGTTGGCCCAGCAGTTTGGGCTGCGCTACGTCACCGGCGAGCGCATCCAACGCTTGGTGATCTCTGCAGAGACCCTCGAGCTTGTGCCCACCGACTTGATGCGAGAGCACCTGATCGTCCCCACCTTCATGGATGGGGAGTCGCGGGTGCTGTCCGTACTGACAGCCGACCCCACCAACCTTCCGAGTCTGCGGGCGGTACAGGAGCAAGCCAGTGCACAGCGTCTGCGGCTGTTCATTGGACCGGAGCCTGCGGTTGCTCAGCTGATCGAGCGGCTCGATGTCGACGCGGCCCATGAGCCCGATGCGTCGGAGAGCGATGACACCGAGCAACTTCCCATCCCCATCCCCTCATTCGAGCAGCAGCGCACCCTGGTGCTCGAGACCAATTTGGAGCGACTGGCGGCCCTCCGCACGCTGCAGGAGCACGAGGGCGACAACACCGAATTCGTCCACGACCCCGAACAGGTCGCAGCCCTGCTCCAGCAAGGAGGCTACGACGTCCTCGTTCACCGAAGGGAGTTGGCCGCCATGGTGGAGGCCTATCTCCCCAGCTGGCGAAGAATCTCACCGGGATTGACCGTTTCGGGACTCGACGGCTACGGCCCCGGACACAGCAGCGGAGGCATCCATGCCGCCGGCTGCGACTTCCTGCTCAATCTCTTGGAGTTCATTCTCCTCGCTTCTGAAACCAAAAACATGGATGCTCGAGCCCGGGTTCGCCGCACAACCCGGTTTGCCAAACAAGTGGCTCAGGAGTTGAGGCTGCCCCAGGAACAGAGGGATGCAATTGTCGTCGCTGCCCTCGTTGGTGAAATGGATCAACTCAATCTCGTCCGAGGAATTGTGGCCGATGACAACGAGGCCGGACTTGCAGAGTCCCGGTTTGAACTGTCACGAGCCTTGGTCAATCCCTTTGATCCTCCGTACGATCTGGACGGAATCTTTCGATTTATGGAGGCCAAAAGAGCCGGCCAGGAAATCAGCAAGGATCACTTTGCCGGTGATGTCCTGTTCTCGGTCCGAGCTGTTGTTGAGAAGGGAAAACCGGCGGAGAGCGACCCTGAGCGGATCCTTGGTTCCGCGATCTCACAGCACAACCCTGCAGTGCTCCAAGCGGTACAACAGGTTCTCAAGCGAGAGGTTCTCCGTGGACAACTCACGACCGCAGGCACCCTCAATGAGCTGAGTACTCCCACCATCGTCATCGCTGAGCGCGAGGCCGCGCTGGTAACCGCCTTGGAGGTTCGGCTCGGCCAAGCAGGCTACGAGACCGTCGTGGTGGCGGACGGTGAAGCGGCACTTCGCGAGACCCACGCTCTCCACCCCGTTGCGGTCATCGCCAACATGCGGCTGCCGCGAAGAGACGGCCTGGCCCTGGTGATGGAGCTCAAGCACTCGAAAGACACGGCGACCATTCCTGTGGTCCTCATCACCAACAGAAAGAGTGCTGCTGACGTGAATCGCGGCCTGGAGATTGGGGCGGAAGAGGTGCTCGAGAAACCCATTAATGTCCAGCTCCTCTTGACCCGGCTTCGAAAGGTCATCGCTCAATCGGGCAAGCAGGTAAAGGGGGCATCCCTTACCGGCATGCTTGCTGAACTGTCCTTCGCGGAGCTCCTCCAGACCCTTCACCTCTCCGGAAAGACAGCCCGCGTCGAGGTCCGCTCGGGTCTCCAGAAGGGTTCGGTTTGTCTGGTGGATGGAAAAGTCCTCTCCGCCGACCTCGGAGAGGCTACCGGAGAAGCGGCTTTCTACGAGCTTGTCGCGCTTCAGCACGGTCGCTTTGAGGTCCAAATCGGCCAGCGTCCCGAGACCACCAACCTGACAGAGTCCACGGAGTTTCTGCTCCTGGAAGCCCTGAGAAGACTGGATGAACGACGGCGAGCTTAGTCGCGCATCTCCACAATCGCGCGGCTGACCCAGACGGCTACCTCACCTCCCGACCACGTCAACACCTGAGTTCTGAGGTAGCGCTGTCCCGCGGTGTTCAGCACTTCGGCAAGCGGCCACCGACTCTGCTCTCCAGGGCTGTCTTGCTCCATCAGCTCGGCCAGCAGTTCTTCCGAAGGCCACCCTGCGAGCTGGCCTTCCCCGATGTGGACCAGGGCACTCGCATGATGAGCACTCTCAACCGCACGCTGCGGGTTCCCGATGACCTGCCAGACCCGACGTTCCTCCATCCGCTCACGGAGATGCAGTGTGGCGTAGGTCTCTGTCCAAATCGGATTCTCAGACAGCACCAAAATCTCGCCGTCTGGGAGCGCCTCCAAGACTTCATCAATCGGGAGGTCCAGCCAGAGAGGAGGGCGGGCCTGGGGATAGCTGCGATCCACCCACGACTCCGGCAAGAGCGGTTCGCCCACCCATGACCGGAGGGGCTCCGGAAACAACGGACGCTCGAGCAGGCGCCACCCCACCTGATGAACCCCTGCAGCAAGCAACACCGCAGTGAGTACCCGGCCTTTCTTCCCCAAATCGACCAGCCAGATCGCCGTGAGAACCGCCAGACACCCCAGCATCGGGAGGGTGTAGTACACCTGTTTTTTCTGGATCACCGAGAACACCAGCAGCGAAGACACCACCACCGCTGCGAGAACGCGGTCATTGCCCGCCGGGCGAATCACCCATGCCGCCAGGGCCAGAAGTCCTGCAATACCCGGGACCAGGCCCGCCTGGTCATCCACAAGAACAGAGACGTAGAACAGCCACGTGCGCAGGGCAAACGGATCCCGTTGCTCGGTGTACACCCCCGCAGAATCAATGTTGCCGGCCCCGCCCTGCGACAGAACCTCCTCCAGATGCAGTTGGAAAAAATTCCAGTGCCAATAGCCACACAGCATGAGGAGCAGAAAAAGAGCAAGACCCGTGTTTACAAGACGCTCCGCAACTCGTCCGGCACGAAGCCCTCTCCAGATTTCAATGACTGCCGGAATTCCCAAAAAGAAAGCGTAGGAGAGTCTGTCCATCATCAGCCCACCCGCTGTTGCGAGCGCAAAGCCCAGGCTCCAATATCGGTCGGTGAAGCCCCGACACTTCAACAGGCAGAGGGCGCCCAAGCTCACCCATGCCGCCAAGGCCACACTGGGTTCAAAACGCACCAGGTTCCCTGTGACCGAGGGGTACACCATGACCAAGACCATCGCCAACAAGCCCACTCGTCGACTGCGAATCGTCTCACCGAGGGCGTAGACGGAACCCAGCAAGATCGCCAGATGACCCAGGTTGCTGAGGACCAAGCTTTGGTGGGTGGCTCCGAGGAGGAAGAGAAAGGGCCAGGAGAACACGTAGAACCCAGGAGGCCAGTAGTTGGTCCAGAGGTAGTAGGACATGCCTGTGGAGTCCTTGCCCACCCACGATGTGGCGTCCCACAGGTTGATTGCATTGAGGACGTGCCAGATTTCATTCTGGGTTCCATTCATCAATCCATTCGCTGAATGCCAGTTGTGGGTCACCAATCCGGCAACAGCCAAGAGGCCAATCCCAAGGATCCAGGGTAAAAAACGCTCGATTTGGTCGATCAGTCGTTGAATGGTGGTGCCTTTTATCGAGTGGGACCGTCAGGTGTGGGGTATAGTAAACCTGGATTTGATGATGACCCAAACTGATCTCAGCGGCCTCAAGGTCGCATTAGTCTACCCGCCTTACGGACCCGTAAAAAACGAGCCCGGCATCAAGGCCGTTAAAGAAAATTACGGGATCTTTCCCAGCTTGTCGCTGCTCTACGTTGCCGGCATCCTGGAGAATGCCGGGTGTGAGGTGCTGTTCATCGATGCCCACGCTGAGGAGTTGGACCTCGAGGAAACCGTGGCGCGACTGGACGCTTTCGGCCCGTCCTACATCGGCTACACCATCACCACCTACCTGTTTTTCCAGACCTTGGACTGGATTCGTGCCATCAAGGCACGCGTGGACGTGCCGACCATCGTGGGTGGCGTTCACCTGTCGATCTACCCAACCGAGACCCTGACTCACAAGTCCATCACCTATGCCGTGACCGGTGAAGCTGAGCGCAGCCTGCCCGACCTGCTTCACACCCTCGAGACGGGTGGAGACTTGGCCTCTGTCAAGGGAATCGCCTTCCGAAAGGACAATCTTCCGACAGCCGAGGGTGGAGAGGTTGTCGTGACGCCGCATGCGCCCACCGTGAACGTGGACGAAGCTCCGCTTCCAGCTCGGCATCTGATCGACAACAGCATCTACTACTCCTTCATCTCGAAGTACAAAAACTTCACCTGTTTCATCACAAGCCGAGGATGCCCCTACAAGTGCATCTTCTGCGAGCAGGGTTCCAAAGCCTTTCGTGCCCGGAGCCCGAAAAACGTGGTGGATGAGCTGGAAATTGCCTACTACGACCACGGGATCCGCGAGCTCGACTTCTTCGATTCCTCGTTCACCATCCGCAAAGACCGAGTGATCGCCATCTGCGACGAGATCCAAAGGCGGAAGCTTCCGATTGTGTGGGCCGCTCGAACGCGCGTGGACTGCATCAACAAGGACGTGCTTCGGTCCATGCGGAAGGCGGGTTGCAGCCGGATCTACTACGGCATTGAATCTGGAAACCGGGAGATCCTGCGGGTGCTGAAGAAGTCCGCCTCGCTGGACCAAATGAAGCGCATCGTGCGAGAGACCCGCGAAGAAGGCATCGACACCTTTGGCTACTTCATGGTCGGCAACCCCTACGACACCCCACAGACTGTTCGTCAGACGATTCGACTCGCTCTGGACCTGGACCTCGACTACGCCCAGTTTTCCAAAGTCACCCCCATGCCTGCTACAGAGATGTATCAGATGATGCTGGAGGAAACCGGGGTGGACTACTGGCGAGAGTTTGTTCTCGAGCCGCATGATCGCTTGGTTCCTCGCCCCCGCTGCTCCATGACTGATGCTGAGATCCAGAAATGGACGCGGCTCGCCTACCTCCGTTTCTACTACCGGCCCAGCATGATTCAGCGCCAGCTGAAGGCCATTCGAAGCGGCTCGGAGCTGCGACGTTCCGTCTCCACAGCCTGGCAGATGCTCGTACAGAACCAACTGGGCGAGGACAGCACGGGCATGGAGGTCGTCGGTTAGGACACCACCATGCTCACCCTGGGTCTGACCGACAACCACGATGCTTCAGCAGCGCTCGTCCACGACGGGAAGCTCGTTGCCGCCTGCGGTCAGGAGCGCATCGACCGCGTAAAAAACAGCGGTGCGTTCCCGTGGGGGGCGATGGATGCTGTGTTGGATTCCACAGGCACCCGCTATCGCGATGTCGACCAAGTCATTGTCGGTTCTGCGTTCACGCCCTCGTGGCTGCTTCGGCGCTTTCCCTCCCTGCATCACAACCGAAAAGAAGCTGGCGGCCAGTTTTCTCCCCTCCTCAATGCCTACATCATCTACCAAGTCGCTCTTCGAAGCCTCAAAGCTCAGGGACTCGAGCTTCGAGCCTGCCAGCGCCTCCTCGAAAACAAAATTCGAGATCGAGGCCTCGCACCCCAACGAGTGGTTCTTCTGGATCACCATGCCGCTCATGCCCATTCCGCCTATCGCTCCCAGGAGAGAGATGAGGTGCTGGTCGTCACCATCGATGCCATGGGGGATGGCATCAGTGCGACGGCTTGGCGAGGAAAAGACGGGGGCCTCGAGCGTCTTTTTTCCCAATCGGGCTTTGCCGCTGTCAATACCTATTACTCCCGAGTCACCGAGTACCTGGGCTTTCGTCCCAATCGGCACGAGGGCAAAATCACGGGCCTCGCCGCCTATACCGCTGCACCCCAAGAGTTGACCGACCACTTCGCGAAGCAACTGCGCTTCCTTGGACCCGGTTTTTCTCGAACCAACTACCTGCGCCGCCAGCGGAAAGACGATCGATTTTTCCGGGTCCTTGAGAGCTACTCCAGAGAAGAGATCGCTGCGGCTCTCCAAGCCAATTTGGAGACCGCAGTCACACAGCTTGTGGGGTACTGGGTACAGCGTAGCGGACTGACGCACGTGGCTGTTGCCGGTGGGATTTTTGCAAATGTGAAGCTGAACCAGCGCATCGCCGAACTTCCCGAGGTCGCCACCCTGTGGGTCTACCCCAACATGGGCGACGGAGGACTGGCTGCCGGTGCCGCCATGGTGGGCGGAAATGTCGCTCCGAAGCGAATGGAGACGGCCTATTTGGGACCCCGGGCCTCCGAGAAGGACATGGCCGGCGCTCTGGCCCGAGCAGGTCTCCGTCGGCACAAACCCAAAGACCTGGTCGATGACGTCGCCACGCTCCTGGCTCAAGGAAAAGTCGTAGCCCACTACGATGGGGCCACGGAGTGGGGGCCGCGAGCACTGGGAAATCGAAGTTTACTGGTTCGCCCTGACGATCCCAGCATCAACCAATGGCTCAATACTCGCCTCAAAAGAACTGAGTTCATGCCTTTCGCTCCCATGGTCAGAAGCAGCGATGCCCCAAGATTTTTTGAAGGCGTTGAGAAGGCCGAACAAGCGGCTCGCTTCATGACGGTCTGTTTCAACTGCACCGACGACTTCAAGAAGGAAGCGGCCGGCGTTGTGCACGTGGACGGAACAGCCCGGCCTCAGCTCCTCTTTCCCGAGGACAATCCTCGCCTCCACGAGCTCCTCGGGGCCTTCCAGGCCAAGACCGGACTCTCTTCACTGGTCAACACCAGTTTCAATCTTCACGAGGAGCCCATCGTCTGCACCCCTCACGATGCCGTACGCGCCTGGGAACAAGGGCAACTCGACGCACTCGTACTCGGGCCTTTTCTCGTACAGCGAGATTCCGAATGAACTTCATCCCAAGACTGCCCCTTGCTCTAAGCTTCACGGTCCTCACCCTTCACCTGTCGTGCTCACAAGGTGCAGCGGCACCGTCCGGTGTGGAGCCTTCTGAACAAGTGGCTTCCACCTCACCCTCCGTCCAGCTTGGACCCCGCCCCTTCTTCCTCGCAGAACGCCTTCCTGAGGGCGCTTTGAGGGATCGGCTTCTCAGCTGCACAGGTCCTTTCGCAACCGATCGGTTTTCCATCGGTCACCGTGGAGCGCCGCTCCAATTTCCTGAGCACACGGAGGAGTCCTACAGGGCTGCTGCTCGGATGGGAGCGGGGATTCTTGAATGCGACGTGACCTTCACTTCAGACCGCGAGTTGGTCTGCCGGCACAGCCAGTGCGACCTGCACACCACGACGGATATTCTCAGGAGACCCGAGCTTGCCGCCAAGTGCCGAGTTCCCTTCCAACCTGCGGATCCCGAGAGCGGTACCCCCGCAACGGCGGAGTGTTGCACCAGCGACATCCGCCTCGAGGAGTTCAAATCCCTCTGCGGAAAAATGGATGGGTTCAATCCCTTGGCCAGTACCGTCGATGAATTTCTCAATGGAACCCCCTCATGGCGGACCGACCTCTACACCACTTGCGGGACGCTTCTGACCCACCGTGAGAGCCTGAAGCTTTTCCAAGAGTTGGACGTCGCGGTTACTCCTGAGTTGAAGTCACCCATGGTGGAGATGCCCTATCAGGGCGATTTCACGCAGGCTGCCTATGCGACCGCCTTGATTCGAGAACTCGAGGAAGCGGGAGTACCCCCATCGGATGCTTACCCCCAGTCCTTCAATCCCGCTGACATTGAACACTGGATTCAAGCCCATCCGACCTACGGAGAGCAGGCCATTTTCTTGGATGGACGAAGTCGCTCGAACTTGGACCCCAACGATTCGACAACTTGGGTCCCCACCATGGAAGACCTCGTGTCTCGCGGCGTTCGAACCCTTGCTCCCCCCATCTGGATGCTCGCAACGGCCACTGACAGCCAATTCCAGCCAACCGCCTACGGAAAGGCCGCCCGAGCAGCTGGACTCAACCTGGTGACTTGGACCCTGGAACGCTCGGGGCAGCCCTCGTTGAAAGAAGACTGGTACTACTTCGGGCTCGGACCCGCCATGCATTCGGAGGGGCAAGTCTTTGCACTCTTGGACATGCTGGACCGTGAACTCGACGTCGTGGGTGTCTTTTCCGACTGGCCCGCAACAACCACCTTCTTCGCCAACTGCAGCGACTGAGAAACTTAGCCGACCCAGCTTCGGGCATTCTGGAAGAGTCGAGCCCATGGGCCCTCTTCCCCCCAATGGGTCGGGTGCCAAGAGAACTGCACCGTGCGAAAAGCTCTCTCAGGATGCGGCATCATGATGGTGGCTCGACCGTCCCGGGAAGTGAAGGCCGTTAGCCCGCCCGCCGACCCATTGGGATTGGCAGGAAACACCTCTGTAGCTTCCCCTCGAGAATCGACATAGCGCATGGCAGCGAGCGACTGACCCGTGGGCTCGGAGTCCGTACCCGCGAAAGAGACTCGCCCTTCTCCATGGGCCACGGGAATGGGCATTCGAGAACCTGCCATGCCCTGCAACAAAATTGAAGGGCTCTCCAAAATCTCCACCTGAGACAGCCGCGCTTCAAACTGGACCGACTCATTGCGCACGAACGAAGGCCAATGCTCAGCACCCGGGATGAGGTCTTTGAGTTGACTCAGCATCTGACAGCCGTTGCAGACTCCCAGCGAAAAGGTGTCTCCTCGCTCAAAGAAGGTGCGAAATTCCTCTCGGAGCCCAGGATGAAACAAGATGGACTTGGCCCAGCCACCACCCGCACCCAACACATCCCCGTAGGAAAAACCGCCACAGGCCACCAGGCCTCGGAACGACTCCAGTCCCATTCGCCCGGTGCGCAGATCATTCATGTGGACATCAACGGCCTCGAACCCCACACGCTCAAATGCAGCTGCCATTTCCACCTGGCCATTGACTCCCTGTTCACGCAAGATGGCAACTCGAGGACGTCTCCCCTGCGGAACCGATGGTGCGGACAGCTCATAGGTCAAAGAAACGGAGAGACCCTGGTTTTTGGGGTCCAGCATGGCATCGCGTTCCTGTTGAGCGCAACGCGGATTGTCTCGGAGAGACTGGATGGTGTAGGAAGTCTCTGTCCACAAAGCGAGCAAATCCAGAAGTTCGCGATCCAGGAGAACCGCACCCTCTTTGCGGACAACAACCCGAGGAGTGTCCGTAGGGACTCCAATGCGATGGAGACAACCCTCGAGACCCCAGCGGGTGAAGCAGTCGACCAAGGCCGAACGATGCTCCCTCCCGACCTGGATTACAGCGCCCAGCTCCTCACAAAAAAGTGCCGCTACAGGGTCTCCCTGGAGTGGAGCGAGATCGACTTCGATGCCGCAGCGTGCTGCGAAGGCCATTTCACAGAGAGTCGCCCACAGTCCACCATCGGAGCGGTCGTGGTAGGCCAGAAGCAGCCCCTTCCCTCGGAGTTCCTGAACCGCGCAGAAGAAACTCTTGAGATCATCGGCACTGTCGACATTCGGCGGACGCGCTCCGAGTTGGTCTTGAACGTATCCAAAGGCGGAGCCACCGAGTCGGTGCTTCCCGCGCCCCAGATCCACGACCCAGAGGTCCGTCTCACCTCCCGCAAGACGAAGTTCCGGTGTCAATGTGTCGCGCGCATTTCCAACTGGGGCAAAGGCGGTCACCACAAGGGACAATGGGGAAGTCACCTGGTGGGACCCTTCCGAGTCGGACCACTTGGCTCGCATCGACATGGAGTCTTTGCCCACAGGGATGGCAATTCCCAATTGTGGACAGAGTTCACGCCCCACGGCCTCAACCGTGTCGTAGAGATTTGCACCCTCTCCTGGAAAATCTGCCGCCACCATCCAGTTGGCCGAGAGTTTCACATCTCCAAGCTCGGCGATGTCGGCCGCTGCGATGTTGGTGAGCGCCTCGCCGATGGCCATTCGACCGGAAGCTGCAGCATCCAAGAGCGCCAGCGGCGAGCGCTCACCCATCGCCATGGCTTCCCCATGAAGGGTATCGAAGGCAGCAGTGGTCACCGCGACGTCTGCCACGGGAACTTGCCAGGGGCCTACCATTTGATCCCGAGCCACCATGCCCGTGATGCTTCGGTCCCCGATGGTGATGAGAAAGGACTTGCTGGCAACCGTCGGCAGTCGAAGGACACGCGAAGCGGCCTCATCCATCGAAATCTCCGAGGTCTTTACCGGCTGCCGTTCAACCGATGTCCGCTGGTCCACACGATGCATTCTCGGGGGCTTTCCAAGCAGCATCGAGAGGGGCATGTCGATGGGAGCGTTTTCAAAATGCGTGTCGTGGAGCCGAAGTTCGTCCTTGTCGGTGGTTCGACCCACAATTGCAAAAGGTGCGTTCTCACGCTCACAAATCGCCACAAAGCGATCCATGTTTTCATCAAGAATACCCAGCACATAGCGCTCTTGAGCCTCGTTGCACCAGATTTCTACGGGGGACAACTGCGGCTCCGCATTCGGGATGGCCCGAAGCTGGAAGACCCCGCCCCGACCGCTGTCATGAACGAGCTCTGGAAATGCGTTGCTCAAGCCACCTGCCCCGACGTCATGGATGCTCTCAATCGGGTTTTCTGGTCCCATCGCCCAGCAGCGATCAATGACCTCCTGGCAGCGACGCTGCATCTCTGGATTGGCCCGCTGCACAGAGGCAAAATCCAAAGCCTCCGACTGCGCTCCAGAGTCCAAGGATGACGCTGAGCCCCCTCCGAGACCGATCAACATGGCGGGTCCGCCGAGGGCGACCAGCGTTGCATTCACCGGGAGAGTCTTCTTCTCGACGTGACCCGGTCGGACACTTCCGTAGCCGCCCGCGATCATGATCGGCTTGTGGAAGCCTCGACGCTCGCGTCGATTGTCTCCCTGGACCTCTTGATGAAAGGTTCGAAAATAGCCGCAGAGGTTTGGGCGGCCGAACTCATTGTTGAACAGGGCCGCACCGAGGGGGCCCTCCGTCATGATCTGGAGTGGAGAGGCCAGCCGAGCGGGATGCGCTCGCCCGTCCTCCCAAGGCAGCGGATTGGAGGGAATTTGAAGATCCGAAACACTGAAGCCAGCAAGCCCTGCCTTTGGCTTTCCTCCCCGACCCGTTGCCCCCTCGTCTCGAATTTCTCCACCCGATCCAGTTGCCGCCCCCGGATGCGGGGAGATGCCCGTCGGGTGGTTGTGGGTCTCCACCTTGATGGCGATATGGATGGCCTCTTGCTGCGCACGGTAGATCCCGGACCCGGTCTCTGGAAAGAAGCGGCCCGCCTCATGCCCCGCAATCACCGCTGCGTTGTCCGAGTAAGCACTCAAGACTCCCCCTGGACTCTTGGAGTGGGTGTTTCGAATCATGCTGAAGAGACTGTGGTCCTTGTCGTCTCCATCCACCGTCCAGGAGGCATTGAAAATCTTGTGGCGACAGTGCTCCGAATTGGCCTGAGAGAACATGAGGAGCTCTACGTCGGTGGGATTCCGCCCAAGCGCTGCATAGTTCTCAGCCAAGTACTCCACTTCATCGCTGCTCAACGCGAGCCCGAGAGCCCGATTGGCCGCATCCAGTGAAGCCACTGGATTGGAGCCCAAGTCAATGTGTCTCACCGGGGAGGGTTCGCCCTGAACAAAGAGTTGCTGCGCGTCTTGCAGCTTCGAGAGCACGCTCTGGGTCATGGGGTCACACAGCACTTCCAAAAGGGCATCCCTGTTCTCCAACCCATCTACCCAGACCGCGACACCGCGTTCGAGCCGACGCACCGAGCTGAGCCCACAGATTGCCGCGATTTCGGTGGCCTTGGAGGACCAAGGGGAGAGTGTACCGACCCGAGGAACAACCACCCAGTCGGGAGCGGTGGCCCGAGGAGCCGATGTTTCTTGGAGAAGAAGCCCAAGACGCCCCCGCTCCTCAGTGGACAAGGGAGCATGGGCATCGACAAAAAACACTTCTGCGGTCTGGAGGCCCCTAAACCCTGCTGCTTCCCGAAGCCTCTCCACCTGGAACGGAGTGGTCGCTGACTGGCCAAAAAGATGCTCCATGACGGCAATCCCTGTGTGTGCCGTCTGCATTAGCCTGCTGCGAAGCTGGACAATGAAACAAAACGCGAACAGCTTGTCCGTCGGCTGGGTGCACGCTCAGGTTTGGTCTCAGCCAACCCCAAAGAAACGCGGCCACACCAGAGCATCCAAGACGAGGCATTGGAAGACCAAGAAGAAGAAGCCGACCTTCGCCGCCAGCAAGAAGCGGGGGTTGGGGGGGTCTACGAGACGGAAGAGGCTGCGCCAGATTCCGAGCGCGGACAGCCCCGTCACCAACAGAACTCCCTGGATGGGCCAATACAGTGCGGTGACCTGGTGATCGAGAGCCAGCCACGTGAGCGGCATCCATGCCGTTGCCGTGGCAAGAAAGAGAAGATGAAGCCGCAGCAAAGACCGTCCCGCTGGACCGTTGCGAAATCTAAGGTCTTCCCAGTCGGCTTTCATGAGGTAGGCGAAGCAGACGAGGTAACCCAACGCTGCAGGAAACATGCAGGACGTGTAGGCCCCCCGTACCGACTCAGGAATGCCTCCCCAGAGGAGTTCATTCTGGCCCCAATGGGCCTGCAGTCCCACCGCGTAGCTCCCAAGAACGCCCAACCCTCCGATGAGATTGAGTACAAAGAACAGTCGAGTGTAGTTGACGAGCCCCGCTTGGCTGATGCGGGCTGCGAATACGGGCGATCTCTGCGTGTTGGTTGTCATTGCTGTTGCCTCCTCCGAAGAAGCATGGCTCCTGCGGCCAAGAGAAGCGCAGGAATCTGTTTGCTGCCCCCAAGACCTGAGGCGGAGCAGCCACCCTCGTCTTCTAAGGGTGCAGTTTCCTCAACGGGTGTCTCCTCGGGTTCGCAGTACAGTGACTCTCCAGTCTCCTCGGCGGTCTCATGAAAGTCATTCACTTTGGCACCCCAGGTCCCAAACTCACTCCAGTCAACTCCCGAAAAGTCTTCGATCGTCCCGACTGCGAGCCAGACCTTGGCCGTCCACCCCGATGGGTTCCATGCGACGACGTAGCCTGTCCCTCCCGACTCCAGTGGTACCGTTTCCTCTTGCCAGATCCATGAACGGGTCTGGGTAAACGGCTCATAGAAGTCCTCCGCTGCATCCGAGGGCTCGCTGTGCCAAACCTGGACCCCAAATCCTTCGGGTACGTCAAAAGGCAGGTCTTCCTCCGCTTCTGGGAGATCGGGGTGGAGCAAGGCCATGCTCGGACGAAACTCTTCAAGCCATCCGATTTCGGGCACACCGAGTTGTACATAGAGGTCGAAGTCCGGTACGGTCTCGAAGGTCAGCCAGAGCTGTTCCTCCTCGCACGTGAGCTCGCCGTAGAGGACCATTGAAATATCGGGATCCTCCACGTAGAACGCACCTTCTGAGCTCGTGTAGTTGCCCTCTGCAAAGTAGGGCCGATGCGCGATGGCCGTGCTGGAAACAAAGAAAGTGAACAGTAATTTCTTATTCATATCCTATTCATAAACTGTTCTCTTTCAGTTTTCAATGCCAAAACCGTCTTGAATTCTACCAAGCAGTAGAATATACCTGCGCGAAACCTGGTCAAAGACAGAAGATTCATGCGCAGCGCACGGCACACCCTCGCTTTCTTACTCACCAGCACTGCTGCTGCCTGCGCTCCAGACTTTGAACCCGTCCGTTACCAAGACCACCTCCTGGAAGAGGCTGTGGACATGCACCTCCACACCGGCGAGTGGTCTCTGCTTCCTCCACGGACCCAAGCCTACGTTGCCTCATTGTTTCCCTTTCCCTTGGGCCTTACCCCCCAGAACCTGGCCAATCGAACGCTTTCTCCAACAGGGATTGTGGAGCAACTCGACGAGTCGGGACTCGCGAAGGGGGTGTTGTTCGCCGTCTATGCCCCAGCGAGTGTTGGGATCACCAAAAATGAGTACATGATTGAGGCGATCGACGAGGCACCGGACCGCCTGTACGGTTTCGCCAGTGTGTCCGCAGAGCACTGGACTTCGGACGAGGAGGCCCAACTCAGACAACTCGAGGCCTCCCTTCAACATCCTCGAGTCATCGGAATCAAGCTCGCTCATGCGCATCAACACATCGAGCTGGATGATGAACGTTTCTACAGCATCTACGCTCTGGCGGCCCAGCTCGAAGCCCCTGTCTACCTGCATACCGGTCCCAGCCCTTTTCCAGGAACCTACTCTGAGCCCGAGTACACCGACCCGAGCTACCTCGAGGAAGCCATTGAGACCTTCCCGGATACCGTCTTTATTCTCGGACACCTCGGTTACGACTTCATCGGTAAAAACGAGGGTCAACTCGAAGACTGCATTGAACTCGCAAAGCGTTTTCCCAACGTCTACCTCGAGGCAAGCGCACTCGGCTCGTCGGGGGCCGACCCGTCGGGAGAAAACTACCCGCACGCACTCCGACGCATCTTGGAGGAAGGCCTCGTAGAGCGCCTCCTCTATGGAAGCGACGGTCCTCAATACCCCGGGTTCGTCAACAGCTACCTGGAGCGAACGCTGATCGCGATGGAAAAGGCCGGCTACAGCCATGAGGACGCCAATGGCTTCCTGTCGGCGAACTTCCAAAATCTTTTTGGATTGGCGCCATGATTGCCTTTCTTTTCATCGCAGCGCTCGCCTCGACAGCACAGGCAGCTCCCCCGTTGGCGAGCGAGCCCCCACGATCCTCTTGGTTCACCTACACCGGTTTCCCATGGACCGGAGTTCACTACAGCCCCGCAGCCCAACGGAACGCTCAGTGGACCGTCCACGCTGAGACTGCACTCTTTCGGAGATGGGACGCTTCTGCTGGGATTCGTTTTTTCTGGCGTCCCAAGCAGAACCTGGAAGTACAAGCCAGTTTTTCAGCCGGATGGATTGTCCAGAGAGGACCACTCGCTCGGCATGGACCCCAAGCCAATGCCACCGCTCGTCTCCAGCACCTCGGAAAGGTTGTACCGCGCATCGAACACAAATCTGCAGTTTTCTGGGCACAATCCAGCACTGAGCCCGACTACCAGGAACTCTCTGAAACGGTTGGCCTCTTCACGCCCCTGCGAACCCACTTCTGGGAGATGGGTCTCGGCTTTCCAATGAACAACAAGCTGTTGATTGAGCCCTCCCTACGGTTCGGCTCGGTCGACGAGCAGTTTGCCATTCCAGCCGTCTCACTCGGCCTCCGCAGTCTGCCTTGAAATCAGTCTTGATCCACGCACCCCATGACCTTGTTCAACCCCCAAGTTTTCCACGGACTTTCATCATGATGCTCAGATTCCCCGTACTCTCCCTGCCCCTGCTGCTCGGCTGCACGACAGCTGCGGACAGCCCATTCGACCACCTTCAGCTTGACCTTGTCGAATCTGGAGGCATCCAATGGGAGCGCCTGGCCTTCACGGAGGGAATTGTGGGCCCTGCTTTTGCCTCCGTGGAAGACTTCAACCAAGACGGACGCCCCGACATCGCTCTTTCTTTGTTTGGCAAGGTGGATGGGTTCCAGATTCCCAACGGGGAAATCCTTTTGTTGGAACAGGGAGACACTTGGGACGACTGGACCAGCTCTCCGATTCTCTCGCGCGACCAGGACCGAAAATGGCCCAATGGCGGCGAAGCCGTTGACGTGGACAACGACGGGGATTTGGACATGCTCGTCGGGGGCGGATTTTTGACCTGTCAGCTGTTCCCATGGACCGCTCCCTGTGGATCCGTCTTCTGGTTGGAGCAGACCGAAAGCTCCTGGAAACTCCACGACATTGTTGCGCCAGGCTCGGATTTGTTCTTCCACCATCCCGTCTGGATGGACGTCAACGGCGATGAGCGCCCGGATATCGTCGTGGTGGGCGAGAGCTTCAAGACCCCGTTCGGAAGCTCCTACAACGCCGAGGTCATGGCCTACCTCTCCACCGATGAACCCGGCATCTTCTCGGAGGAGCCCCTTCAAATCGGAGAGGGGTTGGGAAGCCTTCCTCAGGCCTATGACATCGATGGAGACGGCGACTTGGACCTGGCAAGCGCGGAGTACTTCTACAATGGTGGCGCGTCCTATGCCTGGCTCGAAAACCCGGGGTCCAGCGATACCCTCTGGACCCGGCATGTCCTCAACGACACCGCCGGTCCCGCGATTCAATTCAAGATGATTCCCGATGCTTTTGGGGACGGAATCGCTCGAGGCATTGGAACCAACCACACCAATACCGAGGGGGCTTCTCCGGACCCCGAAACCTCTCGGGTGGCCGTCTACACGCCAGCAGACGATCCCCGTGAGCCCTGGGAAGAGACCATCATCGACGAAGACTACATTTCCGTTCCAACGCAGGGAGCCGCTGCCCCCGGTATTTTCGGTACCGGCGACATTGATGGAGACGGGGACCTCGACTTGCTGGTGTCGGGCGACGGCGACCCTGTGGTCAAGTGGTACGAGCAGACCACACCTGGCAATTTCGAGGCTCACATTCTCGAGGAAGACCTTCCTCAGGCCGGCGTCACGTTGATTGTCGATCTCGATCAAGATGGCCAGACAGAAATGCTCGTGAGTGGCTACGACCACAACGCTCTTCTCATCTACCGACAAGTGGAGGACCAATGAAACTTCTCATCGCCTCAGCGCTCAGCGGGTCTCCGGCCTTAGCGGCGAGCCCAACCATCAATTTAGCCAGCGTGGCGTCCGAAACCGAGGGTTTGACGGTTTCCCTCGGAAGTGGTGCCGCAGTGCTTGCCTACGGGCCCCTTCCTGCCGCCAGAGCCAGCTTGGAATTCCATGACGACCATCTCCGAGTGACGGCGTCGACGACAACCTATTTCGGAAGTGAACCGGAGACCTTCAACCTGCTTGGCGCAGCTTGGTCTTTCGGGTCAAGCGAACGCTTCCAAACCGGTCCCGTACTCAACGTCGCCCATCATCGGGGGAGCTCAGATCTGGATCAACGGCTCAGCCTGAGGGCCGGTTGGTCATTGGATGCGCAGGGTGAGCGCTACGGGTTCGATATGACGGTGTCCCTCGCTGGTTTGGGGTGGCATCCGGCAGGCGAGGTGGAAACCCCACTCTACCCGCTTGCTCTCCTGGACACAGTGACCTCTACCGAACTCGGTCTGCGAAGAACCTGGGGCCATCACCGAGCTCGAGTCGGTCTGTTTGGCATCCTCCCCTGCGTGGGCTACGCCTGGGACAACGGAACATGGAGAATTCGGGGTGACCTGGCCACCATAGGGACCCGAAACCTTGCATGGCTCGCGTTCGGTCGACGCCTCTGAGCCATCAGTCGAGACTCGCGACGCCCCCGGCTGCCCAAAAACTCGCCATGCCCGAATAGAGTTGCCCACTGAGGTACTGGGTTCCCCGCGGATCGCCGCTGGTTCGGCGCCTGAGAAAGGAATTGAGGATCTTCCCCTCCGAGTTCTTGTACTCTCCAGGGCTCTGCAGGTTCATGCGGATGCGAACCACGCCCTTGCTTCCCAAGTGAATGACATGCAGTGTACCGTCTCTGTCGACGCGCTCAACGACACCGACATGGGTGAAGGCATCATCGAGTCGTCCGTTTCCGTTTCGGTCGTGGGTGTTGTCCCAGAAGACCGTGTCGCCCTGACCCGGTGATCCAATTCGTTCGTACACCCCCAGGCTTTTGGCGTAGTCCACCATACCCGCGGTGTTGCGGTGAGAGAGGTCCTCGCCTGCGAGGGCATGCGCAGCGTTGACAAAACCGGAGCAGTCATAGCGGTACGTGGTGCCTTGATGGCGCATCCGGCTCTTTCCGACCCAAGATGCCGCCCCTCTCGCCACGTCCCGTGCTGAGCGATTGGAGCGGTGTCGAACGCCAGGCTGCTCAGTGGAATGGCCTCCATTCGCCTGCATCGTGGGCGTTCCCGAGGGCGGCACTCCCGCCAAATGCCGAGTCGGCCCAGGAATTTTCATTCCTCCACCCATGCAACCCGAAAGCCCTACGGCAAGGGCGAGCCCCAACAATGGCGACAGTCTCTTCACAACTCTTGACCCAGCAATACTTTACCTAAGGTATCTTATCAGATCGGATCCAGTCGATCTTTTCTTTAGCCCTCCCTGTCGACGCCTCTCGAGACAATCGATTCAAAACAGCCCGTAGAGCCCCACCCCAACACCTGCTGCGGCCCCCAAAATCCACGACGCATTGCGATAGCGGAGTGACTGCCCCCTCAATCGCTCAATCTCGGCTTTCGTCGTCGCGCCCATCATCTGCCTGTCATGCGACACAGCGAGCCCGTACGAACCGAGCGAGAGGACTCCGCTTGTCAGTCCTGACCAGAGAAGAACCCGGCGTGTCCGAAAAGCCGGACCAGAGGACGACGTGGCCTGCATCAGACGGGTATCGACAATGGCCTTCTGACCGTGGTTGAGATGAACCAAACGGTGAAACCGCAGAGCGTCGCCCCCAACGACCTGCACCACATGCGGACCGGAAGGAAGCTCAAGAATGGGCGAGGGCCGAAGAGCTCCGTCTACGAACAGCTGAAAGCCCTCGGGAACAGCCGTCACCTTGAGGGTGGCTGAACGTTCAGGAACAGCGCTCTCCCACTGCCTCTGGAGGTCCACACCGAGCCGCGCACGAAACTCACCTCCCGGGATGGACTTGGCCCGCCGCATGTCCCGCATGGCAGCCGATTCCGAAGCCCCGAAAAATTCAATCGCCGCGGAGGCCTGCCACACTCCCGACAGACTCGCAGAATCCACCACCCCAGTCAGGCACCGAAGAGAGTCCAACGCATCTGTGACCAACTGGCGCGCAGCCGTCAGTTCATCATCCACAATTGCCGACTCAATCGCGATGAGGCGCTGATTCAACGGCTCTTGGTTCTCACAATTGGCCAATGGGCCCTCCGGGGAGCCCCAAGTCAGCGAGGAAGCCAACAGTCCAAAGATCACCGCAAGAGCACGCATGAACCCGTCTCACGTACAAATTTTATTTTTCGAACATCTGAGTCGACGCGCTTCCGACAACTCGCGACCCAGTCCGAGCCCTCAAAGGTGAAGGCATGTTCCCCGACCGGCAATTCCACCGATTCAGACACCGGGGCCCTCAACGACCCGACCTGGACCACTCCCTCCCGCGGGTCCGCCAAAATTTTGATGCGAACCCGGTCCACCGACGCCGGTGCGCGGGTTCCCGAGGAGCGGAGGTTCGCCGAAGCCGTTGATTCCGCAGCTCCTCCCGTCGAGGCCACTGACTCAGAGGGCTCGCTGCGCTCACTCGTCAGCCCTTGAGCAGCGGCTGTTTCCACGGCTTCTGCATCGAGTACCCCCACCTCTTCAACCGTCTCGCTTGCCTCCACTGCTGGAGCAGTCCCTGCTGGGTCTTCTCCTGACCCCACAAGACCTGCGATGAGCCCGAGAAGCAGCGAGGCCACAAGTACGGCAAAGACCGCTGCAGCCCAGGGCGAACCTTCCTCCAGATCCTCCACGGCAGCCGTTGTTTCTTCCTGCGGCTTCTCCGAAGAGGATTCCGACTTGGTCTGGCCGCTCTGCAATCGCTCATAACCGCGCTCTGGCAGAACCTGCGCCTCAAAAATCGTCGCTGCTGCGGCGGGATCCGCGGGGTTCAGCCGACCGGAGTGCGACGGGGCCCGGAGGAGCTCACCGCTCGCCGAACTGGCTGTCTTCAGGGTTCCTGTGAACTCCCTCAACTCCTTGTCTCCGAGCAGCATCGCCTGCTGGATCTCGACCAACTCACTCACGCGACCCCGCGCATAGCGCCTCAACGAGGGCCCCTGAGCCAGCTCGGACAATTCCCCCATGATCTCTCGAACCTGGCTGGCATCCAGCCTGTCCGTTGCTCGATACGCCAGCATTCCCCGAAGCAGGTGGATGGTGGACTCCCGCTCTCGCCCCTCAAGCCTCACCTGCTCGAGAAACTGCTCGACACACGCATCAATTCGCCGTTCATAGTGCGCAGGTGCGAAAGGAACCTGAGCAAACTTTTCGCCCGTGACGAGTTCCCAAAAGGCGACCCCCAACGAAAAGACATCCGAGCGATGTCCGCACTCCCTCTCCAGCCAACGCTCTGGCGCCATGTACCGCTGGGTACCAAACATCAGTGAACGCGTCTCAGCCTCTCGCTCAAAGTCAGCACGGGCCACTCCAAAGTCCATCACCTTGACCAGACCGCTGCTCGAGACCAAAATATTGCCGGGTTTGATGTCGCGGTGAACGACTCGGAGCTTCTGTTGGGTCACCGGCGATACCGCGTTGAAGGCTGCCCAAAGTGCATCTGCGGCGCACTCAATGATGCGAGAAGCCGCTCGAATCGGAACCCCACCGCCCTCCGTTCGCGCCTGCTTGATCAGAGCCTCACAGTCGATCCCCTCGACATACTCCATCAGAACTGCGGAGCGACCCGCGATTCGTGTAAGTCCATAGATTCGAACAATGTTGTCGTGGTTCAACTGCGACATCAATCGCGCCTCGTCCCTCGAACGCGCAGCGAGCTCCGTGTCCGAAGAGAGGTCCTCATGAAGCACCTTGACCGCCATGCGGTGCACCAACCCCTCCGGAGAACGAACCTCTGCAAGGTGGACTGAGCCGAAGCCTCCCTTTCCGAGGGCGCGCAAGAAGTTGATCTCGCGCCCACCTGTCTGTTGTGAGTTGGAATCCAAATCAGAGCCCGCACCAAGGACTCCGACATTCTACCAAAATGCAGAAATCAGTAAACGAATCCCATGCCGACATTCAGCGTCGCGATCCCTTTGGGAACGGCCGAGACGGAGGCGCGAAAGGAGAAGCTTCCACTGTTGATTCGAAACCCACCATGCACCTGCCAAAATGCAAAGTCTTCCGAGTAGAAGTCACTGCCACTGAAGCCGGAAACCTCAGAGATTCCAAGTGCCTCTTGCTCCTCTGCATCCAGATTCGGACGCGCATGTACCCGAAGGAGGCCCGCACCGAGGTAAGGCGAAATGCTCGCGTTGTTCACCCCGGTTATCCGCCCGAACGGGAAGGAGTACCCCACTGTCCCGCTGAAATCCAGAGTTCCCAGCTCGAGTTGATCGTTGCCCACGTAGCCGGTGTAGCCCAACTGGAAAACAACATCGGGCATGTTTCGATAGCCCTCGAGAGGAGCCCCTCTCAAGTACCCGCCCATCGCCGTCTGACGGGAAACGGCCAGGTAGCCCATGGACGCACCCACCTCAATTGAAGCCGGGAGACCCTTTCGGATGTCGATCCGAGGGATCGTCATCATGTTGTTCGGAGTTCCATCCTCGTGAACACGCGCCCAGGGGCTCGGCTGGCCATCCTCGCTGCGGGTGTCAATGAAAGCGATGGTGTTGGAAACCCCCACCTCAAAGCCATACAACCCGAGGGTGGAACCGCCGTGCATGGGTTTGTTGGAGATGGCGGTACCCAGCTCTCGAATCACCTGGTGATAGTCCGCCGTGATGAGGTCCGAATCGAGCACCCGGTCTCCACGCCAGGTGTCAATTCCATCGAGCACCACGTCGTCCGGCCAACCGGCAAGGGCAGGCGTGGTTACCGAGAACATCAACAGAGCGAAAGCGGGCTTCATGGACTCACCTCAAAAGATGCCCAAGGCTACCGCGAGAGAGGCCTCGGCGTCGACCCCTACACAGGGGCTTTGCAAGACCTCCGCATCAGGACGGTGTTTCGGAGACCTGTTGCGCTGCCTCTCGACGCTTCTCAGCGAGCTTCTCAGCGGAGAAGGATCCGTCGTCTGAATCATCGATCCAGGCGTAGTCCACCTGCTCTCCATCCACGAGCGCATATTTCGGACGCCACTCCGGACGCCGAGTCAGCAAGAAGGCACCGCCCCACATGGTCGCGGCTTCC
>JAYXVV010000181.1:0-6396 GCA_036021505.1 Myxococcota bacterium | reverse complement strand
TGAGAACCATCGCTCACCAACCGTCAACTTGACGACCCTCGTCCGAGTGGGGAGCGCAGACGATCCAGACGGAGCAAGCGGACTCGCCCATTTGTTCGAACACCTCATGTTCAAGGGCAGCCCCAACGCACCCGGCACCGAATGGGGACGCCTGTTGGAGGAGGCCGGAGCCGAGTCCAAGGGCTGGACGGAGCGCGACTGGACGCTCTACCAAACCACAGGCCCCTCTTCGGCACTCGATCGTCTGCTGTTTCTTGAATCCGATCGACTTGGCTGGCTCGCTGAGTCGGTCCAGGAAGAGAGCCTCGCCGTCGAATTGGATGTCATCGCCAATGAGCGGGCTTCTCGAGAGGGCGACCAGAGCCTTTTCTTTGCTGAGCTTCACCAACATCTCTGGCCCACGAGTCACCCCTACCATCGCCCCGTGCTCGGCTTGGAAGACGACCGAACAGCGCTGGAGTTGGGCCGAATCGTCAAGCTCTACGAAACCTACTACCGACCCTCCAACGCCATCGTCGTTCTCAGTGGCGATTTCGAACAAGAGGTCGCCTTGGAGCACATCCATGCCCACTACGGCCTGATCGAACGCCGCGGTTCCCGAGCGCTCCGAGCGTACGCAGAACGACCTCGACGTGGAAGCGACCGAATCCTGGAGGTTCCTGGCTTGGGGGAGCCCGTCCTCGCCATGGGGTGGAACACTCCGCCGTGGGGACATCCCGATCTCCCCCAGCTGCGCCTCGCTGCTGAGGTTCTGCGATCTCGAAGTGCCGCGTTGAGCGAGGTGAGCTACAAATCCAGCCCTCAGATCGCTCTTCGCGCCCGACGCGCCGGTGGCGAGTTGGTGGTCCAACTGGTGAGTGCCAGCGATTCCGTTGACCTCCTGATGGATCAATTTGACCAAGAGCTGCGGGACCTTGCGCTCTTTGGTCCGACCCCTGAAGAGCTGGCGAGGGCCCGCATGCGCTGGCAGGCGCGAAAGGTGGCCAACCTCGAGGGATTGGACTCCATCGGCTTGATGCTTGCACGCTGCACCGCTGTTCATGAAGACCCCAACTGCATGGCCCCCGAGATGGACGCCATTGAAGCGGTGACGCCTCAGCAGGTTCAGGCTGCGATTCGCACGCATCTCAGCCGAGACCGCGTGATTCTCAAGCGACTCCCCAGCCTGAGTGACGATTCCTCCAGAGGCGAACAAGGAGACGAACCATGATCCTGTGGGGCCTTGTGGCCGTAGTCATGGCCGCTCCAGAACGGGACATTCCCGAGCTTGGCGAACTGGTCGTGCCGGAGCGTCCAACTGTTGGACAATACGAGCTCTCCGGTGGCGGCGAGGTCTGGGTCTTGGAGCGCCGAGATTTTCCACGAGTGGGCGTGGAAGTGTCCATCTCATGGGATGGCACGCTCTCTCCTCCCAAAGAACGCCTGGGGGCCCGGCTTGCCAGCATGCTGATGGACACCGGTCCCTCTCTGGACCGTCCCGAGGCATTGCTCCTGGATGATCTTGGCGTTCAATGGTCCGCAGGGATCGACGACAAACACCTCTGGGGCACTCTCGTTGCCCCGAGCGGTCGTGAGGAAGATGCACTCGAAGCCCTTGCAGGACTTCTTCTGGACACCCAGCTCAACAAAAAAGCACTCCGAAGCCGAAGAAGCTGGTGGGTGGACTGGCGCAGCCAGCTTGAGTACGACCTCGATCGGGTCCATGAGCGCTCGGTGAACCACGGTGTGTTCATGGGCGGGCACCCCTGGAGACAGATGGTTCAACCCGAGGACCTGGCGGGAGCCTCCTGGCGGACCGCACGCAAAATGCCTTCCGAGATCGCCCGCAGAGGAAAGCTTCGCATTGCAGTCGTCGGAGACATTGACACCTCTGAGTTCCTTCCGCTGCTGGAGGAAACATTCGGCCATCTTCAGGGGCGAGAGCACCCGCTTCCAAGTGTTCCGCCTCGTCCAGCAACAGGACTGCACCTGGTCGACCAAGCGGGTTTCGGTGTCGCTCGAATCAGCTTGGTCTTTCCGATTCCCGGACGAGAGGATCCCAAACATTTCGTTGCGGAAGCGCTCAGCCATGCCCTCGCAGGCCGCGAGACGTCTCGACTGGACCTCGCTCTGCGGGAGGAGTCAGGACTCAGCTATGCGGTGAGCTCGGACATCACAGCCACAACGAACTGGGGCCTCATTCGTTTGGACACGGAGGTGCTGCCCGAAAACGTCGGAAAGACCCTGGAAAGCATGAGGGATCTGCTCTCCGATGTCGCGGAAAACGGACTCACCGAGCAGGAGTTCGAAGCCGTCCGCAGTGGATTGATTCTCGACCGAACACGTCGACTGGAGCGCACTGACGGAGCCATGTTCAGCCTCGCTGAACTCCAGCGCAGCCGGCAAGCGCCTGACACACACCATGCCCAAGCCTCCGCCTTCCAGCTTCTCACCGCTGCCGAACTCGCTGAGGAGGCAAAAAGCATCCTTGCCATCGATCAAGCCATCTGGTTTGTCACGGGAAGCGCCGAGCTCATTCGGCCCCAGATCGAGGCCTTGGACTGGAGCCTCACCACAGACACCGACGCCGCCCTGCTTTCCCGATCCCCCTAAGAAAGGGCGGCACGCGCCAGGCGATCGGAGGGTTGCACAGGCCAGTGACCCGGATGTTCAAGGTCTCGAACCTCGTTGGGCAACACCGACAACTCCAGCCGAAGCCTGTTCTGAACCCCCTCGATGGAGTCCCCTGAGCGCACGAGTTCCCCCTCCCTCAAAAGTGGGACCAAGAGAGCGCGATGCCCCTCCAGGTCCAGGAGATCCAGCTCGTCCTCCAAGCAAAGCAAATCCCCCTTCGGGCCCCTCAGCAGCTGTTTCAATCCGGGGTACATGGAGGCCCCCCTGCGGGTGACAAACTCCAGTTCAGCACCGCGCCACATCTCTGCGATTCGGTAGTTCAGTGTGAACTCCGACTGACGGTCACCGAGCGCGAGCTCTCGGCCGATCGCATAGAGATCCACGGGCGCCTTTTTCCGCGTGAGTTCCAAGACCGTGCTTTCTTGCAGCGCCCCGCTGCCCAGAATGCTGACGGACTCCATACCGTGGGCGTCCAAGGCTTTCCGAACGTTGCGCGAGGCCATGTCGAGATCCCAGTGGTCTACGCGCACAATCCGTACAGACTCCCGGTGCTCGGCCAACTGGGCTACCCCTGCCTCAAAGGAGTCACCCGGTAGGGAGATGTAGCCCACCTTGGGAAAATGCAGTGCGAAGGCATCAATCGCAGCCGTGTCGCTTGGATAGGCCGCCAAAAAACCCTGCGACAGCGTTCCCATGACGGGGATTCCGTAGACCTCTCCTGCGAGGGCATAGGAGGTTCCGGCGCAGCCTGCGATCGCTGCCGCCCGGGCAGAGCGCAGGGCCGCCTGCGGCCCAGGAAGTCTGCGGCTGCCAAAGTCAAAGATACGTCGCCCATCCGCAGCCTGAACCAGACGCGCGGCTCGGGTGGCAACCCCAGTGGCATGAGCAATCGCCTGGATGAGGCGAGTCTCCAACAAAACCGCTTGGGTCAGCGGGGCTGTTACGCGGAGAATCGGCTCATTGAGAAAGGCCACGCTGCCATCCGGAAGCCCATCAATGTCCCCCGAAAACCGAAAATGACGGAGACTTTCCCACCAGGCTTGCGAAGCCCCCTGGAAGACCTCGATCTGCTGCAACCACTGAATTTCCTCATCCGAAAATCGGAGACGCTGCACCTCATCGAGCGCCTCCTGCACGCCCGCAACCACCGCATAAGCGCAGGTCTCAGGCAGGCTTGTAAGACTCAGATCGAAGGTCACCTCACCCCAAAGTCCATCGGCGTGATAGACCGCCGACTGGACCAACTGGTAAAGATCACACTGAAGCCCCGCTTTGTCGGGGGCAAAAAAAGGCCGTGCCATGGGTCGAGACTACCGTGATTCCAAGAAAGCCAAGCGAATAACGCCGAAGCTTCGTGACCGCACTGTGTCTGTGGATGGCCATTCGGAGCGTTGGCTCAAGCGTGGCTTTCCCTGGGTGTACCCCAAGGAGCTCACGGGGCGCGGGAAGGGGATCAAACCCGGGACGGTGGTGGAGATTCTCAACGGCCAAGGACAGAGTCTTGGCACCGGAATCTTTGACGAGGGCTGGATTGCCGTCCGGCGCTTTCGGAGCCAACACGGACCCTTGAACACGTCTTTCTTCGCGTCTCGGATCCAAATCGCTCAAGACCTCAGGGACACTCTGATCGAGCCCAACACCACCGCCTATCGGGTCGTACATGGCGAGAACGACCAGCTCCCCGGCGTCCGGATTGATCGCTATGAGGCCCATTTTCGCATCAGCCTGGACTCTCCTTCCCTTCTTCCCATTCTCGATCCCTTGTGTGATGCACTGGAGAGTTGTTTTGAGGTGCGCGGGATCTACCTGGCCTGGCGCCCCGATCCACGAGACAATTTCACGGTCGCCCAGGCACCTCGTCCATCGGGGCTCCTCCGAGGACACGGGCACAAAGGTCCCCTTCGGGTGACCGAACGCGGCATCGAATGCTTGGTGGATCTCCATGGAAAGGTCAGTGTGGGTCTCTTCTCCGACATGCGGGACAATCGGACCTGGCTGGAGCCTGCCTGGGGGGGACAGCGTGTTCTCAATCTCTTTGCCCACACGGGATTCTTCTCTGTCGTTGCGGCCATGCATGGAGCGACCGAGGTCGTCAGCGTCGATCTCTCTGAGGCCTATCTGGACCGGGCAGAGGCGAACTTTGTCGCCAACAAGGTGGATGTCACCCGCCACACCTTCCTTCGTGCTGACGTCCGAAAGGCCTTGGATCGTTTCCGACGTCAGGGGGAACACTTTGACCGGGTCATCCTGGATCCCCCCTCTTTCTCCCACGGCCCCGAAGGCATCATGAGCCTCAAGCGGGATTACCCGGGTCTGGTCTCCAGCAGTCTGAAGGTCCTCGAGCCCAACGGATGGTTCATCGGCGCATTGAACCTGGGGGAAGTGAGTCCCAAAGACTTTCACGGCTGGGTGCGAGAGGGTGCCCAGAAAGCGGGGGCCGATCTCCAGCTGATCTTCGAGGGGGGACAGTCGGCCGACTTCCCAGCAAGCACCGCTTTTCCAGAGGGCCGGTACCTTAAATTTGGAGTCTGGCGGAGGGTCTCCTGATGCCACAGAGCCTCCACACGCTCCTCGTCCCCTCGACCACTGGCGGCCCCCCCCGGCAGCTTCCAGTCATTTCTGTCATGGCCGCTCGTCCGGGCCCGAGGGTGGTGGTGACCGCGAACGTTCATGGCGACGAGGTGACCGGCATCGGTGTCATCCACGCACTTCCCAACCAGCTCGATGGCAAGCTCGTCAAAGGCAGTGTTTTGCTCTATCCCACGCTCAATCCTGTGGGATTGGCGAGCATGACACGAACGATTCCACCCGACGGTCGCGATCTCAATCGACTCTTTCCTGGAGATGCCAAAGGAACCCCCACCGACCGGCACGCCCGAATCATCTGGGATGATCTGGTGCGCCATCGTCCAGACCTGCTGATTGACCTCCATGCGGACTCTCCTCTGTCCATCCCCTACACCATCGTGGACCGGGCGATTCATCTCAGACAACGGGCACGAGAAAAGCTTGAGAAGAAGTCTTATGACCTGGCTGATGCTACCGGCTTGACGGTTTTGAGGGAGTACCGAGATCCCCAGTATGCTCACTTCGACCTCGATCGAAGCCTTGCAGGAGCCGTGATGAATCTCCAGAGGGTTCCCACCATGACCATTGAAGCGGGTCCCCGACTCCACCTCAACGAGGAAGCCGTTTCCACCGCGACGGAGGCGGTGTTCTCCGTTCTGCGGCACCTCGGTATGCTGAAAGGTGAAAAAACCATCCACAAAAGTCGCGTGGATGGAGGCCCTTGGCGTCGGAGCTCCGGCCCACGGGCATCCAATGCAGGGTTCTTGGTTCCGCAGGTCAAACCGGGGTCCTTCATCCAGCGGGGCCAGGTCATTGCTGAGATTCGTAGCCTCACCGGCAACTCGCTCGAGCGCATTCGCAGCCGAGACTCGGGCTTGATTGTGGCGCTTCCGGAGCGTTCCTGGGTGTCGCCAGGCAATGCGGTGGGCACGCTTGCTGTTGCCGACGACTGAACCATCGGTCCTGTCAGAGCCCCACTCCCAGCAGGAGGTAGGCTTTTCCATTCCCCTCATCGCCCGAGGCAGGAGCACCGATCAACAGGTCATCGACCCCGTCTTGGCTCCAGTCTCCTGACGCATCGAGTGAGCTCCCGAACGCCCCAGAATCGCCGGGAAGCTTGACCCATTCCTGCAGCTCACCGCTGCCATCGCCCGCAAAAAGCAGGACTCCCCCACGCCCGAAATTCGTCTCCGGTGCGCCAACCGCGAGATCCGA
>JAYXVV010000180.1:0-14110 GCA_036021505.1 Myxococcota bacterium | reverse complement strand
CCAACCTCCTCTCACCCGGGGACATTCCTGTTGTCGAAGTTGCCCGGGGAGGGGATGTGACCTTTCACGGACCCGGCCAGCTGGTGGTCTACCCCATTCTCCGATTGGAGGACGCTTGGCAGGATCTGCATCGGGTTCTTCGAGCCCTCGAGGAGGCCGCGATTCTGTGCTGTGTAGATTTCGGTCTTCAAGCCGAGCGCGACGCGAGAAATACCGGGGCATGGGTTCGAGGCAAAAAAATCTGTGCCGTTGGAATTGGTTGCAGGCGGTGGGTGACCTGGCATGGCATGGCCCTAAATGTGACGACAAAGCTCGATTATTTCAAGCGCATTAATCCCTGCGGAATGGATGCGAGCTTGGTGACCAGCTTGGAGAGAGAACTGAATCAAACTCCCTCATGGAATATCGTGGAGACCCGGTTGCTTAAAAGGCTCCAAGAGGTCTTTTCCGACCTTCACTGAAGGAGTCTCCATGATCACCTTTTCCAACTTCATGATCCTCGCTGGCCTGAGCGGCCAAGCTTCTGCACAGGAGGCCCACATGGCCCCACAGTCCTTCCCGTACACCGCATTAGAGCAGCTGGAGGGGGGAGATCTTCCCCAGGAAGCCGTTGACGGCAAGGTGGTCCTCTACGTCAACGTTGCGAGCAACTGCGGCTTCACTCCCCAGTACTCGGGTCTGCAGAGCCTCTACGAGTCCTACAAAGACCGTGGGTTCACCATTGTCGGCGTGCCCTGCAATCAGTTCGGTGGTCAAGAGCCTGGCGGCTCCCAAGAGATCGCAAGCTTTTGCACGATGCGCTACGGCGTCACCTTCCCGCTCTTGGCCAAGCAGGACGTGAACGGTTCCAACCGCAGTCCGCTCTACCAGTACTTGGTCAACAGCTCTGTGGGCGAGGGCAAGCCGATCAAATGGAACTTCGGCAAGTTCCTTGTTGGCCGAGATGGTGAAGTGATTCAGCGCTGGGGCAGCATGACCAAGCCCATGTCCGCGGAGGTCACCTCAGCGATTGAGAGTGCGCTGTAAACCGACCTGGCCCATCCAAGTATTCTTCCTGTACACTGAGCCCTCCACACGGAGGGCTCATGCGCTTTTGGACCTGTTTTTTTGCCGGAGTAGGCCTTCCAAGCCTGGTCCTCGCCGCGCCGCAACCCACCCTCGAACTGGGGGCAGAGATTTCCGGCAACCTGGGTCCCAAAGACCAACAACTTGCCGACGGGGAATATGCGGACTTCTACGAGTTTGAGGTCAACTCGGGGACATCGTACCGAATCGAAATGCACTCCGAGGGAAGCAACCTGGATCCCTACTTGGCACTCATCCACCCCGATGGCACACAGATCGACAACGAGGACTGGCAGGAATCCGACCGCACCGCACGGATCGATTGGACACCGCATCATCCTGGACCTTGGACCCTCATCGCGACAACCGACATCAATGCGATGTACGGACCCTACAGCCTCATGTTGAGCCTGTCAGACTCCCAGAACTCCACCTCTGCCGGTGCACCAACAGCAGGTTCCGAACCTCAGATGGAAGAGTGGAAGGGACAACTCGGGAAGGGAGACTCCACGCTCAGCACAGGAGAATTTGTCGACACCCTCGAAATCAAGGGAACGAAAGGAGAAGAATGGACGCTCGATCTGCGTTCCACGGACTTCGACCCCTACCTGGGACTTCAGATGCCAAGCGGAGAAACTCTGGCTAACGATGACTTTGAGGGAGCGCGCGACCGCTCACTCCTGCGCTTTCAGCTCCAGGAATCCGGCGACTATCAAATCCAGATTACCAGCTACCAGGCCAAAGAAAACGGGTCGTATGTCCTTACCCTTCACCGAAACATGGAAGCCCCCGACAGCAGCGATGCCGCTTCATCTGCTGCGGAGCACTTCTTCACGGGTGTTCTGAGTGAGGGGGACGACACCCTCGATGGGGGAGAGTGGTACGAGGTCCACACCTTCGAAGGCCGACCCGGTCAGCAAATTCGTGCTGAGATGCGAGGCGATTTTGATACCTACCTGATCCTCACTGGACCCGATGATTTCGATGTCCAGAACGATGACGGGCCAGAGGGACAGAACCACAGTGTCCTCGAGACGGTTCTGCCCGAACAAGGCACCTACACCTTTGTGGCCACCTCGTATGAGGCCAACCAAGGCGGAAGCTATACCCTCACCACCACCGGTGGAGACGGGCCTCTTCAGAGCTCTGAGCAACGCGACGTTACTCGGATTCAGAGCGGTGAGATCGCTCAAGGCACACTCCAGAGCGGGGACATGTCCCTCCAGGCGGGAGAGCATGTCGACTTTTTCGCCTTGGAGGTCGAGCCGGGCATGCTGCTTCAGATCAGCCTCGAATCCACGGATTTCGATCCCTATCTGATGCTTGAACTCCCCGATGGTGGCAACGACAGCAACGATGACTGGGACGGCAGTCGAACCCTTTCTCGAATCGAGATTCCTGTGAATCAAGAGGGCCAGGTTCGCATCGGCGCCACCAGCTACCGACCCGGCGAATCCGGGAACTACACGCTCAAGGCGGTGCTGACACCCTATGAGCCACCCGAAACTCCTGAGGCGACCGCTTCCTCCGCCAGCGACATCTACGGCATCTTTGTCGGGATCAGCAACTACGCTGGTGGAGTGGACGACCTCGACATGACTGCGGACGACGCTGAAAAGCTCCATGAGGGCCTGCGCGGTATCGGGATGCGGGAGGAAAACTCTCGGCTTTTGATTGACCATCAAGCCACGCAAGCCAACCTGATCGCAGTGACCGAAGAGCTGGGCAGCAAGATGGGAGAAGAGGATCTGCTGGTATTTTTCTATTCGGGGCACGGGAACCGAATCGCCCGCGAGACGTTCCAACGAGAGGACGCAGACAACATCGATGAGACGCTGACACTCTATGACGGGGAGTACACCGACGACTCACTGGACTCCCTGCTCTCTCAACACACACGTGGAAAGGTTCTCGTGGTGCTCGACGCCTGCTTCAGCGGAGGATTTGCCAAGGATGTCATCAGTCAGAGCGGCCGAATGGGGCTCTTCTCCTCTCAAGAGGACGCGACCTCCGCTGTTGCTGAAAAGTTCCGTGCCGGAGGCTACCTGAGCAAATTCTTTCTGGAGGCCGTTTCTGAGAAGCGAGCGGATGTGGACCGCAACCGCGAGATCACGGCTCTCGAGCTGTCCCAATACATCTACGAACGCTATCGGACCGAGGTTCAAGAGACCTCTCAAGGCGCTTTGAAGAGTGAGGACCCCCTCGAGGACTACGTCAAGGCCAGTGAGAACCTCAGTTTTCAGCAGCTGGTGGTGGATCGATCGGGCGTGACTCCCTCGACCGTTCTTTTTTCCTGGTAGGCGTCAGTCGTCAGCGCCGACTCTGCCGCGGCCTCGCTTGACCGCTCCTCGTCGTTTCTTCGCGTCGACACGACGTCGTTTGGAGGCTCTTGTGGGCTTGGTTGGCCGTCGCTTTTTGGGACGGTAATTCAACTTCTCAAGGCGTTCGATGAGGCGCTCAAAAGCCAGTTCTCGGTTCATGGATTGGCTTCGACGTTCAGCAGCGGTCACCGTGACTCCACTCGGGGGATGGTGAAGCCGAACCGCTGTGTCCGTCTTGTTTCGGTGCTGCCCGCCAGGTCCTCCGGAACGGTAGGTCTGAACCTGCACCTCTTTCTCGAGCACGTCTCTGTCTGTCGTAAACCGCATCGCTGCTTAGTCTAATCGATGGGTTCTGCAATCCACCTGGAAGAAGAAGGCTCTCTGCTCCTGAATTGCACCGAAGTGCAGGGCCGTAGCAGACGAGAGGCGCGACGGGCGTTAGAAGGCTCGCCTAAGGAGCCGTCGCCATGCTGGATGCCCGACTCGTCGCCGACAATCCCGACCTGATCTCTGAAAACCTTGCGCGCAGAAACGCTGATGAGGCCACTCTCGCGATCCCCACCCGCATCGCGGAGCTCTCCGAGACTCGGAACCGACTCCTCCAAGCCGCCGAGGCGGGTCGGGCTACTCGAAACCAATTGTCCCCCCAAATCGGCCAGATGATGAAGGCGGGCCAGCGTGAGGAAGCCGAGGCCCTCAAGGCAGAGGTTCGAAGAGCCTCAGAGGCCGTAAAAGAGTCCGAGAGTGCTCTGACCGCGGTTGAGGAGGAGCGCACGACCCTCCTCATGTCTCTCCCCAATCTCCTCCACGAGAGTGTTCCAGACGGCAAAGGTGAGCATGAGAATGTTGAGGTCCGTCGCTGGGGCGCCCCACCGGACATGAGCTTTGAGCCCAAACCGCACGATGAGCTCGCCGCTGAACTCGGACTCTTGGATCAAGAGCAGAGCGCTCGAATCTCCGGCGCACGTTTCGCAGTCCTTCATGGCGGCTTGGCGGCTCTGGAGAGAGCGCTGATCAACTTCTTCATCGACACCCACACCCAAGAACACGGCTACCAAGAAGTCATGGTGCCCTATGTGGTGTGGCGAGAGGCGATGGAGGGGACGGGCCAGCTCCCCAAGTTTGAGGAAGATGCCTTCAAACTTGCTGCGCCCCTCAATGGGCAAGACGCCTTTCTCATTCCGACCGCCGAGGTCCCTGTCACCAACCTCTTTCGTGGACAACTGATCGACGGAAAGGATCTTCCGAAGGCCTATGTGGCCTTTACTCCCTGCTTTCGTTCGGAGGCGGGCTCCTACGGAAAAGACACCCGAGGGCTCATCCGGCAGCATCAATTCCACAAGGTCGAGATGGTTCGAATCACCCGAGCCGAGACCGCAGTGGAGGAGCATGAGGCACTGACCGGCCACGCTGAGGCCATCCTCCAAGCACTCGGCCTGCACTACCGCACAGTGCGCCTCTGCGGTGGAGACATCGGCTTTGGAGCGTCCCTCTGCTACGACATCGAAGTTTGGCTGCCCGGTCAGAAAGCCTTTCGGGAGATTTCTTCTTGCAGCCTCTACGGAGACTTCCAGTCTCGAAGAATGAAAATGCGCTACCGACCGGACGGAGAAAAATCCAAACCGATTTTCTGCCACACCATCAATGGCTCGGGACTCGCGGTGGGGCGGACCCTTGTGGCGATCTTGGAGAATTATCAGCAGGCTGACGGAACCGTATTGGTGCCCGAAGTTCTCCGTGGATACATGCGGGGTCTTGACCGCATCACCCCGCTCAATTAGTTGGCTGGGGTCGCACCCGGAGGTGTGGCCGAGTGGTCTAAGGCAACGGTCTTGAAAACCGTCGGTCCGAAAGGGTCCGTGGGTTCGAATCCCACCGCCTCCTCCACCTTGTTCTTTCACAAAATCGTCGGGAGACGTGACCGAGTGGCTGAAGGTGCTCGATTGCTAATCGAGTGTGGGGTAAAAAAGCTCCACCGAGGGTTCGAATCCCTCCGTCTCCGCCCCATCGTTTGTTTTCTGTGCGCCCTTAGCTCAGCTGGATAGAGCGTCTGGCTACGGACCAGAAGGTCAGGAGTTCGAATCTCTTAGGGCGTGCCACCTCAATCCCCCCTCGGCAAATTGCTGCGGGGGGATTGTTCGGTTTTGGACCCGATCCAAAAAAGATCCAAAAAAGTCCTAAAGCAATTCGCACATTGTCCGATTCACTGGTTGCCCTACCCACTCCTTCCTTCTTTCTCTCGGGATGGGCAATGTTCTTTTCTCCTGAATCTGTCTGTTGAGGCCCCCTCGCATTTCGAGGGGTGTCCTTTTTTTGGAGCATGCTATCGTCCGATGTGAGGACCGATGCTGCTCTCAACTCTACTCATTGCCTGCTCTTCTTCTGTCCCAACTCTCGATGAAGAGCCTCTCTCCGCGGCTCTTTTGGTGCACGAGGAATCTCCGCGAAGAAAACTCTGGCTCTTCCGTGAAAGCAATGGCGAGTTCAAGCGTCAAACTCCACACATTGCCCGCGACATCTCCAGTCTTGGTGCCTCGGTGCATCGAGGAGAGCTCACCCTGACCGGCATCTGTTGGTGGCCGGGTTGCGGTTCCCCTGAGGAAATGGCCAAGCGGCATGAATTGGGCCCCTTGGTTTTTGGTCTGAGCACTACCGATCTGGACTCCTGGACTCCACTTCAGTGGCGCCTCGTCGATCCACTTCACTACACCCCCATCGATCCTCAACTCCGGGTTGGAGAGAGCGGGCTTGAGCTGTGGTACTTCGGAGTGCCAGGCCAGGCCCATCGAGACCCTGCTGACCGGTCCAATCACGACATACGTCGGGCCACCTTGGGTGGCGACGGCCGCTTCTATGCCGAGGAGACCGTGATTCGAGCTCCAGGTTTGGCCGACCCCGCGCCCATCGAGTTCAAAAACAACGACCTTCTCTTTGCGACCCAGTTTGCCGCCGAAAGCATCGTTGTCTACCGCGGTTCTCCTCCCCAACAAGTCGCTCGCTTCGAAGGGGTTTCGGTGCCCTTTCCCATGGTGGTGGATGAAGAGCTTTGGCTCTTGGCAACTCGTGTCATCAATGGCCGTCCTCAAGCGGTTCGAGCAATTTCCAAAGACGGCATCCAATTCTCCGAGTTCAGCCCATTTCTTCCGCTTGGTTCTGAGGAAGTCTGCGCATCCCCCGTGGGGGCCCAACTCAATGGGTCCACCGTCGTGTTCTGCGTTGAGGAGCCGATTCTCCCAGGATGATTGAACGAATTCGCCAACACGTGACGTGGGTCCCGCTCCTCGTTGCCATCGGTATTCTCCTGTTCTGCCTGTTGCCTGCAGGGCGGACTCCCACCGGAGATGCTCCTCACCTGCTCGGAATCTCCGAGCGCCTCGCTCATGAATTCACCCACCTCGAGTGGGGTACTTTTGGCGGCCATTGGCTGAACCTTGTCGCACCCCATCCCCCAGTGGGGTACCTGCTCCCGACCGCCGCCTATGCCCTCGGCTTCGCTTCCTTGACCCCCCTGCTCTGTGCCGTGCTCTCTTTGGTTCTGATCTGGCGAGGAATGCTGCTGCTCACTCGGGCCGATGAGCGGTCGCCCCCATGGCTGGCCCTGCTTCTCCTGCTGGCTTGCCCTCTCTTCTGGCTCAGCTTCTCAGAGCTTCACTGGGACCTCCTGGCTGCCGCAGCGCTCGCGATGACAGTGGGGCACTTGGCCGCGTCGGATGGACTTCAAAATACCGCCCACACACGAGCCTTCGGTGCATGGATGGGCGTTGGGTTTCTCACGAAATACAGCTTTCCCGCTTTCGCCTTCTTCCCAGTCCTCTTGATCGCACCCGGCGTGGTGTTGCAGAAGCGCTTTCGGGGACTCGCCAACGCTCTTGGCTGCTTCGCCCTGCTGGCAGGGCCTTGGTTGCTGTTGAGGGGCGGGGAGGTGCTGCCTTACGTCCTGGATTCCCTCAACAGCGAGAGCCACTTGGTCGATCGGGCGAGCATCAGCGCTGTCGTCGACCCGGCCTACTACCTCGTGGTGCTCAAAAATGCATTGGGTTGGCCAGGGCTTCTTCTGCTCTCCACTGGCTTGTTCGCTGCGCGAAGTTCAAGTGGCCGCATCGCGCTCTCAGCCGGACTCGGCGGCATTCTCATTCTGAGTAAGATGGGTCAACAGGAGCCACGATACATCCTTCCAGCCCTTCCAATGCTCGCCGTCTCGGTACACTGCGCGTTCGATGCACTTCGTGGACGTCCCAAGTGGGCAAGCTGGGCCATCGCATTGGCTGTTCTGCTGCCGATGCTTTCCTTCAGTGCTGGAGCAAATCGACTGGGAGCTGAGGTTCCCGCAGAGCGACGTCATGAGCACCATCGCACAAGCCTGAAGCGCTGGGGAGACTGGCCGCGCGTTCACACCAGCTTTCTTCCCGTGTCGTCTCACACCGATGCTTTCGGTATCGACAAAGCGTTGGAGGCCATGGCCTCCCACCGGACTCCCGAGGACGGCAACACGGTGGGTCTGATGTTGGACAACACTGCGGGCGAACTGCGTGACGCCCTCTTTTTCCACCGCGCTTCTCGTCTCGGACTCTGGTGGGATTTCGTCAGTCTTGCGCCTCCTCCGGGGGGTCACGGGCGAGAGTTTGGAAAATTCAAGGGTCCGTTCCGTTCCAAGGGGGAGGCTCCCTCGCGTTTTCGAATTCTGTACGCCGCCTACAAACGAGGAGACCGAGCACGCGAGGCCTGGCTCCAATCCAACGGAGCCGAGGTCCTCACCCGCATTCGCCTGCCCAACGGATTTCAAGGTGAGGTGATCCGCCTGCAGACATGGGTAGAAACCGATGTCGAGAGAGAACCATGAACCCGTCCATCCCGCTCCGGGTTCATGCGGGTCTGGCCCTCGCCGCACTCTGGCCCGTGCTTCTGGCCCCTCTGACTCGAATGGTAGGCCACCCCGATGGAGACGTTTGGAACCACGCCTGGGGACCCTGGTGGTTCTGGGAGAGCGCCACGTCCGCTGCCCTTCCATGGACAACGGAGTGGCTCAATGCTCCGACGGGCGGAACCCTCTGGTTCATCGACCCCACTGCAGGCCTGCTGGGCATGCTGGCCGCTGGACTCATCGGTCCCTATGCCGCCTACAATCTGGTGATCGTTGTGTACTTGAGTGCTACGTCTTGGGCAGCCGCCCGACTTGCTGAGCGACTCGCTGGACCCGGTCTCCATTGCCTCGTTGCCTCCCTTTCGCTCCTTTTTGGGCCCTATCTCCTGAGCGAGGTCCACAACGGCATCAGCGAGGCCTGCAACTTGGCACCCGCAATCTTGGCCTTGACCGCGGCACACGACGCGATGCATCACGGTCGCCGCCGCGACTGGTTCGGCCTTGGACTTTTTTTGGGACTGACTGCACTCGGATCGTTCTACTACCTGCTGGGTACCGGGCTTGTCTTGGCCGTCTGGGGTCTGTTCTGGCTCGCAGGACGCCCCTCACCCCAACAGCTTCGAAGGGCGGTCCTCTCTGGCGTTGTTGCAGCCTGTTGTGTTCTGCCCATCGCGCTTTCCATGAAGGCCAGCGTGGAGGCGGGTACACCCCTGGTGTTTCGTCAGGCCGAGGCCAGTGAGCTTTTGGCCCTTCACAACGCTGTCGATCCACGAACCTACTTTTGGCCGGGGGGCTTTCAATCTGTGGATCTCGCCGCTCAGGGAGAGGCCTTTCTCCATTCGGGCTACATCGGCTTCACTGTCCTTCTCCTCGTGTTCATTGGCTGGAGAAGCCAGCCCATGTGGTCGTGGATTGTCGCTGTGTTCGGACTTCTGGTGCTGGGTCTGGGCGCTCGACTCTACTGGGGAGAGGACTGGGTCACCCTGAGTAGTGGAGCGACCCTGGCCTTGCCCTACGGGGTTCTTCAGGAGATCCTTCCCTCACAAGCCATCACCCACTCGCTCCGCGTGGCGATGCCCGCCCTTGTTCTTCTCGCTGCCACTGCTGCCGTGGGTCTGAGAGGACGCTCTCACAGACTCACATGCGCCGTGCTGCTGCTCGTGCCCTTGGAAATGGTTCTCGTAGGCGGCAGCCCCTGGCCACCGGCACGAACGGAGGTTTTGGATACCGAGTACACCAAACGGATCCGACAGCAGGAGACATCGGGAATTGTTCTCGATCTCCCCGGTGCCGTTGGCAACACCATGGCCACATCTCGCTATTTTTTGCTCCAAACCCACACCCGAGCCCCGGTGCCCTACCGTCCCGATGCCCGCGCGATGACCTCTGACCTCAATGGCGACCCCACCTTTGGCCTTCTTGCGCTCGCCTCCGAGTACCGGCCCAACCACCGACCCTCTCTCATTCAGAGAGCCCAAGAGGGCATGACGCTGCGGCCATCCAGTCTCTGGGAACGAGGCGTTCGCTGGGTTGTGGTCCACCGTGACCTTGAGCGAGGCAACCAAGGAACAGCCCTCACCGAAGCCCTCTTGACTCTTCTCTACGGAGAACCTGAGGTCATCGGCACGAAGGCCCTCTACAAGACAACGCCGGCGAGCACAGCGATTGTGCCACCGGCGGAGTGGATCACCGAACTGACGGGGAACTCAACGTCCGACTGAGGACGATCAGTAGGTCCCCTCAGGTGACGGAGCACCTTCCGCGGGAGCTGGAGGTTGAGGTTGGCCCTCTCCGGCAGGAGGAGCCCCCTCACCCTGTGGTGGGATGTCTCCCTCACGAGGTCGTGGCCCCTCGTCGAACGTCGGCCCCCCTGTTCCGGGAGGGAAGTTGTCGATCCCATCCGGCGGTGGGTTGTCTGGACTGAGCACCTGTGCATTGCTGGGTGCCCCATCCTTGATGATGTTGTCTCCCGACTCGGGGTCGGGCAGAACGGAGAACACCTCGGTCACCCATTCAGGCTCGGCACCGCTGGTGAACTCCAAGCTCAAATCCGCCTCCCCAATGCTGATGGGCTCCGGATAAAAAATCGAGGGGTCGTCCTTGTCGGGTCCGTTGCCGTTGGTGTCGTTGAGAACCACCACGTAGATCGGAACCGTGTAGTCCACAGGAACCTTGACGCTGAAGCTGCCTCCTGAGAACTCCTCCGACTTCACAATGCGCGGAACCGTCCAGTCTCCGACCTTGTGGGCGATCTGGAAGTCCACTCGACCGCTGTTGACGCCTGGCACCGTTCCCGTCACCGTCAAGGTGTCCGCACCGCCATCGACCAGTGAGTCAAAGAGAGGCAGTCCAGCGGTCTCGGTCGGAGTCAGCTCGCGGCCCTCATCGGCTGGAGAGCGATCCTGACCGCCGGGAACCATTCCTTCACCTGGGGCTCCTGGGGCTCCTGGGGCTCCTGGGGCTCCTTGACCCGGCTGGGCAGGTCCAGGACCTGGACCCATCGGCTGATCGCCGCCTGAATCGGGAGGTGCAGGACACGCCACGATAGCGGCCAGTGAAAGTGCGGCGACGACATTCTTCAACATGGGCATAAATCCTCCCGTTCTCAGTCAGCGAACCCATGAACTCGTACGCCGATTGGCTCTGCAATGCAAGGCTGAAGCCTGAAGAAATGACTCAGGAGAGAACGCCCATCTCTTTGCCCACCTCTGTGAAAGCCGAGACCGCTCGAACCAGATCCGCCCGGCTGTGCCCTGCCGAGATTTGGACCCGAATGCGGGCCTTGCCCTTGGGTACGACAGGGTAGGAGAAACCGATGACGTAGATCCCCTTGTGGAGCATCCGGTCCGCCATCTCAGCCGCCACACGGGCATCGCCAAGCATGATGGGCACAATGGGGTGGTCTCCCGCGGGGATGGAGAACCCCGCCTCCACCATGGCTTGTCTGAAGTAGACCGTGTTTTCCTCGAGCTGATCCCGCAGCGCCGTGGTCTCCGAGATGAGTTCGAAGGCCTTGAGCGCCGCACCGACAATCGCGGGGGCTACGGTATTGGAGAACAGGTAGGGTCGAGAACGCTGCCGCAAGATCTCGATGATCTCCTTTCGTCCCGAGGTGAACCCACCGGAGGCACCACCAAGCGCCTTTCCAAGGGTCGATGTGATGATGTCCACTCGGCCCATGACGTCACAGTATTCAATCGAACCTCTCCCGGTCTTTCCCAAGAATCCGGTCGCATGGGAGTCATCCACCATCACGAGGGCGTTGTACTTCTCCGCGAGATCGCAAATCGCACTCAGGTTGGCAATCGTACCGTCCATCGAGAAGACCCCGTCGGTGGCAATGAGCTTGATGGCGGCACCATCCGAGTCCGCTTTCTGCAACTGACGCTCAAGGTCTTCCATGTTGTCGGTTTCGTAGCGGTAGCGCATGGCCTTTGAGAGGCGAACCCCATCAATGATCGAGGCGTGGTTGAGGGCGTCTGAGAGGATGGCGTCCTCTTTTCCAAGCAATGTCTCGAAAAGCCCTCCGTTGGCATCGAAGCAGCTCGTGTAGAGAATCGTGTCATCGGTCTGCAGAAAACTGCTGACTGCAGACTCCAAGTCCTTGTGAATGTCTTGTGTGCCGCAGATGAAGCGAACCGAGGACATCCCAAACCCATGGGTCTGCATGGTCTCAACGGCCGCGTCGATCAGGCGCTGATCGTCGGAGAGCCCCAGGTAGTTGTTCGCGCAAAAGTTGAGGACCTGACTGCCGCTTGAAACCTCGATTTCCGCAGACTGCTTGGAGACAATCACGCGTTCGTCTTTGTAAAGACCGGCATCTCGAATGGCGGCCAATTCCGCTTTCAGCTTTTCATTGTTGGTGTACATGGTTCCCTCATCAAACGAATTGGATAACGGCCTTGGGGTTGGTTCGAATGACCTGCTCGAAGCGATCTTTCTCCCAGTCATTGATGTGAACCAAGGTCCCCTCTCCACGATTAAGAATGACTTCCCAGATCGCCTTCTGGATTCCATTGGCTTGATTTTCAAGCAAGTTCCGAGTGATCTCCCAGGTCTGGAAGATCCGCCGACCCACCACGCCTTGGATTTGGATGCCGTCCATGACGAGACGGTGGGCGTCTTCCACAACGGCGTTTCCATTTTTCACTCCAAACGCCACCACATTCCCCCCTCGTCTGACGCACTTCAAGGCGTTGTTCAAGGCGCTGTTGAAGCCGGCCATCTCGAGCACCACATCGGCACCCACACCATCGGTGTGCTCCAAAACCGCAGCTTGAAGAGCAGGATCCGATGCCCATGGCATCTCCGGCGGCGGCATCTGTGGACTCACCACAACGTCACAGCCCAACTGCCGAGCCAACTCGGCATGGTGGGGATTCACCTCCACCCCGATGACCTTGGACGCCCCCATTCCTCGAGCAATAAGCACTGCAAAAAGTCCAATGGTTCCACAACCGATTACCGCCACGGTTTTGCCGCGGAGATCCGTGACCTGACAGGCATGCACGGCGTTGCCAAAGGGCTCTTGGATGGCAGCCACCTCGGGACGAATTCGATCCAGGTTCGTGGGCCAGAGCGATTTAGCCGGCAGTTTGATGTACTCCGCAAAGCAGCCATCCCGACTGATGCCAATGATGGTGTCTTTGGCACAGACATGAGAGTCACCCATCCGACACTGGTAGCAGCTTCCGCACACGATGTGGGACTCTGTCGAAACCATGTCACCGACTTTCAAGCCGTACTTTTCCCGAGCCCGATCGCCAAGTTCGACGATTTCTCCAAGGAGCTCGTGGCCCACCACCCGTTTGTTGGTCCCCTGATCATCGAGGGAGCCTAAAATCATGTCCCCAAAGGCCTTGCGCCACCAGATCCCTCGATCCGAACCGCAGAAGCCCGCGTAGTGCACCTTGATCAAGACACTTGCCCGGTCGGGTCCCGATGCGGGATCAAGGAGGCGTGGCACAGGGATTCGTTCTTTCACAAGCCCTGTCGAAGTGCTCCACTCCTCGCGGCTTCGATCGAATGTCAGAGCTTGCATGGACACAGGACGCTCCCACCGTCGACTCTCGGGCTGCCACGCCGACGACTACTCTTGGCCTAACCGAATGCACCCGAAGCGGCAGCCGAAACCCAACTCACCCACCTTCCCAGGGTCCATGCGTTAGAGCCCAGACATGCTGCTCCCTCTTCTTCTCGCCTGCATTGGATCGGAGAGTCCCCACGCGATGGAGGGCTCTCCAGAGGTCTTGGTTCAGCCACCGGCTGCGGGTCAAACACCGAGTCTGGTGGTCATTCTCATCGATACCCTGCGAGAAGATGCCCTCCTCGAAGCCCGGACTCCCCACATCGACGCTCTCCGAGCCTCCGGCTCGGCCTCCAAACACGCCTGGAGTTCTGGTACATGGACAGTGCCGAGCATCATGAGCCTCTTCACAGGCAAGTCGGTCCGGGAACATGGCTGGGATGAACCCAGTGCGCGCCTCGGTCACTACCCCATCATGGGTGAGCACATGACTCTGGCTGAGCAGCTCTCCGCCGAGGGATTCGAGACAACGGGATTCTATGCCAACCCCTATCTCGCAGAAGATTTGGGGATGGAGCGTGGTTTTCGGACCTGGAAGCGCAGCAGTGACGCCCAGATTCCTCACCTCTTCGAGCGCTTGGTTCGTGAGGAGTGGTCCTCTACAACAGCACCCCAGTTCGCCTACCTCCATCTGATGGGTCCCCATTCTCCGCTCAACCCAAGCCAAGAGGCGCGAGAACGTTGGGGGGTTGAGGACACCTGGTTCGAGGAGCCCCGAGGTCTGATGATTGGTGCGGCGAAACGAAACCGAAAGTCTGGCGTCCGAGAGGCCTACAG
>JAYXVV010000179.1:0-4386 GCA_036021505.1 Myxococcota bacterium | reverse complement strand
AGCATCAACGTGTTGGCGTTGGCCTCCCCCTCAAAGAGCCGCGGGCCCGCGCTGTCCAGGCTCGCGAGGGCGATGGGCAGGGCAAAGGCCATGGCAATCCCCCCACCAAGCACCGCCCGCAGGATTCGCCCTTTTCGGTCCTCCCCCACAAAAACCGCCACAGCGCCCGCCGCCAGAGTCCAGGGCAGGAGCTTGAAGGCCATCATGGCGTAGATGGGAACCGACCACATCAAGCAGAAGGCCCCCGGCAGGATCAGCCAGAAGCGCCGCCATGAGGCAATCGATGCCACACAGAACCCGGTGGCAAGGATGGCCGGCGCCCACCAGCTGTGCTGCACAAAACCGCCCTCCACCTCGCTGATCAGTGCCGGTGCGATCGCTGCCGCAATGCCTGCGAACAGTGCTGGCGGCGCCCTCGCGCCCCAGAGCCGAACCACCCAGAACACGGCCAGTCCATTGGTGGCCAAAAAGAGGAGAATCCCGAGGTTGTAGCCGAGGGGCATTCCCCATCGTGAAACCAGGCTTCCGAGCAGATCGGTGACCACCGGGTTGGGGATCTCGCTGCAGAGATCCCACGACCAGGGGATGCCATGGGTGGTGGCGTCGCAGCCGGTCTCGCCCGAGGCGGCTCGCATCACCATGTAGGCCACCCCGTTCAAATCCCCTTGAGCATAGGGATCCTCCGAGTAGGACCAGAGGTGGGTGTCCCGCTGGCTGATGGCCGAGGGGTAGGTCACCCGAAGAGCCACGACAAGTACCCCAAGGACCAGGACCGCCTCGACGGTGTGCCGGAGCACCGTCTTGCCGAGGCGTCGCGCCCAAGGCTCATCTTGTGGAAGAGACTCCATCTCCGAAGGGTAGCACTGTCCCGAACACTGGGGATCGCCAGCCCCACCCAGACGCGCTAAGAGCGGCGCGAGAGGACACCATGGCCCAGACCCCGCCCTTAGATGAGCTCGTCGACTTCCCCACTGCCTTCACCTTCCGCGTGGTGGCTCAGGCAACGGAGGTGCTGGAAGATCAGGTGCGTGAGATCGTGGAGACCTGCCTGCAGCGCCCCGCCATGAACGTCGGCACTCAGGCCTCCAGCGGAGGGCGCTTCAGTTCGGTACGCGTGATGGCCACGGTGCTCGATGCCGACGAGGTCCACCGAACCTACAAGGCGCTCAATGAGGTCCCGAATCTGAAGATGCTGCTCTAGCGCGTCAGCTTCTTGTACTTGATGCGCTTCGGCGTGTTGGCGTCCTCGCCCATGCGCTTCTTGCGATCGCGCTCGTACTCTTGGTAGTTGCCCTCGAACCAGGTCACATTCGACTCGCCCTCGAAGGCGAGAATGTGGGTAGCGATGCGATCCAGGAACCAGCGATCATGGGAGATGACCACGGCACAGCCGGGGAAGTCCAAGAGCGCAGTCTCAAGGTTCTGGAGAGTCTCGACATCGAGATCGTTGGTGGGCTCATCGAGAAGGATGAGGTTGCCGCCGGTCTTAAGGAGCTTGGCGAGGTGCACGCGGTTGCGCTCACCGCCTGAGAGTGTGCCAACCTTCTGCTGCTGGTCTGCGCCCTTGAAATTGAAGGCGCTCACATAGGCGCGGGAGTTGACCTGGCGTCCGCCGATCTCGAGCAGATCGGCGCCCTCGGAGATCTCCTCCCAGACCGACTTGTCGTCGGCCAGGGCATCGCGGCTCTGATCCACATAGGCCAGATCCACCGTCTCTCCAACACGCATGCTGCCCTCATCGGGGGTGTCGCCGCCGGTGATCATGCGGAAGAGGGTGGTCTTTCCCGCACCGTTCGGTCCGATGACGCCCACAATGCCGCCGGGGGGAAGCGAGAAGTCGAGGTTCTCGATGAGCAGCTTCTCCTCGAAGCCCTTGCGGAGCTTCTCGACCTCGACCACCACATTGCCCAGACGTTTCGAGAGCGGGATGCTGATCTCTGCCCCCGTTGCACGACGCTTCTCGTTCGCACTCGCGACGAGATCCTCGTAGGCGGTGATGCGGGACTTCTGCTTGGCCTGTCGGGCCTTCGGCGAGCTGCGCACCCACTCCAGCTCCTGAGCCAGACGCTTCTGGCGCTTGGTCTCGGCCTTGGATTCCTTGCGCAGGCGCTCCTGCTTCTGCTCGAGCCAGCCCGAGTAGTTGCCCTCAAAGGGATGGGCTTGGCCGTGGTCGAGCTCGAGGATCCACTGGGCGACATTGTCCAGGAAGTAGCGATCGTGAGTGACCGCCACAACGCAGCCGGGGTACTCCTCGAGGAAGCGCTCCAGCCAGGCCACCGACTCGGCGTCGAGGTGGTTTGTGGGCTCGTCGAGCAGCAGCAGATCCGGCTTACGCAGCAGAAGCTGGCAGAGTGCCACGCGGCGCTTCTCACCGCCGGAGAGGTGCTCCACACCCCAGTCGCCGGGAGGAACGCGCAGGGCGTCCATGGCGATGTCGAGCTGGCGATCCAGGTCCCAGGCGTTGCAGGCATCGATCTGATCCTGGAGTCGGGCTTGGCGCTCGAGCAGCTTGTCGAAGTCGGCGTCTTCGTCGCCGAAGGCTTCGTTGACTGCATCGAATTCCTTCAAGAGATCCCGAATCGGCTGCACACCGAGCTCGATGTTCTCCTTGACCGTCAGATTGGGATCGAGCTCGGGCTCCTGAGAGAGGTAGCCCACAGTCGCCCCCTGCTTGAGGAAGGCCTCGCCGTTGAAGGAGTCATCGAGGCCCGCCATGATCTTCATGAGCGTCGACTTTCCGGCACCGTTGTGGCCGATCACGCCGATCTTGGCGTCGGGGAAGAAAGAGAGCCAGGTCGGATGCAGGAGCTTTCGGCCGGAGGGCAGGATCTTCTCGCAGCCGATCATTTGGTAGATGAATTCGTTGGACATTCAGGAGCCTCACTGAGAGCGAATGGAGCGGAGGGTTCCGCACAGGTTCACGGTGGAAGGCTCATAGCGTGTTGAGGCGGTGGTGTCGGCCTCTCCGGTTGCCGAGTTTCTCGCTTCTGACGCTCAGTCCACCCGTGGGCGTGAACAATCAGAACGCACGAACCGGCAGCACGTGGTGGTGATCGTGGGTTTTGTTGGGGGTATAGCTGCTGCCGTTTACAAAGTAGAGGACCCATGCGTACTGCGTCGTGTCATCCGTGGACGACCAATAGCTCAGGCCTCCATCGGCATTTCCCAGACCCTGCAGGTGCAGGTTCTCGTAGGCTGCAGTGAGCTCGTCAATGCTGGGCAGGAACCAGTCGTCGAAGCCGTTGATCTCAGCGTCAAAGGCGTAGCGGGCGGCATAGACATCCTCACCCAGCGCGCCCACAATGGCCGTGGTGTTGGGATCACCGTCCCCAATCGCTGAGCCGAGTCCCAAGTCCGGTGCAGGATTCGAGAAATCGTTCCAGTGGGTGGGCCCGTTGTCCGCCAGCGCATGCGCGACCATCCCCGAGCCGGTATCGGCCTCGACATGGAAGATGTACCCGCCTCCATGGAACATGCCGTACAAGTCCGCAGCCTCATGGTGCTCGAGGATCTCGAGGATGGGGACCCCCTTGTCGAGGTTGTCTTGGATCGAGAGGGTCGCATCGTAGGTCGACCCCGAGTCGGTGTCGGTGTCGGTGTCGGTGTCTGCACCGGAATCGGTCTCCTCCTCCGAGCCGGTATCGGCACCCGAGGCCGTGTCCGAACCCGCCGCCGAGTCCGTCTCACCCACTGCAGAATCGCCGGTATCCTGGGGGGCAGCCCCGTCGTCCTTGCTGCAGGACAGCAGACCAACACCCACCAACGGAAAGAGCAAAAGAGGCGAGCACTTCATCGAGACTCCAGAGGCAGAAGAACACCATGCGAGGGCTTCACTATAGCCAAACCCATCCTCAAAGGTTCCGTATTCTGAAACGGACGCTCCACAGCCCCGAACGATCCATGCTGCGATCCAGCGCCAATGGCTTTTTCGTTGGGGTTGACCCTTCCCGAGCCCTTCCCGGCAAATCCCAAGGGGGAACGGTAACTATCTGGGGCTCCCCCATCGGTAAGCCCATGGGTCCGAGAGAGGCGAAAAGCACTCTCCGGCTCTCGTTTTGGGCCTCGCAGCAGGTAAGATGACCTCCGACCCCCTGCAGAGGCCGCATGAAACACACCGCATTCCCTTCCCTCACTGCCACTCTTCTCAGTGCCCTCGTTCTTTCGGGCTGTGGCCCTGGCAGCGAGGAGGAAGCCGAAAAAGGCAATTTTGACCCCGACCACTTGGTGCAGGTCGACATTCAGATGGCCGAGTCCGACTGGGAGAGCCTGCGCAATCAGTACCGAGATTTCACCACCGAGCTGGTGGGCGACTGCATGTCTCAGCCCTTCTCCGCAGGCTACACCTACTTCCCTGCAGATGTCGTCATCGACGGGGAGTCCGCCTCC
>JAYXVV010000178.1:0-17764 GCA_036021505.1 Myxococcota bacterium | reverse complement strand
CTCGGTGGAGGGGGCGAAGGTGGGCTCAGAGTCCGTCAAAGTGCTCCAAGCGATCTTGACATCCACAAACCAGTCTTTTGTGCCATCGAAGCTTGTGGAGGCCTCCGATGCAGTTCCATCTCCGTCGGGAGCCGTGAGTTCCTCAACAAGCTCCAGGTCCTCTTGAACGAGGGTCCCGTCCCCTTGGTATTCCCAGAAGTGAATGCCGTAGTTGCCGTTGTGGGTCAGCATGTATTCAAGCGTAGTGGGGTCCCCGTCGAGATCGAGCGCGAAGCCCCAAGAGCCTTTCAGGAATCCCGTCGAGCCATCCGTGGGGTTGGAGTTGACCAGGAGACGCAGGTAGAGATGATTCATGTCCGACCACCAGTGCGCAGCGGCGTCATTGGCATCTCCGACAAGGTCGAGGTGGGACCCGAGACTGACATCGGTGTGGCGATGGTCCGAGATGGGATCGGTCAGAACCGCTCCCCCTTGGCTCACAGGAATCCAGTCGCCTTGGGCGGGCCATGCGAGAGCGGTGGAGGGGAGGGCAACAAGAACAGCAATCGAAGGAAGACGCACGGTAGGCCTACTTTTTCGGAAGGAAGGAGGGGGCTTGAACTCTCACGTAGCACATCGTGTAGGGGGTGGACAAGTCAAGACTTGAGAGCATGGCATCGGTCCAGAGGATCCGGTTAGGGGGCAGTATGATTGAGATTGCCCGGCCTGCTGCTACCGTTGCTGTACTGCGCGATCGGGGCGGTGTAATTGAAGTCTTCTTGGTCAAGCGAAACGCGAAGACGGTCTTCTTTCCTCACGCCCATGTGTTTCCCGGAGGACGAGTGGACGCGGAGGACACAGAGGTCGCGATAATCGGAGGGGAGCAGGACCGAAAAAGAATGGCCTGTGACAATGCGGCTGCTTTCCAGGCGGCAGCCATCCGGGAAACCTACGAGGAAGCCGGTATCCTGCTGGCGGAGGGGGAGGGGAGTCCAGAGGTTCGTGAAGGGCTCCATCAGCGCCGAGAGGGTTTGGCAGAAGCGGCTGAGCGGCTGGGCTGGGTACTCAATGCCGAGAACCTGGTCTATTGGTCTTGGTGGGTCACTCCCGAGGTGGAGCCTCGACGCTATACGGCTCGGTTCTTTGTGGCCGGAATTGCGGGCGGGGACAGTGCCGCACACGACGAGGTAGAGACGGTGGATTCCGAGTGGCTCACTCCAGAGACCGCTCTTCAAAAATTTCGTGCAGGGGCCCTTTTCCTTGCCCCTCCCACCTATCGAACCTTGGTGGAACTCTCCGCCTTCTCTTCGGTGGCCGAGGTTCTTCGTGCAGCTCGAATGCGGTCTACCCCAGAAATCATGCCGGTGTTGGAGCCACAAGAGAATGGCAATTTGAGGGTGATGCTTCCGGGACACCCCCGCCACCCGAGTAAGGACCGGGTCGAGGGGCCAACAGAGTTCATGATGGATTACAGCCGCTTCAATGCTGGCTAAAGTAGGGCATGCCTCTCTTTTTTCTCTTTCTTGCTCAAATGGCTGCTGCGGGCCCGTTTCGTGCACCGCTCCAGAAGCCAGTCCACGTGCGGTGGGAGCCTGGGCAGAGCACCGATCGCATTCGGATCAAGCTCCAAGATGACGTCGACGGACTGCCCGTTTTTGGCGGTCAGAGGGCTCGCCCCTTGGTCGAGGAATCGGACAGCCTTTGGTCTGAGCTGGAACGGATCTCAGAAGAAAATGGGCTGCCGAGACTTACTCAATACTTTGAACTGCACCGCCCGACGGGAGATGCTGAGGAGGTGGCAGAGGCGTTCAATGAGATGGACTGGGTCGAGCTGGCCTATCTCGCACCCGCTGCACAGCCCCCGCCGGGAGACCTTGCCCCGACGACACCGGATTTTCGACCGGACCAGGTTTGGTTGGACGCCGCACCTGAGGGCATTGACCGGGCTCACATGCACCGCTGGCCGGGGGGTGAAGGAGAAGGGGTTGCCATCGCCGATCTGGAGTATTCCTGGGACAAGGTTCATGAAGATCACGCGATCCCGTCGGAGCACCTCTTGCACGGTGTCGACAGCGAGACCTACCGTTTTCACGGAACCTCCGTACTCGGGCAACTCTTTGGAGAAGACAACGGCTATGGAATTGAGGGGGTCGTCCCGCAGGCCGAACCCGTTCTTCTTTCGCCCTATGTTACGTCCACAGAATACAGCGTCGGAGCTGCCGTCTTGGCAGCTGTGGAGTTGCTGAACCCGGGCGATGTTCTGTTGATTGAGCAGCAGGCTTTTGCGAATGGAAACTACGCACCGGTTGAGGTGGATCCCTTTGTGTTCGATGCGATCAGCACAGCTGTCGCCGCGGGAATCGTCGTGGTAGAGCCGACGGGAAATGGCTTCCAGGATCTTGACGATGCATCGTTTGAGGGGTGGTTTGACCGCGACCAGCGCGACTCGGGAGCCATTCTGGTGGGCGGTGGTGTGTCGCCCCTGTCGAGCGGTGACCCTCGAACTTGGCAAGCAGGGGCGTCGAGCTACGGTTCTCGAGTGGATGTCCAGGGCTGGGTGAGCCACATCGTTACGACCAGCAACGCAGACTACGATGGCGCCTATGCCGACTTGTTTCTCCCTGAAACCGAGCTCTATCCAGCGGGAGACCCTCGACAGGGATACACCCAAAGTTTTGGTGGAACATCCGGCGCAGCTCCCATGGTTGCCGGCGTTGCTGCATCGTTGCAGGCGGTGCACCTGGCGCTGCATGGGGAGCCTCTGTCACCCGATGATCTTCGAGACTTGTTGGTCGCGACGGGAAGCCCTCAGCCGGGGACGGATGATTTCCACATCGGGCCTCTGCCGGATGGTCGGAACGCCTTGCGCTATGGCGTGCTTCCTTAGTTGGCTTCCTGTATGCGAAGAAGCTTGATTCGGGTTCCCCAAGGAATTCGAATGCTGCACACGACTCCCGCAGCATCCGACTGCTTGATGCTTCCTCGAAGCGTGAAGCTTTCTCCGTCCGGGAGGCGGAATCGGAAGCGGACGGACTCCCCTGCTGCGGGGGCATTGGACATGGAAGGCAGGGTAAGCAGGCCAGACTTAAGTCCGCTTTTCCAGGTTGCGATCAAACTCTGAGGTCCATCCCAGCTCAGCTGGATTGAACCGTCTTCCAGTCGAGAAGCGTGAATGCCGGTCGCTGCTTGCGACGGGGATGCAGCCTCGGAGCTGGATGTCGCATCACTCGATACAGGTTCCACGGCTGCTGTGGACTGCGCGGAGGCGTCGGTCTCCAGAGGAGGAACAACCCTCAGCCTCGAGGTGGTGGCTGGGGTGGTGGCTGGGGTGGGTGCAGGTTGGGTATCGGGGGGAGAGTCCTGGGAAGGTGCCTTGTCGGCAGGATCCGTCTCAGCAGGAGGAGACCCCGCCCGCACGCTCGCGCGAAGTGCCGCGCGAATGGCTTGCCGTCCGACGCGCTTTCGTGCATCGGAGCGGGTGTCTTTGTCGGAAACAGGAGCAATCGAGGGGCTGACGGAGGCGGTTCGGCGGTCGTTGCCCATGCGCTTGTCCAGTCGGCGCAAGGCAGCAGCCGTCTCATCGTGGCTGGCCTGTGGACCTCGAGAGTTGGTGATGCTCGCGAGCCAGCGAGAGGATTGAGAAGCCGTGTTTCCTGCGATGAGGTTCTCAAGCCACTGATTGAGCATCTCGAAATCTTCTTTCTCCATCGACGTGATCTGACCCAAGCAGGTCAAAATACCGCTCTCTTCTTCTCGGGTCTGAAGAATGAGGACCTCACCCATGGCACTGTCGTTGAACCCCGTCAGTTCCATTCGAATCTCGATCCGATCATCGGTTTCAAGCTCGAGTTCCGTGGTGAAGGCGATTCGGTCGCCTTGCATCCAATAGGCGGTACCGAAGCCCATTACTGAGCCGCTTTTGATGGCGATGCTTGCCGTAAATTCTTGTCGCATGGGCAGGTGTACAGCGAGTTGGGGGCGAGCGCTCATTGAGGTCCCTGTAGAAATCGGTCGGACCCGAGTGAGATCAGCATGGAACACTGAATCCCGGGCACCACTTGGCCTCTACGGCACCTGGGCAACAGAGCTAAAGAAAAAAGTTGAGCGGGTAAATGGGAGTTTTGGCGGTTTAATCAGGTAAACGGGCATCGAACAACACGAGTGCCCTGGAAAGCATGGAAAAATCGACCGAGAAACCCTTGGTTGTGTGTTTTTCCTCCCCTCCGGGGGGCGGTCGACTGGAGGAGACCTGGTGGGAAAAGCGGTTTTTCGCGAAATGGTCACGGGATGTCGCGGGGACTTGTCGTGTCAATCGAATTGGTTATAAGCGCGGAAATTTCGGAGAGAGAGCCGATTTTCGCAGCAGTTCCAAGGAGAAGCCATGACCTTAGAGAGTGTAAGCAGAAGCGATTTTTCAACCTACGCCACGGGTGTGTCCAGGATGGTCTCGGCCCTCAATGACCGTGCGGCGGAGAACGTGAATCGTCTGCATGAATCCGGACCCCAACCGATGGAGGCTCGTGCAACCGCGCTCGAGACTGCACAATCGGCTGTCGGAATCTTCGATCAGATCAGCGACCAAATTAACCTCGGAATCGAGCGGGTCTCGGCTTCGAGGAGCCAGGCTGCTGCGGCCTACCAAGCCCAGGTCTGATATCCGAAAACCCCATGGGGTTGATTCAACGCCGGAGTGCATCGTGTCCACTGACTTTAGGCCCCTGAGTATTGCGGTTCTGACGGTTTCTGATTCCCGCACTCGGGACACCGATCGAAGTGGAGACCTGCTGGAGAGCATGGCCTCGGAGGACGGTCACCACATCGTTCGACGGGAAATCGTGTCGGATGATCGCAGGCTTCTGGAAGCGAAGTTCAGGGAGTGGATTTCTGATGAGGGCGTTGAAGTCGTGCTGTCCACGGGAGGCACAGGCGTCACAGGGCGCGATGTTACCCCTGAGGCACTTCGGGCTGTGGTGGAGAAGGAAATTCCAGGTTTTGGAGAGCTTTTTCGCTGGCAGTCCTTTGCCAAGATCGGGACCTCAACGATTCAGTCCCGAGCTCTGGCAGGTGTAGCCCAAGGGACCTACTTGTTTGCGCTACCGGGGTCGCCTGGAGCGTGCCGGGATGCCTGGGAGGGCATCCTCAGGGAACAACTCGATGTTCGGCATCGGCCCTGCAACTTCGCGGAACTCATTCCGAGACTCCGAGAACGCTAGAAGAAGTCCATTCTTCCAGATGCCGTCGGCGAGCCAACTGCAGGCGGCCACTCGTCTGGGAGGGTGTGTGCGGGTTGGCATGTGCGCTGTGGCGCCAGCGGCGATGCGGCTCGGTTGCTGGGGTCACGGGGGAGGTGAATAAACTGCCACCAACGTCGTACATTTGCGGGTATACCTGGCCCAGCAATTGGAGGCATGATGCGCGTTGAACGAATTTTGGCAGTCCTGTTGGGGCTTCTTTCGCTCGTGGGCTGCGGGGACTTGACGAGTGCAAATGGGGAGTACGGGCGTATGAACTATGCCCTGCACACGGATTTTGAAGTGGAGGGTCTGAGCTTGGCCGATACCTCCCTCTTGGTGGGACACCCCCAGGCAATCCAGACCTCGCCATTGGACTCCTCGGATTATGCGGAGGAGGATCAGATTTCCCATGCGGTAACTCCAGAAGCCGGGGTGGTTGTGCTTCAGGGAGACAGTGTCTCGGGTGGTCCCTGGAACTTTGAGGTCCTGGTAGAGACCCCGGGCACCTATTTCTTCGAAACATGGAAAGGGGGGACACTGCACGACCGACTTGAGGTGGTTTTTGATGCGCCGTCCTCGCTGGACTTGGTGGCCTGGGCTCGGGCACCCTGGGCTGAAAACTTCGAAAGCCTCTCGCGTGGCGAAGCCATCGAGGAGGGGACTCAGGTCGCCTTTTTACCGATTCCTCTGGATGCGACGGGTCAGCGAATTGCCGGCAATCTCTTTGCCGAAATTGAGGCCAGTGAGTCAGACATGATCATTCCAGGCGCCAATGTTTGGGGCGTTTATGAACAATCCATTTGGGCATCGACTAGCCCTTCTAGCGTCTACTTCATCAACCCCGGGAGCGTGGACATCTCGCTCAATGACTTGCCGAATGCTGTCGGTGCCGTCTGGAGCTTTGTGGTGAACTCGAGTACCGAGGACTGACGGGGTTTTAGGTTTCTGTTCTGAGAGATGCGGCAGCGGCTCGGGCGGCAAGCTCGGCGGTCGCGAAGGCAGCCTGAAAGTTGAAGCCCCCGATTGGCCCCTGGAGGTTCAGGAGCTCACCGAAGACATACAGCCCAGGATGGGTTTTGACCTCCATTGTGTGCCGATCCACCTGGTGGAGTTCCAGGCCTCCTGCGGTGACTTCAGCTTTCGCAAAACCTACGCTTCCACTGACGGGTATTTTCCAGGCCTTCAGGATTTGGACCAGTCCGTGCCGCTGGGCCTTGGTGATTTGATTGAGCGGAGGATTGGATGTCGCCAAGCCGGTCTGTTGGACCAAGGTATCCATTACCCTGCGTGGCAGATCAAAAAGAGAACCAAGGCGAGGTGAACCGGGCCGCTGGGCACCGTCGATGAGCAGTTGGCGGACCTCCTCCCAGGAATGATCGGGCAGCAGATCGAGCTGAACCTCCCTGTGGCCATGTTGGGTGACCTGCTCCGAGAGATCCATTGCGCCTGGTCCCGACAGACCGCGATGGGTGAAAAGAACGGGGCGTCTTCTTTTGGCTTTTCCGATGGAAATCTCTACGTCCACAGAGATCCCGCTGAGGGCGTGGACCCAAGGCGCGGAACTGACGAGGGGAACCAAGGCCGGTACCGGGTCTGCCACCTTCAACCCCAGGGCTCGGAGCCAGGGATACCCGTCTCCTGTCGTCCCTGTTTTGGGGTAGCTCTTGCCCCCGGTGCAAAGCAACAGACGCTGTGCCTTCCAGCTTCGGTGAGGCGTGTGGGCGGTCCAGCAATCACCCACTCGGTCAATTGCGGTGACGGGTGACTCAAGAACAATGTTGACGCCTGAGCGACGCGCGGCCCGCTCCAAGGCGTCCCGCACCTCGCGAGCCGAGTCCGACTTTGGGAACACCTTTTCGAATTGGCTTTCCTCTTTCGTACGAACCCCAAGCTCCTCGAAACGTTGGCGAACCTGCTGAGGACTCAGCGACTTCAAGGCTGGGCGAATGAAATTGTGACCGTGTCCGAAACAGCGCGCGGCAGCATCGGTATCCAGGGTGGTGGTGAGGTTGCAGCGAGTTCCTCCGCTGGAGAGCACCTTGGTGCCGGTGCGCCGGGTTTTTTCCAGGATCACCGTCTCGGCACCAAGATGCGCGGCGGTGGCTCCAGCCCAGAGGCCAGCAGCTCCTGCGCCCACGATAAGAATCGGAACAGGAGAATCCGGCAAGGACGTCGACACAGGAATCGCTCAGCCGGGAAGCCAGCCTACAGAGGCCTGGTAGGTGAACTGCTCGATCTCGGCTCTTTCGCCATCGGGCGACTCAATGATGACGTTGGAGAGGTAGAGAATGGCGTCGGAGCTTTTGGAGTCCACCCCGGTGGGGGCGTCGGGATCGGGTGTGATGCGGAGATTGGCTTCGCCCGAGGTTGTGGAGAAGACTTTTCGCTCGATCACCTCGAACTCGATGGCATCGTTGCAGTGCTCATGGCTCACATTTTCGCCGTAGACCACCGTCAGGGACACGTCCTCGTTGGTGAGGTCGTAGAGAATGTCGATGGTCTCTCCCGCCTCATGCGCTTGGGTCGCACCCCCTTGGGCTTGGAAGGTCATTACAAGGGTGTCATCGGGGTTGGATGCGTACATAAAGACATCGCCACATCCTCCGAAGCGGTTGAGTCCGAGTTGGAAGTCCTCTTCGAGGACTTGGCTGCCCTCTGCTCCCGTGTCACTGGAGGTATCGACTGAAGACCCTCCCGAATCTTCGGAGGTGTCGGCGTCGCTGCTGCTTGAGGAACAGGCGACGAGCTGCACAAAAGAAGACAAAAGGAGCAAGCGAAGAGGAAGCATCATTGGAAATCCTTGTCCAGGTTTGGCCTCTGCAGGTACAGAGTATTTCACCGATCCGACTTTAGGGTCGATCGAAAAAAAGGAGACATGGGGGGGGACAGAGGATTATCACACTCACCGGACGCGCGAGGCAACACCAGTGAGGTACCGTGAAAAAGCTTCCCCCAAAGCGTGATCATCGTGAGGTGGTGGAGTGTCCGGAGGAAGTCCGACTGAGCCCAGTGGGGTGGGTGCGGTCTCCCTACAAGGAGCGGCATGGCACTCCACGGCAGCCCACGGTTCGGGGAAAAGGCCGGGGCAGTGCGATGGAAGAAGGGCGGGTGGAATTTGATCCAAGCCGTATCCCTCCAACCGCACTTCGCGATCTCGAGGGATTCGAACGGGTCTGGATTCTTACGTATTTGCACCTCAATCCAAAGTGGGGCCCACTGGTGCGCCCACCTCGCGGAAACAAGCGGCGAGGCGTCTTTGCTACGCGTTCACCTCACCATCCGAATTCGATCGGTCTGTCGGCTGTGGAGGTTGTGGCGGTCGAAGGGCACACACTCTACATCCGAGGTTTGGACCTGATTGACGGGACGCCTGTGTTGGATGTCAAACCCTACGTACCGTACTGCGACGCATTCCCAGACAGCGCGGCGGGATGGGTCGATGAGGTGGATGCAGAGGCTTCACCGGATCCGAAAGAAGCCGTCTAAGGGAGACTTCTCGCCGCCCTCAAGCCAACGGCATTGACGGTGTCGAAGGGGTGGCAGTCAGCACACCGATCGGAAACCCGGGCATCCTCGGGCACGTTGGCGTAGCCTCCGCCTCGATAGACGTGAAAGTCGCCGGTTTCCGGCCCAGTGGGGTCCACGGATGGGCTGTACTGGTAGTAGTCGGGGTCGTAGATGTCCCACACCCACTCCCACACATTTCCGCTCAGGTCGTGAAAGCCGCAGGCGTTGGGGGAAAGCAGTCCGACAGGGTGGGTGCGCCATTCGCTGTTGCTGACGGTCCAGGCCACCTCATCGGGCGTGTCGGAGCCTGCGAGCACAGTGGCGGTTCCACAACGCGCTGCAAACTCCCACTCGGCTTCTGTGGGCATGCGAAAACCCTCGCAGTCCTGGGGAGCCATCTTGGGGCTGCACTCACCGTCTGTGCATGTGAAGCATTCTTCCAATCCCAGGACTGCCGAGAGCCGATTCATGAACTCAGCGGCTTGGTTCCAGGAGACATAATCGGCCGGACATGTGGGTCCGCAGGCGTTGAAGTAGGAGGGGTTGAAGCCCATGAGGTTGGTGAACAAGGCCTGAGTGACCTCGGTTTCGGCCATCTCGAACGGCTGGGTGACCTCGACATTGTGAGCGGGGGCCTCGTCCGGGCTGCAATCCGCTTGCCGCGCGGAGCAGCCCATTTCAAAGCTTCCGGGTTCTACGCGAATGCCGCAGAAGAAGGTGCGCTCGGGGTCCGTGTCATCGCAGTCGCCCAGGTTCTCGCTGAAACCATCGCCGTCGTCGTCATTCTCCGGCAAATTCTCAGGGTCGCTGCAACAAATCAGCAAGGCAGCCGTAAGAAGGTGCATGCTCTTGGAAACAATCATGACTTGTCTCGCGAAAAAAGGGACAGCTGAGGGGATGATAGCAGACGGTTTGCGGGGGGTGAGTCTTTCCCGAGCCGTCGGATCTGTGCTATTCGAGGGGCGTGGTTAAAACCTGGAGTGAGCAATGGCATTGATTGACGTAGTGAAATGGGATGAGCCGGGGGACCTGCTCGTCTGGAAGTTTCCGAGCACCGAGTTGTCCACAGCGACTCAGCTGATCGTGAATGAAAGTCAGGAAGCACTCCTGTTCAAGGACGGTCAGCGCTGCGACACCTTCGGTGCAGGTCGGTACACGCTCTCGACGAAGAACATTCCGATCCTCAACAAACTCATCAATCTGCCGTTTGGAGGACAGTCTCCCTTCGCAGCAGAGGTTTGGTACGTCAACCGCACCATGGCCCTCGACATCAAGTGGGGCACTCGAACTCCTATCCAGTTGGAGGATCCTCAGTATGGTGTCGTTGTACCCGTTCGGGCCTTCGGTCAGTTTGGCATCCAGGTTGTAGACTCCGGCAAATTCGTCACCAAGCTTGTGGGAGCGACATCACGCTTCGACCGCCAGTCACTGGATCAGCATTTTCAGGGATTCATGATGTCCCGGCTCAAGACAGCGATTGCAACGGCCATGGTGAAAGAAGGCATCGGCATTCTGGAAATCGGGGCGGAGTTGATCACGCTTGGGGCCAAGATTGAGGAGGCGCTCCAGCCGCACTTTGATGAATACGGGGTCGCTTTCAAGGCCTTCAACATCATGTCCATCAACGTCCCCGAGGAAGACGCGTCGTACCAGGCCCTCAAACACGCCAAGGCAGATGCCGCTCGACGAAAAATCGAGGGCATTACCTACCAGCAAGAACGTTCTTTCGACGTGATGGAGACCGCTGCGGGGAACGAGGGTGGAGCAGCCGGAACCATGATGGGGGCGGGAATGGGAATCGGTTTGGGGTTCGGTGTGGGCAACCAAGCTGGAGGACTTGTAGGCCAGATGGCTACCGGAGGGGCGCCGCCTCCGGCCCCGGGGAGCAGCCCCGACAATCCCGTTGGTGGACCCGGTACAGCTCCGGCGCGAGCATTTCACATCCACCTCAATGGGCAACAGATGGGGCCGTATCCCATTGAAACCCTCAAACAGGGTGTGGCGACCGGTCAGTTCACACGAGAAACGATGGTCTGGACCGATGGGATGCCCCAGTGGACCCCAGCAGGGCAGGTGCCCGACCTGGCCTCTCTCTTTGGCCCACCTCCCTTTCCAGGGAGTGGGAACGGAGGGCCGCCTCCCTTTCCAAGTGGAGAATAGACGATGACACAATTCGCGCGTCCATTGCTGTATGGCATGGCCTTTCTCGTTCTCTTTGCTGTGTTTTCTCTGCAGCAGTTCATCCTTCCGGAGAGCTACTCGGGATCCACCGGCTGGGTCGGATTTGGAGCCATCGCTCTGGGCGTCTTCTTGACGGCGGAGTCCTCGAGCAGGGCAACCCACATGGCGGCTGGAGCAACCGGGGTGGCAGGGCTGTCTATGCCCGTGGTGGCCATGGTCTACACCGTCTTGGTGTTTGGTCTTTGGTTGCTCTCGCCTGTGTTGCCCGTGGGCATCGCCATCGGCCTCCACTTTGTCTTGGCCTCGACGGCACTTTTTGCACTTGGGACCTGGAAACTGGCGGAGGCCCTGATCACCAATGAGGATGCTCATCAGAAAGCTGCCGGCTTGGGTCGCCAGGGAATTCTGTTGGCAGCGCAACAGGCTCAACGCCGTCTGGTCAGTGTGGAGCATGCCGGAGTCAAGCAAGGCATGAGCCAGCTTCTCGACGACATCACCTACGCGGACCGCAATGGTTCGGAGTCAACGGCCGCCTTGGAGAAACAGGTGGTTGAGGCCATTGACGGCTTGACAGAGGAGAGCGATCCTGAGGTCCTGGTTGGGGCACTCGGCAGCATTCGAGATCAGCTGGCCAGCCGTCGGGATATTCTGAAGGCGGAGAAGTAGGAAGGCAGCGGTCGAAATCCCGCTGCAGACGGCGGGAACTCGTCCTCAGGGTGGTGGGGCCGTACAGATGCTGGCTTCCAGTGGCAGACCTCCCAGGAGGTCCGTTAGGTTGGGCGCCATGAAATGTTTCACCGCCGCTTTGGTTGTCTTTCCTTTGTTCGGGTGCAGCCCAAAAGATGAAGCCCTGTTGGATACGGGTGGATTTTCCTTTGGCGAGGTGAAGATCGAGAAGGTCGAAGCCAATGCCCATGCCGTCTGGGTTTCAGTCGGCGTCTCAGAGCCGGCACGGATACGTGTGGAGTTCAGTCAACTCGGCGAGTCGCCACTGGTGACAGCCTGGAGCGATGAGGCCGTTCGGCATCGGGTGCCTCTTGTTGGTTTGCTTGGAGGAGCGGACTCGGTGGTGGTGGTCCACGCAGAGACCCCGCAGGGAGAGTTCATCTCAGAACCCTTGGACTTTTCGACCTCAGAGGCGGCTGAGTTTCGCCGCCCAACGGTGTCGGGGGACTCCTTGGACCGGAGGCCCAATGGGGTGATGTACCTCATGGACCAAACGGATCGAAGAACATCGGCCGGTGCGGATGGACCCACTCGATTTGTTGGCGTGGATCAGCTTGGGCGCCTGATTTGGGATCACAACTCGGGGGACAACACTCTGGGTCATGCACCCTTTGTTGAGGTGTTGGAGACCGGTAACTTTTTCTACCGGACAGCCACCGGTGGTGTGGAACTGACGCCCATGGGCGAGATCGTCGCGAGCTTTGATGCAGGAGAAGATCTTCACCACGACGCGGAACGTCTCCCCAATGGCAACTGGGTGCTGATGACGCAGACCTACGATACCGTGGAGTCCGAGGAACTGGGGCCGTTTACGGTGGTCGGGGACGGCTTGGTGGAGGTTGATCCCGAGGGCAAAGAAGTCTGGAGATGGGAGATCCGCGATCACCTCGATTGGGAGGAAACGCAAACCGAGTTCAACGACCCCTCAGAGGGACTGAAACGGTCGGATTGGACCCATGCCAACAGCGTTCAATACGTTGAGGAGGACGATGGTTTTCTGATGAGTATTCGACACTTGAGCCAGGTCATTTTCATTGACCGCTCAAGCGGGGAGATCCTTTGGACCTTGGGAGAGGGGGGCGACTTTGAGCTGACAAAGGGGGTGTGGTTCTCGGGTCAGCATGATGCACAGCTCCTGGGCAACGGTGAGATGCTTCTCTACGACAACTCTCTCAATGGAAGCCTGCCGGAAAGCCGAGGGCTGAGGCTTGGGTTGGACTTTGACGAGATGAGCGTCGAGATTCTCCAGGAGTTCAATGCTGGCGTGGCGGCCTACTCCATGGGAAGCATCCGGCTTCTGGAGAGCGGCGGAGTGCTGTTGAGCTCTGGAGGCCACCGCACAGATGGTGTTCCCTCGAGGGTCATGGAGTTCGGACCGGCGGGAGAGGAAGTGCTCCGAATGGAGCAAGCACTCATGAAGCAGTTGAACTACAGGACGGGTGCTTACTACTACGCAGAGCCTCTGTAGCGGCACAGGCCAAGTCAGGGCGACCAGAGGACTCCGTCGCTGGTTTCCACGACCTCGCACTGGGCCCCGAGGTCCATCGGGGTGTGCACGATGCTCATGTTGCACATTTCATCCTTGGATGTGGAACCGTAGGAGATTGGCTGGTCGGTGTCGTTCTCCCAGGTGCAGGAGTATTCGAAGCCCGTCCCGGCAGGGACCACAAGTGGCGGGTCGTACTGCGTGATCAGCGGATCGTGCCAGTCGGTGTTCGAGTAGAACACGTCACCCGTTGTGCTGCCGTCAAATCGAGCAATGTCGAATCGCTTGCCCTTCTCATGGCTGTGAGAGGCGAGAAAGTGAACCTCCACGTCGCGGTTCATGACGCAGCGGGTCCACTCGGTGTGCTCGGAGTTGGCTGGAATCTCGATGGTCTCGTCCCGAACTTGACCTCCCCAGATTCGGTCCGTGACCTCTCCATTGGTGATGGTGTAGGCGTTGGCATAGGAGTACAGCTGGACAGGCTCAGGAGTAGGGTTCACGTAGTGAATCTCATGGAGAATGTCCAAGCCCACGGGGAAGGTGGCAGCGATGCCTTCCGGAAGCGAAAGTGTGCCCGATGCGGCGCCTTGGTGTCCGAAGAACAGAATCTGATCGGGCAGCATTTCAGCGTAGAGATCCTCGCAGTTGTAGGTGCCATAGTCGAGGCCGTGGTTGCCATCGAGGGCGGGTGTCGAGAGGGTCATGTGGTGTGTTCCCTCGTTCTGGATGAACTCGGCCCAGTTGACGTTCGCGGGTTCGGTGATCCCCAGTGGATAGATGGCGCAGATCCAGGCCTCAGAAAAGGGTTCAACGACGGCTTCCATTTTGAACTGGAAGCCTTCACCCTCGGCAGGAGGCTCCAAGGTCGGTACGCTGGACGTGTCCTCGAGATCGCCTCCGCTGCAGGAAACAAAAAGGGGAATAAAGCACAGCAGTCGGTACATGAGTCACTCCTTACGCTACTCACTAAATGGCTGAAAATCGCATCTCGTGCCAGTGACTCTTGCGTGGATTCCTCAATTTGTTTGGGACATTCGGCAGTCGTGAGGGCAACTCACGGATGCATGGTGATGGCGCATGGGGTAGTCTTGTGGCCATCCTTGTGGGGTTGTAGTGGCGCAGATTCCCGGCCAAAAAGCGCAGCGAATCGATCTTCTCCGGCAAATCCTTTGGATTTACCTGGCGAGCACGCTTCTGTCTTGGTTGGGTGTGGTGGTTCAGGCACCAGGAATGCCTCTTCCAATCTTCACCGTTGGATGCTTGGCGGTCGTGGGGCTCTCAGCCATCTGCTTTGCACTGCTCAGACGAGGGCTTCTGAGACAGGCTGCCTGGCTGTATTTGATCTGCATTTTTGGCATTCAGGTTGGAATCATCCTCAACGAGGGACTCCAAGTCGCGGCAGTGATTTCATTCATTGCCTGCATTTTTATTGCGGGGTTCACCCTCAGTGCCACGAGTGCCGGATGGGTGGCCGCATCGGTGGCCCCGGTCGTGATTTTCGGTCGCCTCTTGGAGCAGGATGGGACGATTCCGTTGGACCCCATCATGACGGAGGTCATGCGCACATCGATCCTGATGTCGAGTTTTTTGGGTGCGGGTTTCCTGGCAGTTGTCGCCCTGCGTACCCAAGAGAGGTTTCATGCAGACAGGCTCCGTGCAGAGCTCGAGTCCGTGGCGCAGCTTGAGCGTTCACAAGCGTTGACCGACTTCTCCCGCGACATCGGTACTCTGACTTCCGAGTCTTCCCTGATTCGGAAGGCGGTCGAGGTGACACACACCCAGAGAAGCGGTGCCCTGACCTTGTTTCTCCAGGCTCGGGGCGGGGAGATTCAGGCTCGTCACTGGAGTGGTGAGTCGATTGAAGGACTGTCTCTGGACGCCCTCTTCGCTCGGGGGGTGGAGGCGCGAGAAGAGGGGCTTGTTTCCCACACATTCAGCCTGAGCGAGGGGGTGAATCGGGGGCACTGGAAGGGGCTCAGCTTCACGGTTTCGGGAGAGGGTGAGGGGCCTTTTGGGGTGTTGGTCCAGTTGTTTCCGCTCGAGAGCTTCGAGCGAGCCTCTGTGGTTCCTTTTTTGGGTGCGGTGGGCTCGATTGTGCAGGGGGACCTCGCTCGACGCTTGCAAGAGAAGCGTACGCTGCAGGCGCAACGTCTTGAAGCCGTAGGAAGACTCGCGGGAGGTGTTGCGCACGACTTCAACAACCATCTGGCGGCTATTGTGGGCAGTGCAGAGGCGATTCAGGGGCGCCTCAGTGAAGACAGCGGACACAGTGGGGCGACAGCGGAGGATCTCGGCCGAATTACTGGAGCTTCTGCAGACGCCTCCCAGTTGATCCAGAAACTCCTGGCCTTCGCTCGGGGAGACGAGGAACGGCCGGTGGCAATGGACCTCGCCCGGACTCTTCGAGCCTATCTCGAACGGGGGGCGCACCAGAGTTGTGGGCCAGCGACGGTGGAGTGGAATCTCCCGGCAGACCCCGTCTGGGTGCTGATAGGACCGACCTCCGCGATTCGCATTCTCGACAACCTGCTGCGAAACGCACTGAGCGCTACCCCTTCGGATGGCCGGATCGAAGTACGCCTTGCGGTGGTCAACCAAGAGGTGATTCTGGAGGTGGAGGACAACGGCCAAGGAATGCAGAGGGAAATGCGAGAGAGAGCCATGGAGCCCTTTTTCAATTCTTCAAACTCGCAGGGTCATGGATTGGGGCTTTCCATCGTCCACGGTTGTGTGTCGAGTGCAGGGGGTGAGGTCGAGATTCATTCCGAGGTCGATGTGGGTACGAAGGTCACGGTCCGGCTTCCTTGGAGCGACGCCTTGGCCCCGGCTGCGCCGTCGAGCGAGACGCCGAGCTCCGAGGACAGCATGAGCTTAGAGGGCATGCGCGTCGTCGTTGTCGATGATGAAGAAAACGTTCGAACCACCATTTGTTCGATGTTGGAAACCTTGGGAGCCACGGTTGTGGCGGATTTTCACAGCGGGGTAGCCGCATTGGATTGGGTCAAAAATGGCGGGTCATGCGATGTGGCGCTCACAGACATGACGATGCCTGGGATGGATGGAATTCGGCTTGTCCGAGAGTTGCGCAGAATCGATGGGCAACTGCCTGTGGTGCTGATGACGGGCTACGCGCGAGAGCGCAGCGGAGACCTCCGAGAACTCGGCATCACACATGCATCGAAGCCCCTTCGGATGCGGGATCTCGTGGCCTGTCTTATCGAGGCCCAAGGCAAGCCCCGAATGCAAGCGGAAACCCATCCATAAACGCCTTCCCTGGGATGAGGCATTGGCATCCCTCGATGAAATCAAGAGACGCTCAGGGAGCGGGTTGAACAATGAAAAAACGACAGTGGATCAAGGCAGGTCTCAAGAGAGTGATGGGGCGTCAACAGCCTGCGGCTCCAGCTGCTGCTTCCGTTCCAGTTCGTTCTGAGAAATCTGTGGAAGAAGAGGCGGAAGAAATGCCGGATGTGGAAGTAAACGATGAGGTGTTGGCTCGGTGGCTCAGTGATGGGGAGGAGACGGTGCTCTTGGACATCCGCGAGCCCATGGAGACCCGGTCCGGGACTGCAAAGGGTGCGCTGGTCATTCCCATGAACACCGTGCCCTCGTCTCTGGAGGAGCTTCCGGAGAAAAACACGCGCCTGTTGGTGTACTGTGCGGCGGGCGTACGCAGCTTTGGAGTCACCCATTGGCTTCGGGAGCAGGGCTGGGAAAATGCCTGGTCGGTAACCAGCGGGTTTGCTGGAGTTTTGGCTGCTGGTGGTGAGCTTCACCAGGAGTAGTCAGGGCTTTCGCCAGAGGCTTGCCAGCCAGGGTTGTTGGTCGCGGGGAAGCCCTGGTGGCCGGTAGTAGTGGCGAATGGATTCAAAACCAGCGCCGGTGAGGTAGCTCGTCCAGGTGGATAGGCTGTGAAAGCAAGCGTAGCGGTCGCCATTCCACCCTTCCTCATCCGGTCCTCGAGGATTGGAACTGAAGAGGACACCGCTTGGCTTCAGGCTGGCATAAAGCTCGGAGAGCACTCGAGGCAGGTGTGCGCTGGGGACGTGAAACAGGGTCGCGTTCGCAAAAACGCCGTCGAAGAGCTCTTCTGGGAGCTGCATACTCAAAAAGTTCTGGTGCCAGACCGTGCACTGAGAATGCGATCGCGCCATTGCACAGAATTCCTCGCAACCGTCCAAACCGATCGGGTGGTGGCCTCGGTTTCGAAGGTCGGCAAGGTCACGCCCCGGCCCGCATCCCAGGTCCAGAATGGTCAACGGTGTGGAACCCTCAAGGGCTCCAAGAAGTGCCTCGATGTTCTGGGAAACATCGTGGTCACGGGTACCCTCCCAGAACTCTTGGGCTCTTTCCGCATAGCTGGAGATGGTGGGTTCCGTCAGGTGGGTCGGGTCGTCCATGAGGGAGGGTATCTCGCCGAAAGGGTCTGCGCTGTGGAGGGAGGTTTTGTCGAGGCGGTCGGAAGCGCCACACAAGAGGGGCTCCGCCCTGAAGAATTTCCTGCCGGACTTGGGGATGTAGGCGGCGACGACAGGGGTTTGGATGCCCGTAAAAACGGGGAGTGCACTGTTGAGCGCCGCCAAGCCAAGAATCGCTGTTATCGGAGCGGGCCTCTCGGGGCTGACCTGTGCCAGGAAGCTGACCCAGGCAG
>JAYXVV010000177.1:0-8276 GCA_036021505.1 Myxococcota bacterium | reverse complement strand
GGTTTCTCAGGAAAAACTCCCCATGGAGTGGGGTCCGGAGGTGGAGCGAATCGAAGGACCTGCGCCCAACCAAGTCGTCCAGATCTCGTCCACCTCGGTCGAGGTTCCACCCGGTTCACTGTGGACTGTGCATTGGGAGGCGCCCGTTGAACTCTCGGGGCTGGACCTGTCTTTCGAAGCCCCCAACGGAAAAGCCTGTGTGTGGGGGGAACACGCTGGCAGCTCCTGGGACTCGGAAGTCGCCCCGGAAACCCGCCGCTTCACTGCCTGGTCCCTCAGCCCCGATCAAGAACTTGAGGTTCCCGTGGCGAGCGGCAGCGGTCGAGGCCTGCTGGTGGTGGAGGCCCGACCCCAAATTCTTGAGGACGAGTCTCCTTCTTTGAGCTCACCCTCTGGAGTCAACTCAAACCTGATCTACCACTTCGAGACCGATGATGGCCGAGTCCTCAGCAGCGGGAGGGCGGAGGTAGCCCTTGCCGAGGAGCCCTACGATCGAAGAGTGGAGCCCTACTCAGGCTGGATGGGTCAACCCACCCGTATCGCCCTCCAGCACCCCTCCGCGGCCACCCAGGTGCGGTTCGAGAGTGATGCGCCCTTGGACCTCCGTTTCTTGGTTCCGCTCCCTGTGGAAGAGGAGCGTTCATCGGTTTATGCGCTCCCTGGAGGCTGGACTGCACAAAACGCATCTTGGGAACTCGCCCCTTATGTTTCCCTCACCCCTCTTCAGAGCCAGAGTCTGCTTTCGGAGCAGCGGCTGGTGCGATTCGATGCAACGGTCCGCCCTCGAAGAGTCCTTCAGTCTCGCCCGGAGGGCGTCCAGCAGACCCGCAGCTTGGTTCCTAAAGGACAGAGGATTCGACACGGGGTTCTCGAGACCGTGCGACGCCCCGGAAGCTGGCGCGAGTGGCACAGGACAGCCTTGGGACGAACCACGCGCCTCAACATCCCAGAGACCGGTTCCCTCACAGTCGACTACCGAACCACTGCGTCTGAGCCAGGGGTGTTCACGCTCCTCTGCAACGGCGAGGAGTTCTCCCATGCCCTCAATGCCGAGGCCGGATCATTCCGCTTGAATGGCATGCCGCCGAACTGGAACACATGCCAGCTGACCGCACCTGGCGGGGACTATTTCGTAAACGCCCCCGGCTCAGGGCGACGCTGGGCAAGAAGGGGGCTCTACCGCCTCACCGACACCCTCGAGATTGAGGTGGACGTACCCCAGGGTGGGACGACCGTTTTCGTTCGGGTGTACACAGAAACCGGTGTCCGAGCTGCCCCGCTAACCCTCACCATCGATGATGGCCGGCCGGTACTGCGCAGCGGATCGACCCAGTTTCCAAGTACGCCTCGCCAGCAACGGACCCCACAACGTTCGGGAAGAACTGCACAGCTTATCGACCGGGACGAGGGCGCCCTCCAGGCGCATCGAGGACTCGGCATTACCCTCGGAGACGACCTCGTCGGAAGCAAACACAAGGTAACGATCGCGCTTCCCACCGGAGCAGAACCGGTCTTTGTTCGCTTCGACTCCTCGGCTGCTCCTCCGCGCGAGGCTACTGCCGACCGGCACTGGTATGTTGATGGGGAGGCTCCATGATGCTCGCTTTGCTTCTCCTCCTGATTTGGACACCCACCGTTGAGGCGGAAACACCGGTCTGGGATCTGGTCAAAAATGCGCGCCGAGATTCTCTGGACATTCATCAGCTGAATGCCACCGAACAGCATCGCGCCCGACGGTTCTTTCACGCACTCCTTCAAGCAGCCGAGAGCGGAACAATTCCCCCTCGGCTGCGCGAGGAAGCCGCTGCACTCAGTCTTCACATCCGAGTGGAGCCCCAACGCGTCTTGGTATGGGGGCGTGAGGCCTCCCTCGGACTCTACGTTGTTCGGCTCGGAAAGGCCAAACCCGCAATCCTTCAGGCGCCCCACAGCTTTTATGACCTTGGAAGCGGGCGGCTGACCAGCGCCCTCTACGAGGAAGGTGAATGGCGGGCTGCGTACTTCAACACAGGGCACCGCTATGGCGGGCCGGGTTTGAGCGATGAAGACAGACCCGACCCGGCTCCGGATGTCGCCCACAGCCCCTACTCCATGTTTCAAGCGGCCACGTTCGGGGCTCTTGATGCTCTGAACCAACCGGCAATCATCCAAATCCATGGTTTTCGTTCGAGAGAGGGTGAGTCGGCCGTGGTTACACCCGGTGCGTCGCTCCAACCGAACAGCATTCACGTCACCGTTCGAAATCAGTTGACACCGATTCTGGCGGAGTGGGGCCCGGTGCTCGGTGCCGCAGCCCGCCCCAACCTCGCTGGAAGACGGAACATGCAGGGGCGAGCTGTCAGCGGACATGCACGATTCATCCATTTGGAGCTTTCCAAGTCAGCACGAGATGGCTTGGCGACCGACTCCGAGAAACTCTCCGCGTTGAATGGCGTGCTGCAGGAGGCCTCTCCATGATGCTGTTCGCCCTCCTCGCCAGCGCTTTCGCAGGCCAATGGCTGCCCGCGGACGCCATTGAGTTGTCGTCCAAGGCACCCACTCCTGTGATCCAGAAGGCAGGTCGCGGGGTTCTGCTTCTCTCGAATCAACCCGGAGGAGAGATTCAGGTTGTCTCCAATGGAATTCAGATCCCGCTCAAGTCGGGTCCTGAACAGAGCCAGCTTGTTTCCCCAGCACCTCGAACTCGTACCCTCCTCATTCAAGGGGCTCCCGCGAGTCGCATCGAGATCTGGCATGAGACCGACAAGGGCGAAGCGGCCGCGTGGGACCGCTACGAATCTCGTCTTCGAACGTGGTTCGCCACGGGAGGCGTGCTGCCCGTTCCGCCTCGTTCCATCGCTGCCATTGAGACCGATTGGCAGGCCCGAAGAGAAGCCTTTCTCGCTCACTTTGGTCGCGCTCGAGCGCCACTGCTGATGGGCCTCGCTCAGCTTGAACTGCAGCGGCATCGCTCCCGCAGCAAGCCCTCGCATGCGAGTGAATCGTTACAAGAGGGGCGACTTCGGGCTGGAAAGGATTGGTCCCTTCAAGTGGAAGGCCCAGGTGTGCTGGAAGTGCAGACACGCGCGGAGATGAATGGCAAAGTCCACCGCCGTTTTGTTGTTTCCGCCTCCAGTGGAGACCAGCCTGTTTTTCGAGCCGCCCTTTCCACTGTGGAAAATCCGGACCATCCGGGTCTCGGGCACCTGCGTGAATTTTCGATACCCATCCCGCGAGGTTCTCACACCCTGAGCCTCCAAGTCGATGGCGCCGACCTTCGCCTGTCTGCAAAGCAAGAGCGGCTTCGGAGCCCGACTCGTGCGGCGCTGGAGGGCTGGACAAGGAGTCACAGGCCCTCTGATGATCCCGTACTGGAAATGGAGCGAGCTCACCTCAGCTGGGACAGCCAAACGGCTGTCGACCGCGCCAAGGCGCTGCTCGCTCTCTACCCCGATCTCGCCCACCCCGTGCACCAGCTCGCTCGCGCTCGGATCATCGAACACAGCAGGGACAGCAGCGAGGCCCTCCGAAACTGGCAGAATGGACCGATCGGCGGAGTGGGTGCCACTGCGCTGCTCAGAAGGTGGACTCTGCGACAAGACGTTTCGCTGAACACGCTTGTCGAGGCCGCCGACCAGCTTCCCGCCGATCCGGAGTGGCTGGCGGCCATAGCCGATGCCCTTCCCGCCGGATTCATTCGACCAAGAGGCCACGCGATCCGCCAGTTAGCGCAGCTTTCCACCGGCGCGGACACGCATTCTCGCTGGACAGCTCTTCATCCCGATACTCCCCTCCCCACACTCCATCTGGTCGGCACCCGAGGAGGCATTGGACGGGTCTTGATTCGGTCCGGTCAAAAGGCAAGGGTTCGTCTCCCAAGCCTTGGAAACGGTCGGTACCCCCTCCTTCGGCTCAGCACAGACACGCCAACCCGGTACACCATCAATGGCGATCCGCGGGAGGGCTCCGGAGAACTGTTTGAGGCTTTGGATCCCGGGATGTACGAAATCGAGGTCCAGCGAGGGGCTCTGCTCTTGCTGGACGGTTCTCTCGCGGTCGGTGGTCAGTTTATGCGTGAACGCCCATTGACCTCACTTCCCGGAAGCTTCGCCGTTCCCGATCCTGGGGTTCCAGCGGAGGTGGAGGTGCTCATCAGCGGAGGAACGGGACCCGTGACGGTGCGCAGCAACACCGGCGAGACGTGGAGCCTCTCGGTCGAAGAAGGGTTGAATCGATTTGAGCTTCACCTTGGGAGCTGGACGGAACGCATCGACTTGGACGGGCCTGAGGGTCTGCGAGCGAGCGTCGCAATGCGGCGGGCTTTGGAGGTCGATGAGCCCTTTGCAAGCGCCGAGGTGCTTGGCGACCCCCTCCGGATGCTCCATCAAGCCAGCAGAGGCCTACACACAACCCAGGATGGAGAAGAAAAGGTGGCCTTGAGACTCATTCGAGCGGCCGCCCTCGAAGCCTTGGGTCTCCTAAGCTCGGCTCGCAAGGAAGCCCGAGCTGCTGCTGAAACCGAGCACGCTACTCCGACACAAAAGCGAATCGCAGAGGTCATCCTCCGCGAAAGTCAGCCGTTGGCCTTGTCGGCCGAGGCCGCAGGCCCCGTAACGGTGGCCGCCGCCGCCGCCCAAGACGGGATCCCCTACTCCCCCGAGGCGGATCTCCAGGTCCTGGTTGAGGAGATCAGTCCCGTGCACGCCGGCCCCGTTCACCTCGAAATGGCGCGAAGAGCCTTGGAAGAGGGACAAGTGGCTGAGGCCTGGATGCATGCCCAGGAGAGTGGCCCCCTCGGGCGCGTGGAACGACTGCGCATCGCCAGCTCCGGCCACTGGGAGCACATCACCCGAGTGAACGCCAGCGGAGGTTCGTCCCTTAGCCAGCACGGTCGAAATGCCGCTGGTCTCGGCTCGAGTCCTCTTCGTCTCGCACGCGAAGCTCTGCTGGGCGCCCCCTGGCTGCCTCAGGATGGCCTTGTGCTGCATGACAGCCGTTCCGTCGAGGTCGACCTGTCCCGTCCCGGAAAAGTCACTCTCAACCTGGTCTGTTCCGATTGGGCCCACCAAATCGAGGCTCCTGCCTGCGAAGTCCCTGTGACCCTCAACGGGGAGACCCAGACGATTGCCCTTCCCTCGGAGAGCTTTTTAGCCGTCGACGTTGGGGAATCCACGCTTGAACGGGGCCTCCTCCGCGTCGGACCTCTGCAGAGCACCAACCAAGCCCTTGGACTTCTCGTACTCCTGGATGAGGAGATCAGTCGACCCAGCAGCCGTCTCGTTCAGCATCGAATCGGAGAGGGACTCCGACTTCGCGTGAAAGGAGAGTCGCTGCTTCGCGTGAAAACCTATGGAGGCGCAACGGTGGTCGCACGTGGTGGTGGCGAGTCCACACCGATTCGCGGGGAGGGAATCCTTCCGCTTCCGGATTCGGGATGGGTCAACGTGCACATCGCCGGCGATGCCCGCTCCTGGGTCAGCTTGTCTCGGCTCGTTCCTCAAGCCCAAGAACGTGTCCCAACCCCCCTCCAACGCAAAACCACACTCAGCGGCACGACGGACTCTGCTGCGGGGCGAGCGACCGCCCGATGGATCTCGGAAGTCTCTCTCGCAGCCCGACCGGCGCCGTTTCCAGTGGGTCGCGGTGGGACATTTCAGGCCAGCGTTCTCGGGGGCCTCGATCAGAGCGGCCAGCGAGACAATCGTCAGGATTATCCCTTTGGAGGTGGACAAATCGGTTGGTATCAGCGGCTCCCGGATCGCACCGACTGGTGGAGCATTCGCGTTGCATCACGAGGCTCTGATGCGGGTTTCCCGAGCGTCTCTGGCCTCGCCGACTGGGTTCACATGGATGAGCGGTGGGCTTCAAAATTGGAATTCCGAGCCGGCTACAGCGGGTCTGCAACGATGGTCCAGGCACTCAGTCATTTCCGAGGCTTGGTGGATGCAGGACCGAACTGGCTTCTGCAACCCTGGCTCGGCACCCAAGTGGGTCACTGGTCTGAGGACATCGGGGATCCTGTCGACCCATGGGTGTGGAACACCTACGACCTCGATCACTTTTGGGGTGTGACGGCAGGCTTACTCGCCGATTGGCGCCCCTATCGGGACGGTCGTTTGAGGTTTGCAGCGCACCTCCGGAGTTCGCCCGATATTCGCATCAACTGGGCAGAGAGCTTTGCGAGGGCTGACTGGATGATGGGGCAGAGCAGTTCTGTGACTCTCTTGGGAGGAATCGGACATCGATTTGAGACTGCATACCGATCGCAGGCCTATTGGCGTCCTCGGTTCCTCGCTCGAGTCCACTCGGGGCTCTACCTCTCCCACAAGCTTCGTGTCTCCATCACAAGCGACCTTCAGTGGCTGCCGCTTCAGCAAGGCTTGGAGGGAGGCCTGGCTCTTCATTTTCAAGCCTCGCCACGAAGGGGCGTGAGGGACTTCTCACCCCTCGCATTTCCCTTCAATGCGGCTTTGGATTCACGGGTGGAGGAAAGATGAACGGAAAAATTCGCCCGAATGGCGGACCACAGACCATCCCTGGTCTTCATCTGAGCACCCGACTGCCGGGGTTGGTGCAACGACTGCGTGGAGTCGAGCTGGACCAGCTTGCCAGCCGTATCGACCCCGACAGCCCCAGCCAGATCGCTGAAGTCGGCCGTAATCATCAGTCTGAAGCCAATCGAATTCAACGTGAAAAGGCCGAATTCGAAAAGGCAATCCGAGAAGCCACCACCTCCCAGGCCCGCAAGGAGGTCACGTTTCGTCAGCTCAGCCGCCCCGAGTTCAGTGGGTTTGCGGCGTCCAAGAAGGACCGCGGTCTTTGGTTTGACGCAGAGGCGCTGACAAGTCTCTACAACCGACAGATCGATGAGCACGGGGTCATGCTCGAGCTGTGCTCACGACTCCTCGCAGGACTTGACCTCAACAGCTCAGCGGTAAAGTTTCTCCAGTCGTTGCTCCCAGACCCGCGGCTTCCGACTCGGCGAGAGGCGGCAAAAACTCTTGCGGAGTGGTGCATTACACAACAGGCGAACGGTTCCATGGACACCCTGCTGGCCGAGAACCTCTTGGAGACCGCGCGGCAACGAGGACAAGACCCGCTCACTGCCCGCCATTGCTTTCTCGTGCTGAGCGTTCTTGGCCCTGCCGCCGATGGCGCATTTGCGGAAATTCTGCCCGATGCGACCTCCTCCACGTTTTCTGCTGTTGTTCGTTGCCAGGCCATTCGCATGGCCATGCTTGGGGGAGCATCCAGGCAAGATTGGGCATGGACCCGAGGGCGACTGGATCCCTCCGAGCAGGTCCGATGCGCCCTCGTCGAGGCCTTAGCCGCAGAGGGCGGCCTGGTTTCACTCGAGAGGATGTCGAGTTTGAGCCGAAGAGACCCTGCCCCATCGGTCCGAAAACGCGCACAGATTTTATTGGAACAGCGTGAAGCGCCTGGAAGCCATCAGCAGACGTTCGAGACCTCCGCGGAAATGAGCGCCGTGGTGGCAGACTGCTCTGACCTCAACTGCGGGGAGTCTCTTGTCACCTCGCTGCCCGGCTCGGAGTCCCCCATGGATTTTGCAGTCGCACTGCTGGAGGCCGCTTCCCAAGGATTTGGATTCGCCATCGCGCCCACCTCGAAAGGCCGAATACGAATCACCAGGGGCGACCAGCGGGTCTTGCGGTTCTGGAGAGTTTTCCACGAACTACGAAATCCTCTACCTGGCAAGAGGCTCTTGGGGGATCACCTCAGCGGACGCGCCCACCCTGGTCCCATTCGGGTCGAGGGGGATGTCCTTGGAGAGCGTTACCCCACCGGTGTTCCAAATCAACCGGAACACATCAGCGATTCGCTGGGAACAGCACCCTGGCTTCCCCTCCCGGAAGCCGCCCTCGAGGCCGCAGACTGGGGCAGCATTCTCGTGGTCACTGCCCAAGGGGTCACCAGTCTCCATGCTCCCCAGAGCAGTCTCGCAAGAATCTGGGCTCAGATGAGAATCAGCACAAGCATGTCCACGCTCACGAAAAAGCGCTCTCAAGCGCTTCGCTCAGAAAGTCCCGAGGAGAAGCGACAATACGTCCGTGAGTTGGAGGGCCTGGGCTATCGCATGGAGTTTCAGCCTCACCCCGAGCAGGTGTCTCCCATCGCCGGCGTCGAACAGTACTTCGGTGTGGCTGCCCCCCCTGCGCTCATTGGCGCCAACTCTCCAACCGATTTGGCTGTAGTGGCCTCCGCGATTGGGGCCTACACGCTGTACAAGTTGCGCTCCAGCAGACAAGACATCAAGCGAACAAGAGCCTCGATCCCAC
>JAYXVV010000176.1:0-24163 GCA_036021505.1 Myxococcota bacterium | reverse complement strand
AGTCTGCGAGCACGAACGAGTCGTCTCGGGCAATGCCGTAGGCGTCGCGGACCTCTCCAAAGATCTCGGCCTGCTTGACGGTGTCGATGCCGAGGTCGGCCTCAAGCTCCATGTCGGGCTCGATGTCGGAGGAGTCGTACCCGGTCTTTTCGGCAATGGTCTCCAGCAGGTTCTTCAGGACGGTTTCGAGGGAGAGGCGGTGGGTCGTCGCTACGGAAGCGGTCTGGACTGCAGAAGCGCGAGAGGGAACGGGTGAGAGGTTGGCCGCCGTTCGCTCTTGCCCCTCACGGACGCGGAGGGCGCGCTTAACGATCTCGGTCTTTACCGTGCTGTAGCCGGTGACTTCTTTCAGCCACTGCTCGTTCTGGGCAGGCTGGATGCGTTCCTCGGAGTCTGCTGTGCGTTTCCACAACGCAAGCGCGAGCTGTGAACCAAAGCCGGCAGCGAGTCGCACGGCATAATCCACAGGATACCGACCGCCCTTGGAGAGCCGAAGGTCTCCGAGATCCGGATCCGGCTCCTTGAGGTTCGGGATGGGTGGGACCGTGCCGCGCTGCAGGGCCTTGATGGCCACCGCATCTTCAATTCCAGCCCCCATGGGGTGCCCGGTGAACCCTTTGGTGTTGGTCACGATAATCTGGTTGGCGTTTGGACCAAAAGCGCTTCGGAGCGCGTTGATCTCCGCGGCTGCAGACCCACCACGCGCTGGTGTGTAGGTTTCGTGGCTCATGAAGAGCGCTCGTTTCGCCATGTCTCCTGGGGTGACCCCATCCCGTTCGCTGGCTTCATTCACCAATGCCGTGAATTCCCGAGAGATGTGTTGGACATCCAGTCGAGTGCCGTGGAAGGCGGAGTTGACGATTCGAGAGGCGAGAAGTTCAGCGATCGGGGTGATTCCCCGTGCTTGTGCGGCCGCAGGCGTCTCAAGAACGAGCCCCACAGCACCCATGCCCATGATCATGCCGTGACGACGTCGGTCGAAAGGCAGGGCAGCCTCAGAAACGTCTTTGGTGGTGGTGGCGGCCCCAGACACGAGGAAGCCTGCGCCGAGCCACTCGAGGAGATTGTCGGAGGTTGCATCGTCTGCACCGAGCACAATTACGCGCTCGCAGCGACCAAGCCGAATCCAGTCTTGGGCCAATGAAATGCCTTGAGTGGTGGAGGCGCAGGCGGCGTTCACTTGGGTATTGGGGCCCCGGGCTCCAATGAACTGGGCGAACTGAGAGTGCCCCATGGAGAGAATCTGGAAGAGGAAACGTCGGTCGAAGTGGCCTTCTTCTCCGGCTCCATTCTGGAGGATTTTTTCGGCAAACTGGTCGTAGCCCGGAAAGGCAGATCCAAACACAATGCCTGTCTCATCCCGCATGGACTCCGGAAGGGCCCAGCCTGTAGCGACTTTTTTGCCTGTCTGGGTTTCTCGGTAGGTCCGAACCATCGGGATCCCAGCGTCACGAAGGGCATCAATGCCGGCTGCGAACGCCAACTGAGTGCATCGATCCAGTGCACGAGTCCAGTCGGGATCCACTCCGAATTCCTTCACCAAGTCAAAGTGGGCGGCACGCCCTGCGAGGTGGAGGACCTCATCGCGTTCGGTCACTTCTTCAAAAGAGCCCTGGCCTTTGTCGTCTTTCACCAGCCGAACGAGCTTTTTGGAGATGATTTTGTCTTGGATGGACTCAGGAATCTGCCCGATGCGGTTCTCGCCGCTCAGAATGACGTCGAAGTTGGCGTCATCAAACACGCGCTCTCCACCTGGAAGGCCGATGGCGACGCCTGTACAAACCACCCGTTTGAGGGTTGGGTCTGGCGAGACTGCTGGAGCAGGTTGAGCCGCCAATGCAGGAGTCGGAGGAGGGGAGCTTCTATCGGGAGCCGGCTCGGGCACCGGGGAAGGTGCGGTGCTTTTAAAGTTGGATTCGAAGGCTTCCCAACTCTGCGTCAGAAGCTTCTGCACTGCGGGGAAGAGAGCCGCAGCAAAGGCGTCTTTGTTGAGTCCCTCCACACCGAGTCGTGCGACAGCCTCGGTAAAGTCAGAGAGGTCAGGCGCCGGTTGAGGCGGGGCGGTCGTCGGCGTGGGTGCTGTGGGCCGAAAGCCCTGTCGAGGCTGGATCGCAACAGCCGGTTGGGATCGATCCACACGAGGCTGAAGTTGACCAAGACGCCCTGCAAAGTAGGTTGCAATGGCGGCAATGGATCGGTGATCCGACAGCAGGAAGCCGGCCTCGCGCTCGAGTTGGTAGTGGTCCCTGAGGCCTGCGACGAGCTCAGCCTGTCGCACGGTATCGATTCCGAGGTCTGCTTGGAGGTCAAAGTCGGGATCGAGGTCGGAAGCGTTCCAACCGGTTCGCTCGGAGATGGCTTGTTGGATCTGCTGGAGCACTTCTGGGTTGGCCTCGAAAGAGACAGTCTCCTGACTCAAGGCAGCAAAAGCCTCCGTGGTGGAAAGTCTTGGTTCCGGAGTGGCAAAGAGATCGGGAGCGGTGGCGTCGGGTGTGGCCTTGATGGGGAAACCGAGGGTGATCAAGCCAGCCAACGCGTCCATGAATGAGCGAATCTCACCCGTCTTGGGGTGGTTGGTGTAGAGCGCTCGGTGGGGTCTCTTCTTCAGAATGGCCACTGTGAACCCTGTGAGGGCTCGCTTGGGACCACACTCCACGAAGATTCGTGCACCATCGTCGTACATCCGCTCCATTTGGGCCGTCCACTCGACAGGCGCTGCAACCTGCTTGGCCAGGTTCTCAATGGCCATCTGAGCAGCCCCTTCGCCCGTGGGGTACCAGCCGGAGGTCACATTGGTGGTGATGGGTCGTCGAGGCGCTTTGACTTGGAGGCGCTCGAGAACCTTCTTCATAGGGCCGCTGGCAGGCGCGACGATTCTGGAGTGGAAGGCATGCGACACCGGAAGAGGGTAGACGGTGATTCCGCGACTCTTGAAGGCTTCGCTCGCCGCCTCCACGGCATCGGAAGCCCCTGCGATAACCGTCTGGGTGGGACAATTTTTGTTCGCGGCGACCACATAGCCTTGGACCTCAGCGAGCACTTCCTCGACGACCTTCGTGGATGCCGCGATCCCGGCCATTTTCCCCTTGTCTGGAATCTCAACATTCGCCATCTCTCGGCCACGTGCACTCACTGCTCGCAGTGCGTCCGTGAATTCCATCATTCCGGCGGCGACCAGTGCGCCGTATTCGCCCAGTGAGTGGCCAGCGACCAGGTCCGGGTACACGCCATAGGAGGCGAGCAGGCGCAAGATGGAGATGTCCACAGTCAGCGTTGCCGGCTGAGAGATTTCTGTTGCCCGGAGCGCCTCGAAAGAGGCCTCCTTGGTGTCGTGAACCTTGGCGGCGATGTAGTCCGTCAGGGGTCGACCCAGCTCCGGAGTCATGACCTCGTCAGCTTGGGCAAAAGTGTCGCGAACCACATCGAAGCGTTTCGCCAGTTCGAGACCCATCTGCAGGTATTGGCTTCCCTGACCCGTAAACAGAAAGGCGAGCTTTCCATCCGATGGCGTGTCCTCGACATGAATGCCACGAACCCGGAGGAGCTCGTAGCCTCGGCCTTTGGAGACTGCTTTTCGGACACGATCCACTTGAGCATCGCGTTCCTCGAGTGTCTCGTAGGCGGATGCAGCTCGAATTCGCTCTGTCGGGTTGAAGGCGACGCTCTCCCCTCGTACGAGGCGGTCCAAGCGGCGAATGAGTTCCGTTTCATTGGGTGCAGAAACAGCCCAGATGCCGTTGGGGACGGGACGGATACCGGATTCAGGTGTGGCTTCAGGAAGGCTGCTGGGCAGGGCGCGGGGTTGGGTGTTCCCAGAGGGGATGTACTCCTCGAGGACCATGTGAAAATTGGTCCCTCCGAAGCCAAATGCGCTGATCCCAGCCATACGGCTCCAGCCTGCTGTGCTCCACACCTCGGTCTTGGCTTGGACCTGGAGCGGAACCGTATCGAAGGGGACATCGGGTCGGGCAGTTTTGAAGTTGATGGAGGGTGGCAGAGTTTTATGGTGAAGGGCCAAGGCGATTTTGATGGCCGCAGCAGCGCCAGCGGCGGACTTCAAATGTCCAATCTGACTCTTGACGGAACCGATTCGAATGGGCCCCCGCGCCCCCCTTCGGTTGGCACCGATGACATCGGAGAGTGCTTCGACCTCAACCTTGTCGCCGACGACTGTGGACGTCCCGTGGCACTCGATCAGGTCCACCTCCACCGGGTCCACACTTGCATCGGCATAAGCACGGCGGAGGGCCCGGATTTGTCCTTGGATATTGGGTGCAGTGATGCCTTTTCCTTTGCCATCCGACGAGGCGCCAATGCCTCGAATCACAGCGTAGATTTTGTTGCCGTCTCGCTCCGCATCCGAGAGTCGCTTCAACACCAAAATGGCTGCGCCCTCCCCCATGACAAAACCATTGGCTGAGTTGTCAAAGGGTGAGGAGTGATCGGGGGACAGCGCACCAATCTTGCAGAACTTGGTGTAGGTCGCGATGCCCATCGTTCGGTCAACACCGCCGGTCACAGCCACATCGTAGTCCCCGTCCAAGAGGCCCTTTGCGGCCGATTGAATCGCAGCCATGGAGCCTGCACAAGCAGCGTCCGCGGTGAAGTTGGGTCCGCCGAGGTCGAAGGCGTTGGCCACACGGCCGCTGATCACATTGGAGAGTTCACCGGGCATGGTGTCCTCGGTGATCGGATTCAATTTGGCTTTGTAGTTTCTCTGGAACGCCTCAAGGATACCGGCCTGTTGTTCCGAATTGAGCGCTTTAAACCCCTCAGTTGCTCGGAGAGCCTCCTCAGCCTCGGGGTAGTAGACACGAATGATCGACTCGTCCCGAACACGTTCGCCACCCATAGAGTTTCCAAGAATGACCGCGACGCGGGAGAGATCTGTTTGACTCTCGGGACCAATATTCGCATCCTCAAGAGCCTGACCGGTGGCCTGCAATGCGAGCTGTTGGACCACATCAACTTGCTTGGCAACCATCGGTGGGATTCGAAATTTTTTGGAGTTGAATTGGAAGTCCCGAATGAACCCACCGATTTTTGCGTAGGTCTTGTCTTCCTCTTTTCGGTCTGTGGACCAGAACAACTCAGGGTCCCAGCGGTCGACCGGAACCTCGGAGATGCAGTTTCGTCCCTCGATCACGTTGGTCCAGAAGGCATCGACATTTGAAGCATCGGGCAGAATGCATCCGAGGCCAACAATTGCGATGGACTCGGCAGCTGAGCCCGCGTCTTCCGAGGTGGGTTGGGGCTTGGTGGCCGGAGTCAATGCTTTTTTGTAGGCCTGGAGGGCCGTACCCAAGGTGCGATAGGCTTCCGCGAGGACAGGTGCTTTGTGGATGCCTGAGCCTGCTGGCCACGCCGCATCGTGTGGCGTGTCCGCATCGCTCCAACCGGCAGCAAGTTCTTCTCCCGATTCTCCTGCGCTCAGCCTTCGAACCACACTCGAAATCGGACTCGCCAGAAGGGTGAAGTCGTTGACGCGGCGGGTGCTGTGGGCGGTGAGGTTTTTGATGACTTCGCTGCAATTGGGTCCAAGCGAGATTTCAGGCAGGGCAAGCAGGAGATCTTTGAGCACCACCGTTCGGCCCCTGAGGGCCCCCGGGGAAATCTCGGAGGGGAGGTCACAGAGTTCGATGCCGCTGGTCGGAGACACCAGAAGATCCAAAGAGGCTGCAGAAGGGTTCGAATGGCCCCCGCACTCATTTCCCCGCAGAATCCGTCCCTCAAAACCCTGAGGAAGCTCACCGTCACTCGCACTTTCGAGCCAATTGGGCAGTCCTTCGACGGGAGCGCTCACGCTGGTGTGGAGAACGCCTGCAGCTCCTTCCGGCACCGCTTGGCCACGTTGGATGCGCACCCAGGCGCCCTGGGGAACAGGTGTGCACCGTCCACTCTCCAGGTCGATCACCGGAATGGCTCCAGCTCCCAGAATGGTTGGAACGGTGTCCTTGGATTGAGGTGGAATAACGACGAGGATCTTTGGATCGGTCATCTCAAGTGTCCCAGCGAAGGCGCAAAGCGCAGGTAGCAGGTGTGAAAATCATTACGCAGATTTGGGCCCAATTAGAGCCTGTTTCCGCCGAATAGGGGAGATTTCTTGGGCCAGTATGCATGCGCTGTGCCACTTTCTTTTTCCAGGTCTCACCATGGACTTGCCTCATGCAGCAAGCCACCACCGCGAATGAGCGCTGTGGAGGCCTGTAGTTCGAGGTGAAGAACACGATCTGTGGTCCAGGATGGACTGATGTTTCGAATCGCTTTGTGCGCCCTCTGAACGGCCTGGGTCGGGGACAGGCGCTCTCCGTTTTGGCGTTCTCCATCGGCACTGAAGGAGGCCCCTTCGATTCGAAAGTCCAGGGCTTGTGCCGCACAGAGCGCTTCGATTCCTAAAATTTCGGAAAGCGCATCAAGGATACGGAGGCATGCTCGAGCTGCAATGGGAGCCATGGAGACGTGGTCCTCATGGTGCTGGCCTGTGGGAATGCTGTCCACCGAGGCGGGCATGGCCAAACCCTTGCACTCGCTGGCTAGGCTGGCTGCAGTGTATTGAGCGAGCATGAACCCCGAATTGGTGCCCGTATCCTCGACGAGAAAACTTGGAAGTCGACCACTGAGGTCGCCATGGGTCATTCGAAACGTGCGTCTCTCGGACAGTGTAGCGACTTGGGTCATGGCGGTTTTGAGTTGGTCCATTGCCAAGCCGACTGGGGCTCCGTGAAAGTTGCCGCACTCGACGAGTCGTCCATCCAAAACCAGGGGGTTGTCGCAAGCACCGTTGAGTTCACGGGTCACAATCTTCTGGACGTGCCTCAGACTGTCTTGAGCGGCACCGAGTACGGAAGGAGCACACCGAATGGAGAAGGCATCGGGCTGACGGTCGGGCCGAACCATTTCGCTGCCTTGGAGCATTTCTGTCAGCCTCTGGGCCACCTCGACCCCGCCACGTTGCCCTCGAGCGCTCAGCGCGAATTGATCGATGCAGTGGGACTGTGCGAGGACCGCCTCCATCGTCATGGCCAAGACGGTCTCAGAGGTTGCCAAGAGTTTTTCGCCTCGAACACAAGCGAGTGCGGCAAGAGTCGAGGAGAGAGTGGCTCCGTTGATGAAGGAGAGGGCTTCTTTGGAGGTGGGTGAAAATTCTGGAGCGGTCGACATGGCCTCTTTGGCCAACAGAATTCCTGCCTCAGTCTCCGCCTTTCCTCCCAATCGAAACACCACGCGGGCAACATGAGCAAGCGGTGCGAGATCTCCGGCGGCCCCAACGGACCCCAGCCGAGGCACAACGGGGTGAACGTTGTGATTGAGCATGTGCAGAAGGATGTCGACGGCCTCGGGTCGGCAACCCGAACACGCCCTCGCTAAGACATTCGCACGGCCCACCATCAGCGCCCTCACCCAGGCAGCAGGCAGTGGCTCTCCAACACCCGCACAGTGACTTTCTACAAAGGCCCTGAGTCGCTGAGGACTGGAAACACGCTGCTCCGGAGTGGATCCCAAGAGCCAGGCCTCTTTCCCCGCCAGAACATCTGGAGAGCCGAGTTTCACCCAATCTTGGTGGTTGGCTTGCATGCGGTTTCGCGATTCTCTGCACAGCTCAACAGCGGCACCGTTTGCTACCCGCCAGACATCATGGGGTGTCAGGCTTCGACCATCGAGAAGGACAGTGCTCATGGAGAACCTCCAACATTTTGGAGGTCTGGACAGCGTTCAGCAACCGCGTCCAAGATCGCTGGAATCAGTGGAGGCAGGTGCTCAAGGGCGTCACTGGGTGCGGTGAGGTGCTCTGGAAGGGTCTCCAGAATGTTCAGGGCGGCTCGTGTTCCGCACCCCAAGGCGATTGGGCCCTCTGTTTTCAGTCGCCACTGCAGAGCTCGGGAAGCGGCCAACAGTTCGATTTGGACGACCAGCAGGCTGTTTCGGACGACCTCGGACGCCCGCCGAGCGGCAGTTGTCGACATGGCCACATGATCTTCTTGATCTTCACAGGTAGGGATGGAGTCGACAGAGGAGGGCCAACCCAAGCTTTTGTTCTCAGAGACGAGTGCGGCGGCGGTGGTCTGCAGGCCCATCAGGCCGAGGCCAGGACCCGAGTGAGCCAAGGAGACCGGCAGGTCTGCAGAGAGTGGTGCGGTGAGGAGGCGGTAGAGTCGACGCTCGGAAAGGTTGGCTACCTCACTGGATGCAATCTTGAGGTAGTCGGAAACCATCCCCACGTGTTCGCCATGGAAGAGACCGGCTGAATAGGCCTTGATCTCGTCATCGACATCCATGCAGATGACGGGGTTGTCAGTGGCAGCATTGAGTTCCACCAAGAGTTGGGCCTGGATGTGGGTCAATGCATCCCGCGCACTTCCCACAATCTGTGGAGTACAGCGAAGCGAGTAGGCGTCTTGGACCTTTCCGGAAACGGTGTCTGTCAGCTCCGAGCCCGCCATGAGCAGAAGCAGATTGGCCGAGCAGGCCTGAGCTCCGGGATAGGGTCTGAGGGCATGGACTGAGGGATGAAAGGCACGCGTCACGCCGCGCAGGGCCTCAATGGACATTGCAGCGGCGATCTCGCTGAGTTGAATGAGCTGCTGAGCATCGAAGAGCGCGAGCGCAGCAAAGGCTGTGGAGAGTTGAGCGCCATTGGTCAATGCCAGGCCCTCTTTGGGGCCCAAGGGGAGTGTTGAAATCCCAGCTCGCTGCAGAGCCTCACGTCCAGAGAGGCGTTCTTCTCCAAACCATGCTTCGCCGGTCTCACTGTCGGGGTCACTTTCGAGATGACAGAGGAGCAGACCCAAGTGGGCGAGTGGGGCCAGGTCCCCGGAGGAGCCACAGCTTCCTTGGCTGGGAACAATGGGGTCACAGCCGGCATTCAGGAGGGCGAGAAGTCGCTCGACGAGCTCGGGTCGGCAACCCGAAGCCCCCTTTGCGAGGGCGTTGGCGCGCAGGAGGACCATCGCCCGAGAAACATCTCGAGGGGCCGGATCTCCGACCCCTGCTGCATGGGATCGAATCAGGTTCCGCTGCAGTACAGTAAGGCTCTCTTGGGGAATCTTGAGCCGAGCGAGCGAACCAAAGCCGGTATTGATTCCGTAGATGGCTCGCGGGTGTCCTTGAGTGTTGAGTATTTCTCCAGCGGCCGCACTTTGAACCCAGGCCTCAGACCGGCGCATGGCCTCCAGGGCATGAGGTGCCAGAGTCACCTGCCGACCCGAACGAGCGACTTGCGCCAATTGCTGCAGGTTGAGCCTGCTGCCGTCGATGTCGATGCCACTCATTGAGGGTTCCTAACCCAGCAAAGCATGCTTTCCCAAGACCGTGGCGGAGTCGTTTCAGAGGCACGGGGTCCCGAGAACGAAAAAGGCCCAACACCGGAGGTGCTGGGCCTTCTGTCGCGTCGAGCACGAACCTAGAACTCGCAGGGAACGGTTCCGTTTTTCTCACGCATCTCGTCCTCGAGGATGCCGTAGCCCCATTTGTCCACTCGGAGTGAGGGAACGTTGAAGCTTCCTCGGACGACCATGTTGGAGGCAGACTCGAAGCCGGCAAGGTAGATCTGGAAGTCACCCTGCACGGTGCCGCCTTCCTCGAACTCTGCGCCGTCTTTAATCCGCACCCAGGAGTGGTGAGCTTCGATCCAGTTGTCCAGTCCAGCGCTGGAGAGGTCGATGGGTCGCCACTCGTTGCCCTCGATCTTGAAGTCAAAGAGGAGGGGGGTCTCCTCTCCGTCAATGTCGACAGCTCGGAAGCTGCTTTCAACACCGGCTGGGCTGCTCATGAACCCCGCGCGTTGAAGCTCCTCGGCGTACGTGGCGTAGTTGCTTGAGACGCTGTCCACCACTGCCGAGTAGTCAGCAGGATTCGGGTTGGTTGCATCTGCACCGACATAGAGGAAGTCGTTGGGCAGGACGTCAAACTCTTCCGCACCGTATTTGGCGATGGCGTAGCCAGACAGCCATTCTTGGGGCAGGGACCAGAACTCCTCTTGGTTTGCGGGGTTGAGCTGGTAGGTTCCTGCGTTGAGGTAGAAGATCTGATGGTCCTCCTCGTCCTCGCTCCATTTTTCAATGACGGGAGCATAGTCGATGTCCACTGGCATCGGGTCGCCTGCCAGGACTGTGGCTTCGCCGTTGTCCCAAGCGCTTGAGCAGTCCGGGTCTGCGATGTCCGCGAGGCCATCGCCGTCGTTGTCTTCGCCGTCGTTGCACTCAGCCACGTTGATCGAGCCGTCCTCGAGCACAGTGTCCCGACCGCAGTCGGGGTCGAGAGCGTCGAGCCACCCGTCTGAGTCGTTGTCGATGCCGTCGGTGCATTGATCGAACTCTTCTTCCCACTCGTCCTCGGAGTTCACGCAGCCGTCGTCCTCACCGTCGATGAGTCCGTCACCATCGTTGTCGATCAGGTCCGCACATCGGCCCGAACCCAGACCGCGCTCGTAGGCGATGGAGGAGGTGGTGCAGTCTGCATCGTTGGAGTCCACCCAGCCGTCACCGTCGTTGTCGAGTGAGTCAGCGCACTGGTCATAGGTGCGCTCGCTCACATCAGCGGAGTAGTGGCAGTGCTCGTCTTCGCTGTCCACGAAGCCGTCGGCGTCGTTGTCGATGCCGTCGTTGCACTCGTCAACAGCGTCCGAGCTCTCGTCGGCGCCGGCAATGCAGCCTCCGTCGAGCATGTCGGCCCAGCCGTCTCCATCGTTGTCCACGCCGTCATCGCAGTCGGTCCCAGCAGAAGCCTCGGTGGCCTGAATGCCGCCGATGCAATCCGCATCGTCTGCATCGATTGCACCATCGCTGTCGTTGTCGAGTTGATCGTTGCAGGCCGTCAGTCCGATGCTGGACTCTCCACCGTCGATGCAGTCGGGATCGGCCGAGTCAAACCAGCCGTCACCGTCGTTGTCCTCGCCGTCCGTGCATGAGCCGGAGGGAATACGGTTCTCAGCGTTGTCGAGCGCGGTTTTGCAGTCTTTGTCCGAGGCGTCGATGTCTTCATCGATCTCGCCGTCGGCATCGGGGTTGTCGATGCCATCGTTGCACTCGGACAGGCCGAAGAAGCTGTTGTCTTCAGCTGTGCCGAAGATGCAATCCGGGTCTTCATCGTCTTCCCAGAGATCGCCATCGTTGTCGATGCCGTCGGTGCAGGTTTCGTCTGCATCGTCGGTTTCGTCCATGTCAAAGCCGTTCATGCAGCCGATGTCGTCGCTGTCAACAGCACCGTCGAGGTCGTTGTCGATGCCATCGTTGCAGACGTTGCCCATGAATCCGGCTTCGCGGTTGTAGACGTCGCAGTCGGGGTCGTCGTCGTCGACCCAACCGTCACCGTCATTGTCGGCCTTGTCGGAGCAGCGGGTCTTCTTGGTGACACCGTCCTCGTCGTTGTCCTTCGCGTTGGCACACTCCGGGTCATCGGCGTCGGTCAACTCGACCGGGTTGCCGTCGGCATCCTCACCGAGGTCGCCATCGTTGTTGACGCCGTCGTTGCACTCACTCACGCCGTAGCCACTCTCGCCTTGGCCGATGATGTCACAGTCGGGGTCGTCCTCGTCGGTCCAGCCGTCTCCGTCGTTGTCCTCATTGTCGACGCAGGAGGGGTCGGTTGAGGCCTCAGCGTTGTCGAAGCCATGCTCACAGTCGGGATCGTTCATGTCGATCGAGCCATCGGTGTCGTTGTCGAAGCCGTCGTTGCACTCCGCAGAGCTGTAGCCCACTTCCCAGCTTCCGTAGAGGCAATCCGGGTCTTCGTAGTCCACAAGTCCATCGCCATCGTCATCTTGGCCGCTGAAACAGGTTTGGCCCTCCTGAATGCAGATGCTCGGCTTGAGGTCGGGCTTCACCACGAAAGTGAACCGGAAGTCCTCTCCCTGGCCGAGGTCATGGTGGACGGTCAACTGGAAGTCACCCTCACTGGTCATCAGGCCTTCGGAACGCCAAGGTTGGAGCTCTCCCTGGTTGAGGAAGTAGGTGTCGGTGTCCAGCCAAGAGAAGTATTCCTTGGTCTCCCCACTGCACTCCCCAGCGATTTCATCGTTGGCGCAGTTGATGACCGTCACATTTTCAGGACTCAGGTAGCCCACCTCGCCGATGCCTCGGGTGCAGTCGACATCGTCCTCATCGGCGACCCCGTCACCATCGTTGTCCTTGCCGTCGTTGCAGTTGTGTTCTCCGCTGGAGTTGCTGAATGCCTGGCAATCCGGGTCATCTCGATCTTCTACCCCGTCACCGTCGTTGTCCTTGCCGTCCGAACACGTGTTCCGTGCCTCGTCGACAGTGGCAGAGGAGCCATTGGCAAGCCAGGTGTGGTAGCTGGCGTTGGTCAGCTCAGCGTCTTGGGGGTTGCAACCGGTCAGGGCGAGTAGAATGGACAGCATGAAGTGCACCTTAAATTAAGCGAAGCGCGCGGCTCCCGAATGGAATCTTATAAAGGGGCTGAAGGGGGAGGGTCAAGTTTCGGCTTGCAAAGGCTCTGTTCGGCCTCCGAAGCCAGCCATGAATCCGGCCGACGTTCAGGACTTAGAAAAGCTAGCGGGAACGCCTGTTTCGATGGTCGGATACCGCCATTCGAACCCCAGTTTGTCGGCGAGAGCATGGGTTTTTAGCCGAACGCTGTTGGTGTAGAGAGCGAGGTTGTCGGGCGTAAAGCGGGGCTTTCGCCCCAGTCGGCTCTGGATTCGCTCGTTGTTTTGAGCGGCGAAACGCTGGACGTAGGAGGGAATGTAGGTGCTCCAGAACCGCATGGGGGTGCCCCCCACCTCAGCATGGACAGCCTCATAGAACTCCGCAAGGGTGGGCGATGAGCGGTCCGCAACGTGAACAATGCTGCCGGTCTCTGCATTCTCTGCGATCACCCAAAGCGCTCGGATGCAATCGTCGATGTGGATGAGAGGAATGCAGTTGCGTCCTTCACCAGGAAGCCAGGCTTTTCCACTCTGGATGGGTTCGACCATCGCGAAGGGAAAGTCGGGTCCGTAGACGGCGGCAATCCGGGCAATCTTCAGGGGCAGGCCCGAGCGTTCCATGGCCTCGACGCAGGCGTTTTCGGCTTCAATCTTTGAGAGGCCATAGCGGGTGTTTGGGGACACAGTGAAGTCTTCCTCGACCCAGAGACTGCTACGGTCGCCGTAGACCGCACACGAGGAGGCATAGACAAAGGACTTGAGGTTGTTGAGACCGCGGATGGCCTCGAGCAGGCTTCGGGTTCCGACGGCATTGAGTTGATCGGGTGTGATTCGCCCGTGTCCTCGCACACCTCCTGCAAGATGGAAGAGAATCTCGGCATCGGCTGCACCTCTGCGGAGCGCCTCGGTGTCATCCAGATCCCCTCGGATGGGTTCAGCACCATCGGCCTTCAGTGCATTCTCATCCGCAGCATTTCGGCAGAGTGCAGCCACGCTGTGGCCTTTGCCGACCAGGTAGCGAACAAGCGGGCGGCCAATGCGGCCGCTCGCGCCGGTGACGAAGATGCGTTGAGACATGGGCGAATGGTCCTTGGGTTCGGAGTCAGTCCTGCGAGGCAAAGAGCAGGTCACCGGTACTGGAAAGCAAGAAAAACTCGGCAAATCCGTCGTTGTCCACGTCTCCAGCAGCAGCACTTCCGCCGAGAAGCTGCCGGGTGTGGAACGCTTGAGCGGGTGCCAGGCTCTGGCCCAGAACGAGGTGCACCTCAACATGCCCACTGTCTGGGCTGGTGAGGACGACATCCAGGGTGCCGTTCCCGTCCACATCGGAGAGGCTTGGGATTCCCGTGCTTCCGAGCTCCCAGGTTGTTCCCCAGGCAGTCAATGTGGGAGAGGGACCACCGCGCACGAGTTCGTCGATTCCGTCACCGTCGAGGTCGCCGGCCACCAGCGTACAGCCTACTTCCTCACAGGAGACGAGCTCCGTTCCGGTCCCCTCCAGATTGGCGCCGACGACGTCGTTCATGGGGTCGATGGTTTCGGTCGCAATCGGTTGAAGGGCGTTGTCAAAGTAGTTGACCTCTCCGGCGTAGCTGACCGCCGCGATGCTCGCACCGTTGGCAAACGGCCCACAGGTGACTTTGTCAGCACGAACGGCTACGTCGGCACGACCGGGTACACTCCCGTTGGTCTGGATCTTGGTGACGAACAACCAGCTGCCACCGTCATTGACGAGCATGTAGATGTAAGAGTCCCCCTCATCGCAGATGTCCCAGTCCAGGAAACTCGCACGGTTGTTGGCATCTTTGCCGTCGAGATTTCGCTCGTAGGTGGGGGCCTTCACAAAGACCAAGTCGTTGCCGTTGGTGCCTCCTGAGAAGGTGTAGGACCAGAGTCCGGTCTTTCCAGCGGTGTCGCGGATGATCAGGAGGTCTTTCTTTTTTCCGTCCCCGTTTGCATCGATGATCCATGCTGGGCTCTGGGCATTCATGTCCCAGCCGCCAATGCCGGGATCGGCAACCGCCCAGAAGCCGTCCTCAGGAATCCGACCTTGGTAGTGAAGGATGGCCTCGTTGACCACGGTGATGTCGGTGACGCCGTCGTTGTTGGCGTCTTCAGCACCAAGTTTTCCCACTTGTGCGAGCGTGGAGAAGCCGCGATTTCGGTAGGGATCCTCTCCGGCAGAATCCGACGTCAGTGCACGCAACTCAGCACGTCCAGCGCCATCTTGCTGGAGAACAATCGCATCGGGGATGCCGTCCCCTGTGGCGTCGGCGAGCAGGTATTCGTGGGCCTCGAAGCCCAAGTCATAGATGAGTGGCCGCTCAAAGGGAAGTTCGTAGAAAGCAAACCGGCGTTCTCCACTCTCTACGGGTGCCTCGATGATGAAGAGTTCCTCGGACGAATCCCCGGAGATGTCTTCCGAGACACCCAGCTGGGCCCCCGGACCAAATCCAGGCTCGGGTTTGAGATCTTGGCCCGAATTCAACCAGCGCTCTTCAACGCTGTCAAAGCGGTAGCGAACGATACTGCTGCCCTGGAGAATGGCCACTTCAGACTCGCTGGAGCCCAGGTAGTTTCCAATTCCCAAGGAGGTGGGCTCCGCGCCCAGGCCGAGAAGAGGCAGAGCCTCAAAGCTCCAACTGCCTCCGTTGATGTAGGCCTGGAGTCCGTAGGTGCTGCCGTCGACATAGGCCACGGCAACATCGGGATTGCGATCTTGATCCAGGTTGTCCACCGCAACATCCACGATGCGTCCGGAGTTGAGGGCAAAGCCGTCACCCCAGACGGGGCCGAGTGTGCTGCCACGCAAGAGAAGCACCTCATCAGCACTCCAGACGGCATAGTCCGTGTACCCGTCGCCATCGAGGTTGACCGACAGGGTCCCCAAGACTTCCGACGACAGCACGGCACTGACCTGAGGGGCGGCGCCAGGAGAGTGCTGCTGCCAGTAGATCGTCTCCCCCACGCTGTAGAGTGTTGCCCCGTTTCCTGAGCTCACCTGCCCGGGACGTCCACGCAGTGCCTGGGCATCGGAAAGGGAGCGCGGTGCGAACTGCTCGGTGAGCAGCCAGGCATCCCCCGAGGGCGGTTCGTCCGCCTCCCAATCGGGGGCCGTGATGCGAATGTGCTGCGGAACAGCACTCCAGAGGCGAACCTCCGCGATACCCCAAGCCCCTGTTTCGATGGCGAGTCCGTTGTTGTTGACGGCATTTCCTTCGACGGCCAACTGGAAGCTCACATTGGGAACTGCTGCACCGTAGGCGTTGACGCCTCGAACCGGGACGAAGACCTCTTCTGCACCCATGGCCGGGCCAATCGCAAGGTCAACAGCGCTGCGGGCTTCGATAACGGAAAAGGGTGTCGGGTCGGAGTTGGCGTCCTCTCCACCGCAAGCGTTGAGGATCAGGGCTGCAAAGACGAGTGGGTTTGGTGTACGCAAGGCTTCTCCTACCAGACGGATCCGTGGACAATCTGCCAGCCCTCAGTGGGGCCCTCCACGAGGAAGTTCAGTTGATTGATGGAATTCATCAGTGCGATTCCACCACTCGCTGAAAACAGAACGACCTCTTGGGTCTCTGGGCGGTAGTCGCAAGAGAGGAGGTCTGTGAAGTTGGCTGAGTTGGGGTAGCGATCGGGCTTTTCATTGATTCCTACTCCCGGAACGATCAAGAAGGTGGCCCCGGTGTCCGCGCAGCTGAAATACTGGTTGCCATCCGTGAAGACATCGAAGAGGCGGTTGATGGAAACGTCCACAAGGCGCTCCCGTCTCACCGTCCAAGGGGTGCTGGTGCCGTCAGTGGATGCGATGTGGAGAAGAAAGGCATCGTCTCCCTGAAATTCCAAGAGCGTTGCAAGCTCCTCGGTCTCGACGGCCGGAGAGACATGAAAGACGGTTCCATTGGGAAGTTCTTGCCTTGCCTCGAGTGTGTCATCAAGAATCTGGCCGATGAAATTCTCGTAGGCAAAGAAGACACCCCCTTCCAACGGGATGGCGTCGGTCACCCCCGCGATGCCCGAGACGGCGGGAGGAATGTTGTTTCTCAGAACGCGGACACTGTCGTTCACGGAGAGGTAGACCGTAGAGGTGGTTTTGTCGTAGACCACAGGTCCTGCTTCGCCCTGTCCCTTCCACTCCTCGATGACTTCTCCGAAGCCGTTGAGGACCTCGACTCGCCACTCACGGATGCCCGAATCGGAGCTCGGACTGCTCTCAACGTAGACCACCCCGCCCTCCTCGATGGAGTCACAGGTCCCGAGCTCATCGCAGGTTGTCTCGATGACGCCATCCTGGGTCAACACACAGGCGCCGGACAAAAGCAGTGCTGGAGGAAGCAAGCGGAGGTTCATGACTCAAGGTTCTCGGGTTCTGCGCAGCAGAAAGACTGGAAGAAGAAGTAGCGTAGCCTGAAGCACCCCACTTGCGCACCCCTGCTTGTCGACCTCATCGAGGGGAGGAAGCCTCAGTCGACCGGCGCCAAGGCCTGGATCGGGCCCCGTCCACTGGGCCGAGCCACTCCAGGCCCAGGCGCGCAGGTCTTCTGCGGCCTCTCTCGGGCTGAGGGTCGGGTCTGCACTCAGTCGGACGGCGAGGGCTCCTGCAGCGACCGGGGCACTGGCGGAGGTACCGTAAAATCGACCGAGTCCGTAGCTTCGGGTCGAGAGGCCATCCGGTGCGGCGAGGTCGGGTTTGAAGTGTTTTCCACGAGTAGGACCTTGGGATGAAAACACTTCGGGATCGCTGTGGAGGTAGTTTTCCACTGGAACAGCAGCGATCGAAAACGAGTGGGGGTGCGGGGCAGGATCCGCCATGGAGTTCTGAGGCATTGCACCCCAGATCGGACCCGAAAAGGACATGATGTCCAGGGGCATGGGATCGGGTCCTGACTTCCTGCGGATTTGGAGATAGACCCAGTCTCCTGCGAGTTCGATTGGGGCTCGAATTCGCTCCACAGGAGTGCATTTTTCATTCTCGAAGTTCTGGGTTGAATTCGCTTCTCGGATGCGATTGCCTTGAGAGTCAAGGAGGGTGATTTCGAAGTCGCTGACGCCGCATCGCTCGAATTCGTCCCAAAGGACGGCGGCAACCCGTCCGTCGCCTCCCTCTGCGCGAATTGGAAGACTCTCCCAGCCGTTCTGAAACTCATGCAATCCATTGCCGTTGAGGTCTCGGAAGGTGTCCTCGTAGTGGCTTTGGGCGTTGTTGCCGGCAGATGTCACCATCAGAATGCCAGCTTCCTCAAGGCGAGAAATGGGTTCGGAGATTGGACCCGTACCGTCGTAGAAGGACTCATTGAAAAAGGTCATCGACATGCTGATGAGGTCGATTTCTTCCCTTATGGCCCAGTTGATCGCGTTTTCGAAGGTTGTCTGCCCATTGACACGAACCAGAAAGAGTTCGGCCTCCGGAGCGATGTCATGGATGATTTCTGCGCAGGCTACGCCGTGAACACCCCGTTCGAAGTCAAAGAGCGGGTTGAGGCTGTCAATCGGGATGTCGCAGTCGGGGCTTGCCCAGCAATCATGGGAAGAAAAGCCTCCGAGTTCTTCCTCCAGGAGTTCGCTGCCGAACCACTGGAGATCGAAAACAGCGACCTTGATGCCCTGTCCGAGGTACCCGCTGTCGTGCCATGCTGGAAGACCGATAGCCTCCTCAAGTCGCTCATCCACGACGGTGTCGAGCACTGCTCCATCGGGTTCAGGAACGCTTTCGATGGACCACTCCTCGGCATCGGAGGGTGGGGCCGCAAGAACACTGCCCTGCGGAGAGCTTGCAAGTGCGTCTGGATGGTCCGGAGCGTCGACACGGATGAGATCCCAGGGATCCGGGGTGGAGTTCGAAGCGGCGAGCACGGGGTGGAGCAAGGCGAGTAGAATCACGGCAACCAGGATAACAGGCGATCCAAGCGGTCTCAGGTTAGCCTTCAGTGTCTCCTTCCAGGAAAAGCAGCATGCAGGAATACCCCTGGCGACTGAAGCTGGTCCACGATGGCCTTCGATGCATTCGCGTAGAGCGCAAGGGGCGCTTCTTTGCGTTTGAGCCTGAGGAGGCTTTTCATGAGGTGGGTCTGCTCTTGGGTGGAGAGGAGGAGCGCCTCCGAGGCCTGTTCGCAACAGCGAAAAATGGGGGAGGAGAGGTTGCGCTTCCGGGCTTCATCCGAGAAAAACTTGGGGAAATTGGAGGCATCGAGATGCACGCCTTTCCCGCTGAGGTAGACGGTGTGCACCTCGAAGCCATGGTGTACTCGCCGCAGCTCCAACCCGATCGGGAATCCGGTGTTCTTCGCATGCGCCAAGCGATGCGGCATCCGAGAAAAGCCGCGCGACGGCTGATGGAGGGAGAAGAAGTTCGAGACACAGGAGAGGCCTGCGTACTCCAGCTTACCTTTCCGGACGGGTCGCGCTTGCTGCACCTCGATCTCAGTCTCCACAATGAAGCCTCAGACCAGTGGGTTGCAGAGGCTCAACAGCGTTTTGGTGGCGCGAACTGGATCATCTGCGGGGTGGAGTATGGGCAAGATGAAGCCGTCTTGAAGCATCTCCCGGGGTTCGGTGATGGCATCTACATGATCGCGGATTTGGTGAATGAAGAGCGGGCAAAGAAGGGCTTGCCCACAAACCTCCTCACCCCCACTGTCGATCAACTGATTGATTGCGGCCTCAAAGCCTATCCTTTCCCGCCAAAATCAAGTTTTCGCTTCGAGGCTTAGTCTCAGCTGGGGGCGGGGAGGCAGACCATGAACCGGGTCCCTGTCCGCGTCGGTTGGATGCGCATCTGGCCCCCGGCTTCTTTCACTTTGTCGCGCATGCGTCGAATCCCCAGCAAGGCCAGGTCATCCATTGGACCGTCTTCCAGCAGTTCACGTGCGTCGTAGCTGAAGCTTTTGGTTCCGCTGTCCTCCACTCCAATCCATAGACCGGCTTGACCTTGCCCCACAGTGACGTGAACGCCGGATCCACCGCCGTTTCGATCAATGATCTCCAGCGCTCCCTCCAGCAGATGGTCGATGAGATCCTGAACCAGGCGGCCATCGGCTTGGACTCGACTGGGTTGGATGTCGAGAATCAGAGCGATTCCACGATGGCGGAAGGTGTCGCGAGCCGCTTGGATGGCGCTCATAGCGGCTGCTTGTGCATCCGCACCGCCTGTTGGGATGGATGGAGGAGGGGGCTCAGGACGCTCTTCAGCAACAGCATCCTCGTCGTCCATCAGACCCAACAGTTGTTCTCCGTTTCGAACGAGCAGGGGTCGGTGGGCGGGAAGGGCCTCCTCCTTGGTGGCTGCATCGACATAGATGGCCACTCGACCGCCACGGATCATGTCGAGAATCATGTCCGGTTGCGCTTTTTCAACGAGCTTGGCTTCAATGACTCGAGCCTGACCCTGACCGGTCTGGATGGCAACGAACTGGGCTCCAGATTGGATGTTGCCAATCACATCTTGGACCCTTTCAATGCCCCAAGCCTCCACAACACTTGCGAGGGTCAGGTCTGCAACAGCGTTCATTCGTCGATCTCCTAAGGTGTCCGTGAGGACATGCCCCAATGTAGTGGATTTGAATCGGCTGTGGCTATTCGGTCTTCAGTCGAGTGTTCTTCACGTGAAGCTCTTCGAGCTGCTCCGCACTCACCGACGAGGGGGCCTCGGACATGAGACACTGGGCCTTTGTGGTCTTTGGAAAGGCGATGACGTCACGAATGTTTTCCGTCTGACACAGCAGCATGACACAGCGATCGAAGCCAAAGGCGATCCCACCGTGTGGGGGAGCTCCGTTTCGCAGGGCCTCTACCAAAAAGCCAAACTTCTCAGAGGCCTCCTCGGGCGAAAAGCCGAGGGTCGTGAACACCTTTTCCTGGACTTCAGGACTGTGAATACGGATGCTGCCGCCAGCGATTTCGTAGCCGTTGCACACCAGATCATGGGCATCGGAAAGAATCTCTGCCTCCCGGCCCGTTCCCAGAAGCTGTTCATGTCCAGCCTTGGGTGCCGTGAAGGGGTGGTGAAGCGCCACAAAGCGTTCGGCTTCTTCGTCCCATTCGAAACCTGGAAAGTCCAAAACCCAGCAAAAGGAGTAGCTTCCTGGTTCCCACAGGCCGAGTTCTTTGCCCAGGTGAGCTCGAAGTCGGCCGAGGCCTGCGTGGACGGACTTGGCGGTCCCCACACCGAGAAGAAGAAGGTCGCCAATCTGAGCATCCATCTCGGCTCCGACAGCCGTCTGCTCCGCATCGGACAGGAGTTTGCCCATGGGTCCGGACCACCCTTCTTCACCGACTTTGGCCCACATCAAGCCGCCCATGCCGTAGCGCTTTACGAACTCCGTCCAGCGGTCCAGCACCTTTCTCGAGCTGGTGCCTGCAGCTCCTTTGACGTTCATTCCCTTGGCGATTCCGCCCTGGGCAATGGCTCCACCCACGATGTTGGAGGAGGAGTCTGCGAGCAACTCCGTGAGGACCACGTGCTCCATGCCGAATCGAGTGTCCGGAGCATCAACGCCGAAGCGTCGCATCGCCTCGTGGTAGGTCATCCTTGGAATTTCGGGAATGTCGTAGTCCAGAGCGCCTTTCCACATGGACCTCAGGACACCTTCTGAGAGCTCGAGAACCAGTTCCTGGGAGCAGAAGGACATCTCGATATCGATCTGGGTGAACTCCGGCTGACGGTCCGCTCGCAGATCCTCGTCCCGAAAACACCGCACAATCTGGAAGTAGCGGTCCAAGCCAGAGATCATGAGAATCTGCTTGAAAATTTGGGGGCTTTGAGGAAGCGCGTACCACTGACCCGGATGAACCCGCGATGGAACGAGGTAGTCTCTTGCGCCCTCCGGGGTTGCCTTGGTGAGCACGGGGGTCTCGATTTCGAGGAAGTCCTCGCCGTCCAAGTAGCGCCTCACCATCTGGGCCGCTCGGTGGCGGGTGATGAGGTTTTCTTGAAGCGTTGATCGCCGAAGGTCGAGATAGCGGTACTTGAGGCGAGTGTCCTCGTGAGCCTCAAGAGCGGATTCGCTGGAGAAGGGCAGTGGCGGTGTTGTGGACAGGAGTCGAATGGAATCAGGGACGACCTCGATCATACCGGTGGCCATCTTTTTGTTGGGTTTGATTCGCTCGTGAATCGTGCCCTCTACCTCGATGACGTACTCTTGGCGGAGGCGACCAGCCTGTTCTCGCAGTTCTGCAGAGGAACGCTCGTCCACAGTGACCTGGCAGAGACCTGTACGGTCTCGCACGGTGAGGAAGACCACCCCGCCCAGATCGCGGTAGGCGTGAACCCAGCCTTGCAGCACAGTGGATTGCGATGTGTGTTCGACACGAAGGGTCCCGCACCCGTGGGTGCGCTTGGCGTTTTTGAGCATGTGGTCTCCCAGCGGGTTCAGAAACGCCTAACTAATCGTGCTGAAGACGAGACGCGAACCGTTTGAATGGTTTTTCGTTGGGGCCTACTCGGCGACGTCGAAGCCACTGGTGCAGTCGGGGTCGAGGGAGTCGATGTAGCCGTCAAAGTCATCGTCCAAGTTGTTGTTGCACTCGTACGCGGAGTTGTAGCCACCCTGCTCTGTCGTCGTGGTTGATGCCGGACAGTCGGGGTCATCGGTGTCAACCCATCCATCCCCATCGTTGTCGAGGGTGTCGTTGCACTCGGTAGATGGATCGGCCTCGTCGCTGTCGCTGCCGTCCTCGCAGCCCGGGTCATCGGCATCGATGACTCCGTCGGCGTCGTTGTCGATCCCATCGTTGCAGATGTAGCTGCTGTCGGTGCCGTCTTGCTCGTACAGGTCTGTACTCGAGGTGCAGATGGGGTCATCGGTGTCGATCCAGCCATCCCCATCGTTGTCGATGCCATCGCTGCACTCAGCGGTGTGGCTCTCATCGCTGTCGAATGCACTGCTGCAGCCCGGGTCTGCAGCATCCGTGAAGGTGTCCGAGTCGTCGTCGGTTCCATTGTTGCAGGAGAAGAGTGTCTCGTATCCCTGCTCGGAGGAAGCCCAGCTGCAGTCTGGATCATCACTGTCAATCCAACCGTCGGAGTCCTCATCGCTGCCGTCGTTGCAGCTTTCGCTGTAGAGACTGGCCTCGAGGTTGTCCCAGGCGTCCGCGCAGAGAGAGTCATCGGCATCAACAGCACCATCGCCGTCGTTGTCGATGCCGTCGTTGCATTCGGCTGCACCTGTTGCTCCCGCTTCGGCTGTGGCCGTTACGCAGTCGGGGTCGTCGGTATCGGTCCATCCGTCAGAATCGTTGTCGACGCCATCGGAACAGGTGCTCGCGACATTGGTCTCGGTCGTGTCCCAACTGGAGGCACAGCCGGCATCGTTGCTGTCGATGTCACCATCGCTGTCGGAGTCCACTCCGTCGTTGCAGGCGATGGCGCTGAAGCCAACTTCCTCACCCACAGTCCAGCAATCTGCGTCGTCGGAATCCACCCACCCGTCCCCGTCATCGTCGAACTGATCGTCGCAGGAGGCTCCGCTGCCCTCGATGATGTCCAAGGCGTTGTCGCAGTTGGCGTCGTCGGCATCAATGTCCCCGTCGGCATCGTTGTCGACACCGTCGGAACAGGCTGTGGTGTAGTTGCCGGCCTCCGCGTATCCGTTGAGGCAGTCGGCGTCTTCGCTGTCTACCCACCCGTCACCGTCGTTGTCGGTGCTGTCTTCGCAGGTGCTGTCAGCGGTGTCCTCTTGCCCCATGAGGCCGTTGAGGCACCCGGAGTCGTTGGCGTCAAAACTGCCATCACCCACATTGTCGAGGCCGTCATTGCAGACGAATACGGACCCTCCTCGCTCGACTGAGGAGCCGAGGATGCATTCGGGATCGAACTCATCCGTCCAGCCATCGCCGTCGTTGTCCAGGCCGTCGTTGCAGGCTCCTGGGCTTCCAGCCTCGAGGTTGTCGAAGGCATCGGCACACCCCGTGTCGTCTGCATCGATGTCACCGTCGGAGTCGTTGTCAACGCCATCCGAGCACTCCCAGAAGCTGATGCTTCCGTCTTCACTTGTGCCGTTGAGGCAGTCGGGATCCTCATCATCGGACCACCCGTCACCATCATCATCGGTACCGTCAGTGCAGGTGCTGTCGACATCGTCCTCAGCGCCGTCCATGGCCTCATCGCAGCCGATGTCCTCAGCATCGATCCATCCATCGCCGTCGTCGTCGAGTCCGTTGTTGCAGTGGATTGGACCGTACCCGGTTTCGTCGCTGTAGAGGCTGCAGTCGGGATCGTCTTCATCCGTCCAGCCATCGCCATCGTTGTCGTACCCGTCGGCGCAGACATCGTTGGAGTCGGGTCCGTCCTCTGAGTTGTCCCAAGCGTCGTCGCAGAGGCTGTCGCTGCTGTCCGTGTCTCCGTCAGAATCGTTGTCGATGCCGTCGTTGCAGGCAGCAACCCCAGAGAACCCGCCCGTTTCATTGCCGCCATCGATGCAGTCTGGATCGGCCTCATCGGTCCAGCCATCGGAGTCGTTGTCGATCCCATCGATGCAGTCGCTGCTCGAGCGGTCTTCATTGGTGTCCCAAGCATCATCGCAGTCCGCGTCATCGGCATCGGTGTCGCCGTCGGAGTCGTTGTCAATGCCGTCGTTGCAGGCCACGGTCAGGTAGCCGATCTCAACGTCGCCGAGTGTGCAATCGGGATCGTCGCTGTCGATCCAGCCGTCGCCATCGCCGTCTTCAAAGTTGGAACAACCGGGATCGGGTTCCTCGAAGTCCTGCCATGCAACGAGGCAGTCGGTGTCCTCAGAATCCGTGAGTCCATCGGAGTCGTTGTCAGTACCATCGTTGCACTCGAAG
>JAYXVV010000175.1:0-45603 GCA_036021505.1 Myxococcota bacterium | reverse complement strand
GTCGGTGTCCGTATCGGTATCCGTATCGGTATCCGTGTCGGTATCGGTATCGGTATCGGTGTCCGTATCGGTGTCCGTGTCGGTGTCCGTATCGGTGTCGGAGTCGGTATCGGTGTCGGTGTCGCTCTCGGCGGTGTCACCGGTGTCGGTGTCCCAGTTGTCTTTTCCCTGGTTGTAGGATCCCCCGCCGCAGGCAAGGATGAGGGTGGACAGTGAGAGAATGGCGCAGCGCATTCAAGGCCTCCGGATGGATTTCGTATAGTAGAAAGGGACTCAGGTGTGTAGAGTCGACAGATAAGGGGTCTCCCGACCAGCCAGGCAGGGAAGGTGGCGCTTTTTAGCATGACAATCGAGCATGCGCCATTCTGGGGTACGATTGTTCAGAAAGGGAGAATCGATGGATTTGCTGGTGAGCCCCATTTCTGAGCTCCACACCATGAATCCGGAGTTGGGTGAAGGAACGTTGGGAACCCTGAAACACGCCGCCGTTGGATACGAGGACGGCGAATTGGTGTACGTGGGATCGGCGGACCAGGCGCCGGCTGCGAGGCAGACCCTCGATGCACAGGGGTGTGTTGGGCTTCCAGGTTTGGTGGATTGCCATACCCACACCGTGTTCGCAGGCTCCAGGGCACGAGAATTCGAACGCAGATTGGGGGGGGAGTCGTACACCGCAATCCTGGAAGAGGGTGGCGGGATTTTGTCGACTGTTCAGGCGACGCGCAACACTTCGGATCGCGTGCTCACGTCACTGGTTCGCCAGCGGCTGCAGGGGTTCCTCCAGAACGGAGTCACCACGGTTGAGGTGAAGTCGGGCTACGGACTTTCGGTCACCGATGAAATTCGACTCTGTCGGATTCTGGCCGAGGGACGTTGGCCAGTCCACGTAGAGACCACTTTTTTGGGTGCTCATGCCCTTCCATCGGAGTACCGAAACGATCGCGAAGCCTATGTTCAAGCCGTCATCGATGAGATGATTCCTGGGGTTGCAGGACTTGCAAACGCGGTCGATGTTTACTGCGACCGGGGTGCCTTCACGGTTGAAGAGAGTCGGCGAATCCTACAGGCGGGAATCGATCGGGGCCTCACGGGCCGCATCCATGCGGAGCAGGTGGAATGGACAGGCGCCGCGGCCATGGCGGCAGAAGTGGGATGTACGTCTGCGGATCACCTCGAGCGTTTGGACGGGGCCGGCATTGACGCCATGGCCTCCCATGAAATGGTTGCGGTCCTGCTTCCCGGAGCCCAGCTCTATCTTCGCGACACGCCTCCACCGGCAAGAGAACTCGCGGAGGCGGGTGTACCTCTGGCTGTGGCGACGGATTTCAACCCGGGCTCCTCACCCGTCCGGGATCTTCTCAGTTGTGCCAGTTTGGCGTGTGTTCAGATGGGGCTCACTGTGGAAGAGGCTTTCTTGGGAATCACAAAAAACGCCGCGCTTGCGCTGGGGTTGAAGGATCGGGGATGGATTGGGGCGGGCTCAGTGGCCGATTTAAGTCTGTTCCAGCTTCCACCCGGGGAAACCGCCTCTGCCTCGTTGATTCAGTACCTGGGATCCCACGCCACTCGGGCGGTAATCCGCGCCGGACGGTTGGCCTGGTCGGTCTGAAAGGCTATTCTTGCGCCACCATTAGGAGTTTGACATGTCTGTCTCTTTTCCAGCCATCACCTTTCCCGGTATGGGCGAACTGCTTGTCTTGCTGGTCATCGTGGTTCTCTTGTTTGGCCCCGGGAAGCTCAAAGGCCTTGGCCCCGCTCTCGGGCGCAGCATCCGTGGGTTCAAGGACGAGATGAACAAGCCAGCGGAGGAGTTGGAGGGCGCCGTGGACGCCGCTGCCAAAGAAATCGATGTCACCTCCGAGACTTCAACTCAACGGGTGACTGAGGCGGAAGAGGCCTAAGGCGACACGGGTACGGTGAATTCGTGACCGCAGAAGTTGCAGCGCGGGTCAATGCCAGCGCGCAGCTCCACCATGCTCTTGCAAGAGGGGCACTCCGTCTTCCCTTCAATCGTGGCTTGGGTTCTTCGAAGGCGCTCCAGGACCTCTGAGGGGTCCCCCTCTTTAGGCAGGTAGAGGGCTTCTCGGATCACGCTCTGATTGAGGTCGGGTTGTTCGTTGTTGGCCAAACAGTGAAGCAGATGCATGACAATGCTCTGCAACTGGTCGACCTCTCTCTTCAAGCTGTAGAGGTCACTTCTGTCCATCCCGGAAACTTCGGAGCGGCCTCCTTTCGAACCTGAACCTGTGAATCGTGCCATTGTTGATCAGTCCTTTGGTGGTGAAGAGGCGGATTGGGAGCGTCGTTGAATGAGGGCATAGGCCTCTTCACGCAGTTCGGGCAGCAGTGCCCCGGAGCTTGCTAGAAAGCGAAGATCCTGAATCATGAGGGTCGGCAGAAGGCGAATGGAGATGCTCTCCGGAGTGTGCGGGTTGCAGGCGATTGCTTTTCGCACCCGGTACCGTGAGGACCACTTGGTGTGGGAGGCAACGGTCTTCATGACCTCTGCTCGCGTTGGGCGGCGTGCAGCAATCGCGACGACATCGCGCTCGGTCAGCAGAGGGTTGTCCAGGAGCAATTGGATGACCCTGTGATCCCGATCGTGGAGCAGGCGATCGATCTTGTCCCGGTTGCGACCCCGTGCGGCCTGTCGTCGAACCCCCAAGGGAAGGGGGAGGTGTTCATTGTCGTCAAAGGCGGTATCGAGCTTGCTTTTGTTGATTCTCGGAAGCAGTAAAAGTCGGCTTACAGCCTCAAGTTTGGCTTCCGATGCAAGGTGGTGAAGTTCTTTGAGCTGGATGTGGGTGAGTTCGTCGAGAACGGAGGGCGAGAGCGCCAATTCGGTCATCATGCTGCGAGCAGGCGGACTTCCCTGTTCGGCCGCATCCACGACGCGGTTGAGAACGGCCAACAACAAAGGATTGTCCATTTGACCGAGTGCATCGCGAAGCATCCTCGGACGCACCGCCCGTTCTCGGACCGCCTCCATCAACATCAGCAGGGTTCGTGTCCGATCCGCGGCCTTTCCGTCCTGCTCTTCCAGCAGCAACTCTTGGAGAGTTTCGAGGGGGGTGGAGGCGGAGGTGTCCATGGGTTGGTTATTCTAGCCCTATGCAACAGCGGGTTTGCTGGATCTTGTTTCTCGGGGTTGCCCTCAATGGGGCGGCCTGTGGCTGGTTTGGAGGCGAAGAACCCGAGGCGGAAGAGAAAGAAGACACGGGGTACACGGTGGAGCAACGAGAAGAGTTGATGCGTACCATTGGGTACGTGCAGCAGTAAGAGGGGACTGTGGGCGAGATTCGGTTTGGACTGCTCTATGGGGTCTGTTTGGCAGGTTGCCTGACACTCGTCTCGACGCTTCGGGCTCATGCCGAGGTCCCCGCTGTTGAAGCGGTGGTCCAGGAGGTCGAACATTTCCTTGCTGTTCCGCCAAAGCCGGACGGTGCATCCGAGGAACGAGGTGAAGGGGAGGCGCCTCTGCACACCTGGGAGGGCTGCGAACAGAGAGGCGGGGACTTTCGGGATGCTTGCTTCAAGGCACTTGCTTGGCAGAGGGCCGAGCGGGACGTGAACGGTGCTCTCGAGTCGTGTGACGAGGTTCGAGACAAGGATCAGCGTTTTGAGTGTGTGGCAGACGTGGCGGAGCTGCACAGTCTCACCGACCGGGAGCGCTCGGAGGGCATCTGTCCGACAATCCCAAAAAAGAAGTGGGAGGATCAGTGCTGGTTTGGAATTGCCCTGGCCTGGAGCACCGAGGACTTTGAATACGCGCGTGCGAGTTGTTCAAATGCCGGCATGTGGCGCGACTTCTGCCGTCATGACGTCAATGGAGAGATCGCGCAGGTGGATGCTCAGAACGCGCTCGCTTGGTGCAAGCTGGAAGAGGGGGATGCCCTGCAGCGGAAGACCTGCTTTCACGGGCTCGGAAAGTACCTCGGGAGAACCGAACCGCTGGCCGCCATTGAGCTCTGCAAAGAGGTTCCAACGCACGATCCCTTGTACCAAGAGAACTGCTTCCACGGCTTGGGGTGGGCTGTGGCTGAACAGCGGAGCGAAGAGGAGACCGCCCAGTTCTGCAGGGAGCTACCCCGGCATCAAGACAGCTGTTTTCTGGGACTCAGTGCCCATGCCAAACGCTTGAGTCCAGATAGGGCTCTGGAACATTGCCAGGTGGTCGAACGCGAGGATCTGCGGCAGCGCTGCTCGGCTTTCGCGAAACGCTGAGGAGAGCAGCTCTCTCGGACCTAAAGACTCGACTTGGTCTGCGCGACCAAGCTGATGCTCTCCCACCCGGCTTCTTGAGCCGTAAAGATGAGCTTCTCCAGAAGCCGATACGCAATGTTCTCATCGGATCGAATCAACAGGGCGCCTTTCTCCATCTGGAGCAGCGGCCAATAGACTTCTTTGATGAGGTCCTGATCTTCTTGGAGGTAGTACGCGCTCGCCGCAAGGCGTTGGTCCTCGAGGTAGATTCCGTCATCTGTGAGGTCGAGTGTGGTTCCTGCAGACACTGCCGCCGTTGCGTTGGTTCGAGGCAATGCAAAACCGCGGTCGGATTGACGCACCGGTTCATCGGTGGAGTAGCTTGCAAGAAGGGCCACAAGAAGCAGTGTGAAGACATCCACCATGGGCGTGAGGGCCGAGCGAGAGAGCTGGCTCTTGGAGTGCGAGGGGATTCGAATGCGCTTCATTTGCTGGCCGCCAGAACGACTTGGCCGAAGAGCTCGCCGATGGCATCGGCTCGCATCGCATCCATCAGGGTCACAACCTCCGCAGCAGTGGTCTCCGCCGCTGGGTGAAGGCGGATCCGTTCACGGACCGGGTCAAGCTGCTTGATCTCCCGTAAGGAACGTTGAATGGATCGGAGATCGGGTTGTCCGTCGATCGTGGTGATCCGGCTCTGTGTCCAGTCTGCTTCGCCCTGACCAGCGTCCACATCGCTTCTCCGGATCGCCTTGTGAATCACCACTGCCCCAGGCTCGACTTGAACCCAGAGCTCCTCGATGGTCCCCTTCGGCAGCGGAGGCAGTCCCTCACCAGCCGGCGGGAGCCGAAAGCTGAGGGCCGCGAGTTTCTGTGGGGAGGTCGTCAGCAGAAGAAAGGGCAAAAGAAGCAGCAACAGAGAAATTATCGACAGCAGACCGGGACGGGGATCCGACTCTTCTACAGGTCTGCGTCGGAGACGTCTTGAGCGAAGCAATGACACGTTCAGTCGATTTTCGGTTCGGGGTTCTCGGCCAGCACCTTCGGAGCGTGGCGCCTGATGCGTCGCTGCAGGTTTTGCTCGGTCTGTTCGTCACGACCCGCGTTTGCGGGCATCTGACCGTGGAGGTCCCGATCGCCTCGACGGATGGCAAGGCTCAACTCGGCAGCCATGGCCTCCATCGCGGACAAGAGAGCCTCGGCTCGGCCTTCCAGCCAGGCATGAGCGGCAATGCACGGAATCGCGACACAGAGGCCGTACGCTGTGGTGGCCATGGCGGTTGCGATGCCTGCAGACAGGTTGTCGGTCGCACTCTGACCGGCCTCACCGAGGCTTGAGAATGCGACGACAAGTCCGTAGACCGTACCGAGAAGCCCCAACATCGTTGCGATGTTGCCCGACGCGGAGAGGTAGTTCAGACGTTTTCGAATCTTCGATTCGACTCGAATCGCCGAGGCACTCATGGCTTCCCAGGCGAGGTCCGCAGTGGACTCCTTTTGGCCTTGTTCGAGGACGGGAGCGAGCGCCTTTCCAGCGCTTGAGACGCCTTTGGGGTAGTCACCCGCTCGAATGGCGGCGATTGTCGCATCGGTTTGGGGCCGCCACACAAAGGTCAGCAACACACCGCGTTCAATGAGGATGGCGAGAGCAAAGGCCAGAATGCCAGTGATGGCATACATGAACGTCGCTCCGGGCCCTGAGAAGGCATTGAGAAGGTAGTCCAGCACGTGGGTTTCTCCGTCGTACTCTTCCTTTGTTGCACCGTCTTTTGCGGCGTGCAAGGTTTGAACCATGACTAACCGGACACGATGGCTCCCGTTCTCCCTTGCCTTGGTGGTATTGGGAGGCTGTAGAGGGTCCTCTCCAAGCACAATCGAAGACTGTCGTTCCTTGGCGGAGAGTGGGGCACGTGACACCTGTTTTGCCGAGATAGCCGTGTCGGTCTACCGCGCGAGTCCGCAAGAGGGTGAGGCGCTTCTTCAAGAGATTCAGAGCACCAATGTCCGGGACTATGTGCTCCATACCTTCACCCGAGAGATCGATCCGAGTACCGCGCGTTGGTGCCAACAGATTCAAGGGCGTGAAATGCAATCCCGTTGCCGACTCTTTGTGCAGCGGCCCCATCTCCATCGGGAATTGGTCGGTGGAGAGGGAGGGCGCCCGCCCCCTGGAACTCGGGGACCGGGAGGAGACCTTCCCCCTGGATCCTCAGGTGATGCGCCTCCTCTCGGAGTCCGTCAGGACTCCTCGGACCACGGGCGTCCGCCCCCGCCCCCGCCACAAGGTCCGTAGATCTTCTCTTTCGATTCTGGATTGATTTTGGTAGGCTCGTTTCGGCAACCGAGGCAACGATGAAGCGCAGGGTACTGATCGTCGATGACGAACGGGTGATTCGTGAGGTTCAGGCAGAGTATCTGCAGGGTTTGGGCTACGAGGTTGTCGTGGCGGAATCAGGGGTACAGGCCCTTCACATTCTGAATGGGCCCCAAGCAGGCTTTGAGGTAGCCGTCGTGGATTGGCAGATGGCTGGAGTCAATGGTCGTGCGGTCTTCGATCTCATTCGAGCGCGCTTCCCGGAAACGCAAGTGGTGATCTCCACGGGTAGAACTTCGGCAGAGCTCTCCGAGCAGACCGTCTTTCGAATGGGGGGCAGCCTCCTGCGGAAACCCTTCTCTCTCAAGACTCTTGGGATCGAGGTTGACCGTCAGCTTTCACGGAACTGATTCCCGGTAAACATCCCGCTGCTGACCCCCGTTGGGTTCTTCGGTTTCCACTCAACGGGAGGCTCTTTTTTGGGGTGAGGGAAAAAAGATCTTGCTGCTGGGTGAATCTGGATCTTATTTTCAGAGGGTGGCGCACGTGGCACGTGCGCGAAGATTACGCTTTCCCCGCCGATCCCTGACTCGGCATTTGCGTCTCCTCCATTTCTTGCGGTGAGGGCCACGCGGGGGAAGCTTTTCTTTTTTAGGGAGAGCACACGTCGGCGTCGGCTTGGTCTGGGGCGGCAATGACCCGGCGAGTTTGCTCGAGGCGACGACCAGCGGTGTCGGTGAGTGTCATGGTCAGCAGCAACTCGTGGTAGCAGAGAAGCTCAGGAGGTGTGTCGCGGTCGCCGTCGATCAACGGATCGGTGTCCAAGAAGCCGTACATCCCTGTGTAGGTCCCGGTGCAGTCGTCTTCCATAGCGAGCGCAACCTGGGTGGTCACGTCGACCACATAGCTCTGTGACACTGTATCGGATGCCGTGAAGTGGATTTTGATGACATCTCGGGTGTTTCGAACGCGAACGCTACCCCAGATGTGCCAGCCTCCCTGGGGCCCGTAGATCATGGTGACTTCCTCACCCTCCGCTACGGTTTCAAACTGGGCGTCGCCGGTTCCCAAATCGAAAGAGGCTTCCTCGCAGCGGCATGCATCTGAAATGCTCCCAACCTGAATGCCGGTTTCTTGGGCTTCACTGGGGCATGTTTCCGGAGACGTGCAGGCCAGTAAGCCGCCGCTGAGAATCCAAAGTGAGAAGAGAACGGCTTTCATTCGCAGGCCACGGCAGCGAGGTAGTCCACCTCGATTTCTGCGCCCTCGTGGAGCGCATTCGCCTCACCGTCCAACACGATGCGATTGCCTGAGGAGAGGTACTGCCAAGAGTGCAGGAGTTGATTTTCATGCCGCAAGGACAGCGTCGAGACCACAGGAAGCTCCTGGAGGGCAAAAGAAACGCTTTGCTCAATCTGGTCGCGTGCGCGAGAGGAGAGATCCAAGAGGAAGTTTTCCAGGTTGTTGTTGCAGAGATCGTGGTGGCTTCCGTTGGTGTCCTCCACCGCTTCTGCGAGTCTTGGACTGTTGCTGCAGCTTCCGTAGTCTTTGCCACTCAGAGAGGAGATGACGAGGCTTTGGTTTTCAGAAAGCTGGTTTGTAAGCGCTTCCAAGTGGCCCGTGACACTCCCTGTGGAGGTTTCGGGCTGATCGGTGATGAAAGCCAGTTGCAGCAGACTGTTTTCGCGAAGAAACCCATCGAAACAGTCTCCAGGGTCGGTTCGCTCGAGCAAGAGCGAGGCCTTGTCAAAAAGACTCGTTCCTCCACTTCCCGCCATCCAAAACGCGTTGTACAGGGCGGTGCTGCTGGTGTCCATGGCGTCGCTCGAGTCCAGCCAAGGGGTTGGTCCTAAAGTGCACGTTGCGCTCATGTTGCTGGCTGCAATCCGCCAGTCCAGCCCTTGGAGCTCGGTGAGAAAGTCCTCTAAGGCCTCTGTGGTCGTGGCAAGATGATTGCGGACGCTGAGGCGCTCGTTCAGGAGAAAGAGAATGTCGGCCCTGCCTGTCGGGTGGTAAGCGTGGGTCTCGTGGACCTCCTCTCCTTCAAAACCGATAGCCGCCAGCGGAAAAACGGTTGTTGGATGAATCGGGTCGTTGCTCTCGATGGCCAGAACACTGCTGTGCATGCCCCCAGTGGAGGGGGAAAACACCACGATACTCGTGCTTTGCTCGCCGGGTTCAAGGGTCAAGGGAAACTCGCTGTCGACCACAAAAGCGGGGCTGCCACTCACCCCGATGTGCTCGAGATGCAGCGGCTCCTCTCCCCGGTTTTCGAGAACAAGCTGCTGCTGTTGGTTGCAGCCGATCGGCTGGCTCTCGAAGTGCAAATCCTGGGGCGATGTCGTGAGCTGAGGAGCCAGTCCCGTGCCCGAGAGGGCAATCTCGAAAAGGCCGTTGGGAAGCAGCGTAGCGTTGTAATCCTCTGAACTCTGAGGAAGAAACTCGACAGAGACCGTGAACGATTCGTTGGGGGTGAGCTCGAGCAGAGGAGGGGCATTGGTCTTGAAGGCCTCCTCATCGCCCAAGGGATGGTTGAGGCCGACGACTTTTAGGAGGCCCGTTCCGCTGTTTCGAACCCTCAGTTCCAGCACCGGAAACTCATCGTCCTGCACTGAGATGGCTCCGAAATCCAAGGAGTCGGTGTCGATGTACAGCTGCCCCTCACCCCTTGGGGGCTCTGGGGGGTCTCCGCCCGGTCCGAATGGTTCACACGCCACAAGGGCTGCGGTGATGAGCAAGCGATGCATGAAGGGAGCTTACCCCATGTGGGTAGGGCCTGCGCTAATCCAGTCTTCCCCAGCCGAGAGCGAAGTTGTGTTCGGTGAAACGGGTCCAAGAACCATCGTAGGCATAGGGAACCAACCTGCCCGAGTAGCGGAGGGTGGCGTGTTGTTTTCCAAAAGGCAACCTGACCTGCGCCCGCAATCCGGGAATGGGGCTGAGCCCCGATTGTCTGTGGAGTCCCTCGGTGTCGGTGAACACACGCCATGGCAAAGCCAGGTCGAGCTCCGGGCCGAACTGGATCCTGCCAGCCAGCATCCTCAGGCCTGCTGAGAGGCCCACAGCCACCTCTCCGCTGTCGACATGGACGAGGGGGCCTTGTTCCGCGAGCGTGCCTCTTGCAAAGGCAAACCGCGCATGAGTACCGAGCTCGAGCCAGTCCTCGGAGCTCAAGAAAGCATCGTATCGGTTGAGCTCTACCCGAGCGCTGAGAGGGTGAAACACATCGGCCCCGGACCCTTGGCGAATACCGGTTCCTGCCAACACCTCCCATCCCGCTCTCCTCGGGACAAAGAGATCCTCGAGCATGACGGTCTCTCCGGCCTGGATTCGGATCGTTCGCTTCAGGAGTTGTCGGCCCTGCTCATCGACAACCTCGATTCGATGGGTGCCTGGGTCGATGGCCACGAGTTCCGGAAGAACACCACGAGACTGGCCGTTCACAAGCACTCTTCCTCGAGCAAGAATGCTGTCTTGAGCGGTCACGAGGGCTTTCTCAGCAGCGTTTCTCGTGGCCTCACTGCCGGCGAGGTAGATTTCCTCGCGCCCAACGATTCGGTATTCAGCACGCGGAACCTGCATCCCACCAGTATGGGCGATGGTTTTGTCTCGGGCCCAGTCGTGAGCTTCGGTGACATCCACCAAGCCATCGCCGTCGAGGTCGGCTCTCTCCGCACCGGCGTCGAGCGCCTCCAACACATAGTGGGTGTAGACGCCGTTCTTGAGGTCGGGGTCTTCCATTGCGGGTTGGTAGTACTGAGCGGCGTAGAGGCGAGCTTCCGACTCCGATACCTCGCGAAAACTGCGGGGCGGTGGTGGATCGCCTCGCAGGCCTGCAAGCACATTGGCGGTCTCCGGGGCTAAAGACGATTTGTCTCGGCCGTTGTGGCAAGTGTCCATCATCAGAACGCGTCTTCGTGCTGCAACGGCCGCCACGCGGTCCTCTAGCCAGGCGATGTCGATGCCCGAATGGGGAGCGGTTTCCAATGCGCCGTCAGAGGGCAGAAACCAAAGCTTGGTGCCATCCCGCGGGTCGATGGTCAGGGTGCCGTGACCCGAGAGGTAGAGCAAGAAGGTGTCGTCGCGCTGCAAATCCGCAGTGGCCTCATCGATGGCGGTGAGGATCCCCGAGCGTGTGGTGTGCTCCGCTCCATTGAGGACATGGAGTTCATCGAAATTTCCATTGCGCTCCAAGGTCGCTGCAAGATCACGGGCATCCTTTCCGGCGAAGGCAAGGTCATCCAGTTCGGAATCGCCGTAGTGGTCCACGCCAATGAAGACCCCAACACGTTTGCTCTTGTAGGCCTGCTCGAGTTGAGAAGGGGCCTCCGCACCGGACAGGGATCCGGCCCAAGAGGTCGACAGAGTCAGCAGCAGGAGAGAGGACATCACTGGGTCACCATGACTTCGATTGCATCACATTGCCAACCCAGAGCTTGAGCCGTGAGGCAAAAGGACCTTACCTGAAAGGGGCGCTCATCGGCGGCAGCTCGGAGCTGTTGAACAAGGGTCTCACTGGGCAAGGGCGACTCCGAGGAGATCACTGCAAAGAAGCCCGACTGGTCCGTCGAGTCGAACTGCCACTGTGCGATTTCTCCGTTGGGCAGGACGAGGTCGTTGTCACCCACTTCGACCTGTGTCTGCAGAACGGCCGAAAGCCGGTCTCCTTGAGCATTCAGGAGCGTGATCCATCCCGAGGAGTTGGACTGGACTCGAAAGAGCAGAGACTCGCCTGCACGGTAGGCTCTGTCGCTGCGGTGACGCACGGCCTCGCCGCTCTCCATACGAGCGAGCTTCAGGTGAACCATGGGGGCGCTCTGTACCAGACCTTTGGCTGTCATGTTCTCGAGGTTTCCCTGAGGAGTCTCGCTGCTTTCAGGGATGGTAAGTGCGATCACAAAGGAAGCCGCGATGGCCAGTCCGACGGCCCAAGCTCGCCTCCAAGTGTGCTGTTGCACGGCAGGGCTGAGTCGGGTCCGTTCGACGGCGACTCGGTTGAGCGTCCGTTCCTCGAGGCCATCTGGAAGCGCCTCTTCCGTGAAGTCGGCAAGCTGACCGGGGCGGGGTTCGGGTCCCTCACCGAGGAGATAGTCCAAAAGTTGGGGATCGCTCATGCATCCCCCTTCAGAATTTCCCGCAGCTGCGCTCGGGCTCTGGAAATTCGGGCCCTCGCGTTGGCAGGGCTGATGCCGAGGGCCTCGGCGACCTCGTTGTGATCGAAGCCTTGGACAGCCCCCATGTAGAAGGCCTCTCGAAGAGAATCGGGAAGACCCTCGATCGCGGTGTGAAGGTCTGCATGGTCGCTGGGCCGGTGGTGTGCAGACCGGGCTTCAACCGGGCTGTCCACGGTCTGGATGCGCCGCTGACTGCTTCGGTAGGCATCCCGTGTGGTGTTGGCTGCGATGGTGAACAGCCAGGTTTTGAAGCGAGCCCCTTGGCGGTAGGTGTGGCGAGAACGGTGGACTTTGAGCCAGGTGTCTTGAAACACCTCTTGGGCGCGAGCCTCATCACGAATGAAACGCGAGGTGTAGCCAAAGACAGACCGCTTGTGTCGGGCGAAGAGCTCCGAGTAGGCCTGTTCATCACCTTGCTGCACTTGAAGCATCAAGTCCTCGTCGGTACACGCGCTCAGGGTCATTTCCCTAAACTACACCCGATTACGCTTGGGCATCGGCAGGTGTGACAGATTTCCTTCTCAAAATCAGCCACAGTCCGAGGCTCAGCAGGGTACACAGCCAGCCGAACCAGTCCCCGAGTTTGCGGTAGAGGGTATCCACTTGTCCGAGGGGTACCTCCACGATGCGAGCAACGCGTTCAAAGGCACCGGTTTCGTTGTCAATCGCGCCGGAGGGGGTCGCGGTCATGGAGACCCCGGTAAAGCCCAAGCGGTACATCGGGATGCCAAGTTCGATGGTCCGTGCGACGGCAAGCATCGCGTGCTGGTGGGGGGCCATGGTGTCACCAAACCAGCCGTCGTTGGTGATGTTCACCAACAGATCGGAATCCGACATGTGTCGGCGCATGAAGTGAGGAATGATCGCCTCGTAGCAGACGGGCGTGTAGAAGGTGAAGGCAGGTCGGTCCCCACGGGCTTCAATGGTGAACGCCGTCGATTGCTCGCCGGGTGAGAAATCTCCCGGGCCTTGAATCCACTCCTTCAAGATGGGAAAGGTCCCCGAAAATGGGATGAATTCGCCAAAGGGCAACAACACCATCTTGTTGTAAATCTGATCGATGCCGTCTTCACCAAAGAGAAAGACGCTGTTGTGGTCTGAGTGGGTGCCGTCTGAGCGGCGGTCTCGGTACCCGGCTCCTAGAAGAATCGGGGCGTCGGCTTGCTGGGATTCCCACATCAGTCGGCGAGCGGTACGTCCCCGTCTTGGGTCACGCAAAATGGATCCCTCCGGATAGACGACGAGGTCGACTTGCTCCCCTCGAAGTTTGCCGGTCAGGTGGCTCCAGGTGCACAGGGCATCTGGACAGCTCAGTAGTGGATCGGATTGATCCTCCTCCGCCTCGCTCTGCACGTCCTCAAGTTTGGTGAGACCGCCACCACCAGAGCGGGCACCCCTAGCGGCCTTTTGCATCCGTTCTTCCATGGTGAGGTCTTGCTGAAGCTGGGTGATACGAGCCGTCGGCCAGGTGGCCACTTCAGAATCCACCCGTTCCACACGCAGTGCACCCCAGCTGGCGTTCAGGAGTACGATTGCGAACGCAGACGCGGGGATCTTCCAGGGAATGGGTTGCCCTTCGACCCGTCGAAAGACACACTCCGCCACGGCGCAGTTGGTGAGGTAGAGGAGGTAGGTGAGGGTGTAGATGCCCGAAATCGAAGCGATCTGGACCAGCTCCAGAACCCGATACTGAGTGGCGCCTTGGAAATAGGGGAAGAGTGCGAGTCGCACGCCCGCGATTTGATCCACAGCCAAGAGGGCAAACTCGGATGCAACAGCGACAGCGGGTACGAGAAAAATCCAGGCTCGTGGAAAGTGTCTTCGCAAGGGTGCGACACTCGCAAAGGCAATGGCCATAGGGACCGCGTAGGCGGCTGCAAACAGCAGCACTGCGAGCAGGGCCAATGCTTTGGGCAGGTTCGAGTAGTGGATGATGGCTTCCGAGATCCAGAAAAAGCAGGTCGCTAAGCCCACCAGACCCGCAAGGTAGCCGACTCGAAAATTGGTTTTCCAGGAACCGGTACGCATCAAGACAATGACGGGAACCCACAACACCCAATGCAACCACCAGAAGCTGATGGGAGGGGATGCCAGACCGAGTCCCGCACCTGTTGCAGCGGCGATGAGCAGCGGTTGACGCAGTCGAAACCCGACGCCTACGACCGATGCCAAAATGAAGAGAATCAGAAACGCCATGTCAGCTCACCTGGGTCCAATCCGGACGTTTTTTGGCGAGAAAGGCCTGGATTCCTACGGCAGGTTCACCCGAGGTGAGGGCAGCAACACCGGCTTCAGTCTCAACCTCCAAGGCTTCCTCCTCGGTCAGGTCGGGTGTGGCTCGAATGGTGCTGAGCGCCCTGGAGACAGCAATGGGTGCATTGTTGAGAATTTGCTCAGCGATGTTCTGAGCGGTGGCCAAGGCTTCTCCAGGCTCACAGGTACGCTGGACAAGGCCCCATTCTTTGGCCTCGATGGCTCCGATTCGTCGGGCAGTGAGGATGAGGTCGGCGGCTCGACCCGTGCCTGCGATCCGGGTCACTCGGACGGTTCCTCCGAGGTCGGGAACCATTCCGGCGTGAACCTCATTGAGGGCAAATTGGGCATGGTTGGCAGCCACACGAATATCGCACCCCAAGGCCACCTCCATTCCACCGCCAACGCAAGCCCCCTCGATGGCGGCAATGGTGGGAATCGGCAGGTCCGCAACCGCCTGGATGAAGGACTTCAGGTCCTGGATCAATCCTCGCGCGGCGCTCTCGTCCTTGGCGAGCATGGCGGGAGCGAGACGTTGCACGGCTGGGTTGTCCATCGAGAGGTCCATTCCGGAGCTGAAGTGGTCCCCTCGTCCAGAGACGATCACGACCCGAACTCCAGGGGTTTCAGAGACCTTCTTTGCACACTCGCCGAGCTGAACCCACATGTCCCAATGCAGAGCATTGCGCCGCTTGGGTTGGTTCAACTCAATGTGTGCAATCGGTCCCGAAATGGCGACTTCGACGGATCCTTCTGACATGATTCATCCTTCCAGGCAGGTTGTTGGAAGCCTATCTCGGGCGCTTCCAAACTCCCAGTTGGAGTTTCCGAAGCGAGGGATGCTTGGCGGGTGTAGGCTCCATCAGTAGAGTCGGGGCAGGCTCATCTTGGAGAAAAAATGCTGACGTATTTGCTGCTGAGTTCCTTGGTTCTGGCCCAGGACTCTGAGGGTTTGGGAGGCGATGAAGAGGGGGAGGTTGCTGCACGTTCCTCGGCCGTTGAAGGGGTCGATGCAGCGCAGGATGGAGCCGGTCCTGAGGGTGATCCTCCCGCCGCCGCTCTTCCGACGGAAGAGGAACTGCACCGCTTAGAAGCCGCTTCATTCTACAAAATCGGACTGGAGCTGGTGAGCGACGGTCGGTTTGATGAGGCTGAGATCGTCTTCGAGAGCATTCGGACCACCTACAGTGACACCGATCTCTTGCCCCGCGTGAGCGCGCAACTGGAGGCATTGGCCCTTTTGAAGGCGGACAAACCACGTGTGGATGATGCCGCTCTGCAAGAGGCGGCGAGGCAGGCCGCAGTGGCGTATGAGGAAGAGGGGTGGGCGGAACTCGCCATCAATCAAGGGCTAGCGATGCCGGGCATTGTTGGGGTGCTTCTCCCCGGGGGAACCTTCCAGCCCGGAGAGCCGGCCGTTCCGGTGACCATGGCCATGGCGGGTCTCGGCCTTGGGGTGGGTGGCGCCTATCTCTTGGATCGGCACTACGACATGGATCGGGGGCATGCAATGGCGATCTTTACGGGTGAATGGGCCGGACTCATGAACGGATACCTGGCCTCCGCCATTGCCAAGCCGAGGGATTACCGAGGGCATTGGCGCTACATGCTGGGTGGAACCCTGGTGGGGGGTACAGCCGGTGCTGCAGCTGGACACTACCTCGATCTGTCTTCCGGTGACATGGCCCTCATCAATACTGGAGGGCTCTGGGGAGGGGTTGTGGGCCTCACCTCGCTCTACTACTTGGAGGCCAATGATGACGCAGCCTCCTACATTCGTTTTGCGGGAGCGGTCAATGCGGGAATGGCCATTGCTGCTGGTTTGACAAGGCGTTGGAGTCCCTCTCGAAAGCAAATGGCTGTGATCAACATGTCGGCTGTCGCGGGTGCTGCTCTGGGAGTAGGAACAGCCTTCATGGGAGTGGAGTATGGAAGCTGGAACTACGAGTCGTATCCAGCGGTCGTCCTCACCTCGGGGGTCATTGGTGCAGCCGTTGGTGGGTACCTCACCGGGCGCAACGGCCAGTCCGATTCAGCCCTTGCAGCCTTGTGGGAGCGTGGCCAGAGGCGTTGGTCACTCGGAGTCCCTTTGCCCACGGTCATCAGGGGGACCTCGGGAACACAGGGAGTGGGTGTATCCTTCGCAAACGGGCGATTTTAGCGTAGGGCTCTTGGGTCAAAAGCAAGAAAGCCCCCGACGGGAAGTCGGGGGCTTTCGTTGACGCGGTGAGGCGGGACTTAGAATCCCATGCCGCCCATGCCGCCCATGCCGCCCATGCCGCCCATGCCGCCCATGCCGCCACCCATATCCGGAGCAGCAGGCATCTTCTTCTGGGGCTTTTCGGCAATCACGGCTTCTGTGGTGAGCAGGAGCCCTGAGACGCTGGCAGCGTTTTGGAGAGCGCAGCGAACCACCTTGGCAGGGTCGATAACGCCCATCTCCACCATGTCACCGTAGGTGTCCGTTCGTGCGTTGTAGCCGTAGGTGGCCTCGCCCTTGAGGACCTTGTCGGCCACGACGGCTGCATCAACTCCAGCGTTTTTCGCGATGGCACGAATGGGAGCCTGGATTGCATTCACGATGATGTCTCGTCCGAAGGCCTCCTCGCCGGCGAGTTCGAGGGCTTTTACCGCCTCGAGTGTCCGCAGGAGCGCAACTCCACCACCGGGAACGATGCCCTCTTCGACAGCGGCTCGCGTGGCATTGAGTGCATCCTCGACGCGGGCTTTTTTCTCTTTCATCTCAATCTCGGTCGCGGCTCCCACATAGAGAACAGCGACACCACCACTGAGCTTGGCGAGGCGCTCTTGGAGCTTCTCACGGTCGTAGTCGGAGGTGGTGTTTTCGATTTGGGCTTGGATTTGCTTCACGCGGGCTTTCACAGCATCGCGGGAACCCGCACCATCCACCACGGTGGTGTTGTCTTTGGTCACCACAACGCGCTTCGCAGTTCCGAGTTGGTCGATGGTCAGGCTGTCGATGGAAATACCGAGGCTTTCCATCACCGCTTGTCCACCGGTCAGGGTGGCGATGTCCTCGAGCATGGCCTTTCGGCGGTCTCCGAAGCCCGGGGCCTTCACGGCACAGACGTTCAGGGAGGCTCGGAGGCGATTGACGACGAGGGTGGCCAGGGCTTCGCCCTCGATGTCTTCAGCCATGATGAGGAGGGGACGCTTGGATTCAGCGACCTTCTCGAGCACGGGAATGAGGTCCTTCATGTTCGACAGCTTCTTCTCGTGGATGAAGATGTAGGGATCCTCAAGGACGCACTCCATGCGCTCAGTGTCGGTCACGAAGTAAGGAGAGAGATAGCCGCGGTCGAATTGCATGCCCTCCACAATTTCCAGCTCGGTTTCGAGGCCCTTGGCCTCCTCGACGGTGATGACGCCCTCGTTTCCAATCGTGGCCATGGCCTTGGAGAGGATGTTGCCAATTTCGTCATCGCCGTTTGCCGAGATGGTTCCCACCTGAGCGATGGCGTTGCTGTCGTTGGCAGGCTGAGCGATCTTGCTGAGCTCATCGATGACCACACGAACGCTGGCATCAATGCCTCGCTTGAGGTCCATGGGGTTCGCCCCCGCGGCAACAAGCTTGGACCCGTGGCTGTAGATGGCTTGAGCGAGAACCGTGGCAGTGGTGGTGCCGTCACCGGCGACGTCCGAGGTCTTCGAAGCCACCTCCTTCACCATCTGGGCGCCCATGTTCTGGAACTTGTCTTTCAACTCGATCTCTTTGGCGACCGTCACACCGTCCTTTGTGGTGACAGGAGCCCCAAAGCTCTTGTCGATCACGACGTTGCGTCCGCGTGGCCCGAGGGTGACCTTCACGGCGTTGGCAAGGGCGTCGACCCCTGCGAGGATTTCATTGCGAGCGATCTCGCGAAAGTGGATGTCTTTTGCAGCCATTGGATTTCCTTCCTTCGGGTGGGGGCTTTTAAATCAGTTCTCGATGAGGGCGAGGATCTCGCTCTCGCGCATGATGAGGTGCTTGCTTCCGTCGACCTGCACTTCGTCTCCGGAGTACTTGCCAAACAGAACACGGTCACCGGCTTTGACGGAGGGGTTGCGCGTTTCCCCGTTGTCGAGCCGCGCTCCGGGTCCTACGGCGATGACCTCGCCCTGGAGGGGCTTTTCTTTCGCAGACTCGGGAATGTAGAGTCCACCGACTTTTTCATCGGCGCTCAATCGCTTGATAAGAACTCGGTCGTAGAGGGGTCGAAATGCCATTGATTGTGCTCCTGCGGTTCTAAACCAGGTGGGCGTGTTTCTGTACCAGGCGGAGGAGGTAGGCACCGCGAAAGCGATCGTCAAGGGAAAAAAAGAGGCCGTGCACGGAATTGTGCACGGCCTCAAGGTTTGGGTTCTCGCGCGGGGGTTTCCCGAGCGGAGAAGTCTCAGCGAGGTGGTTCAGGGCAGGGTGTTTTCGCTGAGACTACAAGGGAGAATGGCAAACCGTATGCCAGTTTTCAAAGGCCTAAAATCACTCATTTTTATTGGATAACGGCCGGGAATGTCGCGACATTTGTGTCCTGGGGTCTTGACGCCAAAATCGCTGGGATTAGCTTCCGGATCGACACAGGACAGGCTGCTTGTGGGGAATCCCAAGAGTACGCAGCTTGAGCGAATCAAAACGACTCCACAGCAGGCGGGATTGAGCCTGGAGGAAGACATGGGCAAGATTATCGGCATTGACCTCGGTACGACCAACTCAGTGGTCTCGGTGATGGAGGGAGACGCTCCCGTTGTCATCGTGAACGATGAGGGCACACGCACGACACCTTCTGTGGTGGCGTTCAAGGACGGCGATCGGATCGTTGGTGCTCCCGCGCGTCGACAGGCCATTACCAACCCTGAAAACACCATCTACTCCATCAAGCGCTTTATGGGCTCTCGGTTCGATGAGGCTCAAAAAGAGGTTGAGCGGGTTCCTTACAATGTTGTGAAGGGAGACTCTGGAGACTGTCGGGTCCAGATCGACGGCAAGGCGTATTCGGCGCCCGAGATTTCTGCAGTAGTGTTGCAGAAGCTCAAAAGGCAGGCGGAAAAGTACCTCGGAGCTGAGGTCACAGAGGCCGTGATCACCGTCCCGGCGTACTTCAATGACGCACAGCGACAGGCCACCAAAGACGCGGGGCAGATTGCGGGTCTCGAGGTGAAGCGAATCATCAACGAGCCCACTGCAGCAGCCTTGTCCTACGGCATTGACCGACCGGACGATGAAATTGTGGCCGTCTATGACTTCGGTGGTGGAACCTTCGACATCTCGATTCTTGAGGTGGGTGATTCCGTCGTAGAGGTCAAGTCCACATCGGGTGACACGCACCTTGGAGGCGATGACGTGGATCAGGTCATCATCGATTGGTTGGTGTCCTCGTTCAAAGGGGACACGGGAATTGACCTGAGCCAAGACAAGATGGTCCTTCAGCGTTTGAAGGATGCGGCGGAGAAGGCCAAGATTGAGTTGTCCTCATCCCCCAGCACCAGCATCAATCTCCCTTTCCTGACTGCAGATGCAACGGGCCCGAAGCACCTCGAAATGAGTCTCAGTCGCGCTCAGTTTGAACAGATGATCGATCCCATCATCGAGCGAACCCTCGGGCCTTGCCGGGCTGCCCTGAAGGATGCAGGGCTGCAGGCCTCGCAGGTCAATGAGGTCATTTTGGTGGGTGGCTCGACCCGAATCCCACTGGTGCTTGAGAAGGTCAAGGGGCTGTTCGGAAAGGCACCCAACTCGTCGGTCAATCCCGATGAGGTTGTGGCGATGGGAGCTGCCATCCAAGGAGGAATCCTCGCCGGTGACGTCACGGACATGCTGTTGCTGGATGTGACGCCCCTGTCGCTGGGGTTGGAGACCTTGGGTGGAGTGATGACGGTGCTCATCCCGAGAAACACGACCATCCCCTCGTCGAAGAGTGAGACCTTCTCCACTGCGGCAGACAACCAGACGGCAGTCGACATCCAAGTCTACCAAGGTGAACGGCCCATGGCGGGGCAGAACCGGCTTCTTGGCAACTTCCGTCTCGATGGGATTGCCCCAGCGCCGCGCGGAATGCCCCAAGTTGAGGTGTCGTTTGACATCGACGCAAACGGAATCGTCAACGTCAAGGCAACCGACAAAGCCACTGGCAAGGAGCAGCAGATCACCATCACTGCATCCTCGGGACTGGACGAGAGTGAAGTCGAGCGCCTGGTTCAGGAGGCCGAAGAGAACGCAGCAGATGACAACCGGAAAAAGGAAGTCATTGAGGCTCGCAACAACCTCGACAACTTGATCTACCAGACGGAGAAACTGCTCACCGAGAATGGCGACAAACTTCCGGCTGAGCTGGTCTCGGGCGTTCAGGCAACAGTCGACGCAGGGAAGGAGTCGCTGGACTCTGACGATCCGGAGGCGATGAAGGCCGCATCCGAGGCCATCCTGACCAAGAGCCAGGAGCTGGCCCAGGTGCTGTACCAAGCCAACAACGCAGGTGGTCCCGCTGGCCCTGAGGGAGCGGACCCCGCTACCGGATCGGCCAACGACGATGACGATGTCATCGACGCGGAGTTTGAAGAAGCCTAAACGGTGTATGGTGCATCTCTCTCGCAGGGTTGCGAGAGAGAGCGCACGAGGAGGATCCGCCTGTGGCTGTGGACACCCAATACTATGACCTTCTCGGCGTCTCACCGCAGGCGGACGAGTCTACGCTAAAGAAGGCTTATCGGAAGCTGGCTCTGAAGTACCACCCCGACCGGAACCAGGAAGAGGGTGCAGAGCAAAAGTTCAAAGAAATCTCCGAGGCCTACGAAGTGCTCTCGGATCCACAGAAACGCTCCACCTACGACCAGTTCGGAAAGGACGGTCTCCGTGGCCAGGGAATGGGTGGCGGCTTCTCTTCCAACCAGGACATTTTTGAGCACTTCTCCGACATCTTCGGTGACCTCTTTGGCGGAGGAGGGCGTGGCCGTCGCGCGGGACCTCGTCGGGGCGCGGATCTCGAGTATCGGCTCAACTTGGACTTCATGGAGGCGATTGAGGGCTGCAAGAAGACCGTCGAAATTCCGAAAAACGTGACCTGTAAGGCGTGCAATGGACAAGGCGCCGAGCCCGGGACGAGCGTTCAAACCTGTGGGCAATGCAATGGAGCCGGAAAGGTGTACCAGCAGCAAGCCTTCTTTCGCTTTGAGAGCGAGTGTCCCGCCTGCAGGGGTCGAGGAAAGATCATCCCGAATCCGTGCAAGAGTTGTCGCGGAGCCGGAGTGGTTCGGGAGGTTGAAAAGATCGAGGTCAGCATTCCTGCGGGTATCGACACAGGACAACGCTTGAGGGTGGGTGGAAAAGGCGAAGCCGGTCAGCCGGGAGCGCCTGCTGGTGACCTTTATGTGGCCATGCGCGTCAAAGACCATGAGTTCTTTGAGCGCGATGGTGCGGACATCTACTGCTCGGTACCGATTGGTTACTCCAAGGCTTGCTTGGGTGGTGAACTGGTCGTTCCCACTGTGTCCGGAAAGGCGAAGCTAAAGATTCCCAAGGGGACGCCATCGGGGCGAATCTTCAGACTGAGGGGTCAGGGTGCCTCCTTACCCAACCGTCCCTCCCACAAGGGCGACCAGCACGTTCAGGTGGTGGTTGAGGTCCCCACAAAGCTCAGCAAGAAAGAAGAGGTGTTGTTGAAAGAGTTGGAGTCGCTTGAGGAAGAGCGTCCTGCCAAGAAGGGCTTCTTTCGAAAGTTTGTGGATGAACTAACCCGCTGATCAGGAGCGCTCGTATGCGCATTGAGGAGTTGGAGCCGCGCATCGTCGAGGCTCGGGAGGCTTTCACGGGCCTCCAAGTGGAAGTTGAAAAAGTTCTCGTGGGGCAGCAGACGATGATGCAGCGTCTGTTGATTGGCCTGTTGGCCAACGGGCACATTTTGTTGGAGGGCGTGCCGGGACTCGCCAAGACTACGGCCGTTCGTGCACTTGCAGAGGCGCTGGACGGACAGTTTGCCCGCATCCAATTCACTCCGGACCTTCTCCCAGCAGATGTGCTGGGGACTCAAGTCTACAACCCGAAAGAGGCCAGTTTCTCGACTCGGAAAGGACCGGTTTTCGCCAACATTCTGCTTGCGGACGAAATCAATCGTGCTCCAGCGAAGGTTCAGTCAGCACTCTTGGAGGCCATGCAGGAACGGCAAGTGACCTTGGGAGACCACAGCTATGCACTCCCGGCCCCGTTTTTGGTTTTAGCGACTCAGAACCCGATTGAGCAAGAAGGGACCTACCCCCTCCCTGAAGCGCAGGTTGACCGCTTTATGATGAAAATTCGTGTGGACTATCCCACGCGGGATGAGGAGCGTGAGATCGTCTTGCGGTCTGCGCGGCCTGCCGTGGAGGTACAGCCTGTCTGCACACTCGAGGAGGTCGGTAAGGCCCAGGTGCTGACCTCTCAGATTCTGCTGGAACAGGTCGTGGGGGATTACATTCTGGACCTTGTTCGGGCGACACGGGACCCCAAAGCCTACGGACTGAAGCTGGAGCGCTACATCGAGTTTGGCGCGTCGCCACGGGCCTCGATCAACCTTGCCGCTGCTTCTCGAGCCCACGCCTTTCTCGATGGCCGTGCCTATGTCACTCCGGATGACGTCAAGGCTGTCGGCTTGGATGTGTTGCGTCATCGGGTACTCCTTACCTACGAGGCAGAGGCTGAGCAGCTCAACGCGGACAGCATCATCCAGAACCTCTTCGACACCGTTCCAGCGCCGTAGGCCCCATGCTCACTGCTGAGGAGTTGCACCAGATTCAACGACTCGCGGTCCAGGCTGGCCGTCGGGTCGACTCCCTTTTTGCGGGAGGCTACCGGTCGGCGTTCAAAGGGCGTGGAATGGAGTTTGAGGAGGTAAGACCCTACGTCGAGGGAGACGACGTTCGTCACATCGACTGGAATGTGATGGCACGAACGGATGAACCTCACGTCAAGGTTTTTCGGGAGGAAAGAGAACTCACCGTCATGCTTGCGATCGATGTCTCCGGCTCCATGAATTTTGGGTCGGGGGGACGGGATGGGTTCACGAACAAAAAGAAACAGCAGGCCCGTGTGGCTGGAGCCTTGGCCTATGCGGCGATCCGAAACAACGATCGCGTGGGGCTTCTCTGCTTCTCCGACCAGGTTGAGCTGTTTGTTCCTCCTCGAAAGAACCGCGGTCATGCGTGGCGCATCATACGTGAGGTTTTCGCACCCTCTGCTCAGCGAAAAAGTACGGACGTCGCCTTGGCTCTCGAGGAACTCAGCCGGTCGCTCAAGCGGCGTGCGGTGGTCTGTGTGGTTTCTGATTTTCTGGGAGACAATCCCTATCGGGCACTTTCTGTACTCTCGGCACGGCATCAAACCCATTGCTTTGTCATGACCGACCCGCTGGAAACCTCTTCAGGCGATGTGGGACTCATCGAACTCGAGGATGCAGAGACCGGGTCTCGGCTCTTGATGGACAGCCGGCATTGGACCCCAGGGGAATGGCAGCGCCGCCGAGAAACGGAACTGCGGCGAAGCGGCGCCCTCGTGACCAGCATTTCGACTGAGGCCGATCCTTTCTTGGGTCTCATGCGTCACTTCCGAACTGCGGAGCGGCGGCGATGAGCCTTGTGGTGCTGCTGTGGGCATGTCAGGAGCCGCTGATGCTCGATCCTCTCGCGCAGCCGGACGTGGCCGTTGAGGTGGGGGTCGAAAAAAAAGCGGTTGCTGCGGGTGAGGAACTCACCTTTGATCTGCGCATCACTACCCAAGAGGGATGGACATATCAGCCTTTTGAGCTGGATTTTGGCCAGTTGACTGCAGAGGAACTCGGTGCGGAAGTGGAGGACCTCTCCGCGGGGGAGCAAGCAAGCTTTCGCTTCGGGCTGTCGGGAGAGGAGGGAAGCTATGTGATTGCCGCCCAGACCTTTGTGTTCTCGGGTCCAGACGGTCAGACCGTGGAGCGAGAAAGTCCACGCGTGTTCGTGGACATTGGCTTCGACGGCCCGAGCTCCGAACTCGAGGGATTGTTTGACTTGCCTCCAGCCCCGGAAAGCCCCTGGCCCTCACGACTCTTGGCAGGCTTGGCGGGGCTTGCAGTTCTGGGTCTCGCTCTGTTCTGGTGGATGAGACGCCCGAGCAGAGAGGTGCCCCCTCCAGCACCCATCCCGGCCGATCGAGAGGCGCTCGACGCATGGTCAGAAGCCTACACGCGGCAGGGTTTGGACGATCATGCCCGAGCACTCGTGTTGTCCCAGATCTACCGGCGCTATCTCGAACGGGTCTTTGAGCTTCCAGCAAGCGCCTTTACCTCCGCTGAGGTCTTGCGCGAGATCAAGGAAGAGTTGGATGAAAATCAGTGGACTCAGTCAAAGCGCTTGCTCAGTGCAACGGATCGGATCAAGTACGCTCGGAGAGGGGGAGGAACCGCTCTTTTCAAGGCCCTCGATCAGGACTTTCGAGAACTGATCTCCACGACGCGTTGGCGTCTGGAACCCAAGGAGGATGCGGATGATTGAATGGAGACATCCTCTGTTTCTTCTGTTGTTGCTCCCCTGGGTCCTTCTTCTCTGGAAACAGAGGCGTTCCAAAGCCCGCGCGGCGATACCGTGGTCCTCCACAGCAGGATTGGGGCGTGGACGCAGTGCTCGTTTGGTCCTGTCCTTCCTCCCTGGTGTTTTTCACGCTCTGGGGGTAGCCATTTTGATTGTGGCCATGGCTCGCCCTCAGCGTGTCAATACGGAGCAGGTGGTGAGCTCGGAGGGCATTGACATCGTCCTCGCGATTGATGTTTCCGGCTCGATGGAGGCCCTCGACTTCCGGCTGCAGGGCCGAGAAGTGGATCGGCTTCACGTGGCCAAGAAGGTCGTGGGCGATTTCGTCAAGGAGCGGCCCTACGATCGCATTGGTCTGGTGGTTTTTGGAGAGGAGGCATTCACCCAGGTACCGCTCACTCTGGATCACGATGCGCTGGTCGATTTTCTCCGGAATGTGGAGATCGGTATGGCGGGTGCAAATCGAACGGCTATTGGCCAAGCACTTGCGATTTCAGCTCGGCAGCTTGGCAGGTTGAAGGCCGAATCCCGAGTTGTGATCCTGCTGACAGATGGACGAAGCAATGCGGGTTCACTGAGCCCTCAACAGGCTGCGGAGGCGGCCCATGCGCTGGGTGTGACGGTGTACACCATCGGTGTCGGCTCCACCGAATCCCGTCGACGTGGCTTTTTCGGAGGCCGTACCGAGGAGATCGATGAGGTCACCCTTCAGCAGATTGCTGAGGTCACGGGAGGGCAGTATTTTCGCGCCACAGACACGCGGAGTCTGTCAGCGATTTACTCCACGATTGACGAGTTGGAGAAAACAACCGCAGAGATCGAGATTCGTGTGGATCGGGAAGAGCTTTTCCGAGGCGTACTTTTTCCGGGCGTCGCCCTGATCGCCCTTGGGCTCTTACTCTCCCAGACATGGCTACGGAGGTTGCCATGAGCTTTGGGCACGGTTTCTGGCTTCATCTGCTCTGGCTCATCCCAATGGCTGGCGTTCTTTTGATCTGGGCGCAGGGGCGGGCGAGAAGGGATCTCCGACGACTCTTGGGGCCAGGGGCCAGTGCTGCTGTGGCACCAAAACAGTTCTGGCGGAGACGAGCCTGGGCGCTGACGCTCACGCTGGTTGCACTGGGTCTGGGTATTTTTGCCTTGGCCCAGCCGAGATGGGGGCATGAGTGGAGAGAACAAGAGATGCGAGGGCTTGAGATTGTTCTGGCCCTCGACGTGTCTCGTTCGATGGATGCCGAGGATGTGGATCCCAGTCGCATCGAACGCGCACGACGCGAGGCACAGGATCTCATTGAAGCGATGCCGACGAGTCGGATCGGATTGGTCCTCTTTGCAGGGGGAGCCTACCCAAGAATGCCCCAGACGCTGGACCACCTGGCGCTGAGAGACATTCTCAACCGCACGGATACCCAGACCATTCGTGCTCAGGGATCGTCGATGGCCTCTGCACTCCAGGAAGCAAGAGGACTGATGGATCTCGAAAACGAGTCCGACAGAGCAATTCTCTTGTTGTCCGATGGGGAAAGTTGGGATGCGGATCTCTCGGGCGAGTTGGTTCGCCTCTCAGAAGAAGGCATACGGGTGTACAGTGTCGGCATTGGAAGCACAACGGGAGCACCCATCCCCAACGAGGGGGGAGGATTCAAGAAGACCCGCTCGGGAGAGGTGGTCATGACCAAACTCGATGATTCATCCCTGAAGAAAATCGCCTCAGAAACAGGTGGGGCTTACGTGCAGTCGACGGGTGGCGCATCGGACACTCGAGAGATTGTTGCCGCTCTGAATCGTCAGTTGGCCGTTAGCGCACAGGGCCAGAGACGAGAAAAAGTCTGGAATGAGCGATTTCAGTGGCCTCTGGGGTTCGCTGTTGCCCTCTTGTTCTGTGGCACACTGTTTAGCGGTCGGCGGCGGGGACTCAGTGGTCTTCTTTTGGCAATGGGTCTCCTGGGAGCCTCGCCAGCAGTCTGGGCGCAGGATGCACAAGTGGATGTGCGCAACCCCCGCGATCTTTGGTCGCTCGCCGATTCCCACTTTGCTGACGGAAGGTACGAGGAGGCCTACCGCGGCTTTGTCGAGGTGGCCGACAGGGCGATCGACAGCGAGTTGAGAAAAGGAGCACGCTACAATGCCGGAAACGCCGCCTACGCTGCAGGCAAGCTCGAGGAGGCATTGACCTCATGGGATCGGGTCCTTGAAATGGACCCCAACTTCGAGCCGGCACAGAGAAATGCCGAAGCGGTTCGACAGGAGCTTGCCCAAAGGCTTCAAGAGGAGCCGCCCCCAGAAGAGTCGTCCGAGGATGCCGAGAGCTCGGAGGATTCAGAGGAGGATTCGGGGTCCGATCAGGATGAGCAAGACTCAGAGAGTCAAGACAGCGATCAAGAATCCCGTGAGGACGAGGAATCCGAGGAGAGCGACGCCTCGGAGGAGGGCCAGCGAGAGGAAGGCGAAGAAGAGGCTGAAGAACCGGAATCCGACGGTGAAATGCCAGAGCTCGCTGAGGGTGGAGGTGAAGAGGAGGATCAAGCGCCTGAGGAATCGGCCCCCTTGGCGGCGGGTGTGCAGGAGATGTCTGGGGAAGAGGCCATGCGTCTTTTGGAGGGCGTGGAAGAGGGCAAGCCTTATGTTGTGGTGGGGGGAGAATCCTCGGAGAAAGACTGGTAATGTTCAGACGGATGCTGTTCCTCGCGTTTGCACTCGTGCCGTCTGCATGGGGGGTGGAAATCCACCTTGAGGCTGACAGCAAGTCGCTCCAAGAAGGAGAGACCGTTGCACTCTATTTGAGTGTGGTGGATGGAGTGACTCGCGGAACGCCACGTTTGCCCGTGGTTGATGGACTGAGTTTTGCGAGCCGTGGGCGTCGGCAGTCGCTTGTGACCATCAACGGAAAACCAGCGCGGACAACGACGTATGTGTATGCGCTCACAGGGTTGAAGGCAGGCGAATATGACATCCCTGCATTCACGCTGAATGTGAGTGGTCAGGCCTACAACACACAGCCGCTCTCTGTAGAAGTACTGCCGCGGGATTCTGCAGAGGCAGGAGGGCTTCAGTCCGGATTTGGTGTGGAGAAGATGTGGGTGGGTCAGACCATCGTGCATGTCTTGAGTCTTCGCGTTCCGAGCCGAATTCTACAGTCTCGCTGGACTCCACCGGTCATGGATGGGTTCTCACCGGAGCAGAGTGCGGAGGCCATACAGCGCGAGTACAACACCCAGATTGATGGACAGTCCTGGGGCGTGTTGGAGATCCTTACACCGCTGGTGGCAACGGGTGTCGGTTCACGAACCATTCCCCCGGGAGTCTTGCAAGCGGAGCTCGAGGCGGAGGGGAAAGGACGACGGAGGAGTTTCTTCAGCCAGTCCCGCTCCGAGGTCTTTCCTTCCGACTCCCTGGATGTCGCCGTCTATCCCCTTCCGGAAGAGGGGCGTCTTCCGAGCTATTCTGGGCTTGTGGGTGAGTTTACGCTCTCCGTGGATCTCTCCAACCAACGCCTGGCTGCGGGAGAGTCGACCACGATGACCGTGAGGTTGGAGGGAAACGGGACGCTTGCGGGCATGTCGTTGCCCGAATTTCCCGACGTGGACGGGTTCGCAGTCTATGATGACGAACCTTCCTCGATGGGTCGTATTGAAGACGGTGACTTTCAGGCGGTAGCGGTTTTCAAGAGAGCCATTGTGCCGGAAAGGGAGGGTACCGTTGTTCTACCGCCTGTTGAAATCCAGGTCTTTAGCCCGGCCCTTGGCGCCTATGTCCTCTTGGAGGGACCTGTCTTTGAGTTGGAGGTTCTTCCTGGAGAGGGGGTCGCTGTGGTCGAGCCTTTTGGGGAACCCATTCCACAGGTTGAGCAAAGCAGTGCTCGCGACATCCTTCCTCTGCGCACGGAGGCATCCCTCCAGGACGAGCGCCAAAGGGTTGGGAAAATCTGGTGGGCCATTGGATCGGGACCTCTTCTCCTCTTTGGTCTCCTTGGACTGGTGGGAAAAGTCCGGTCTCGTGAGCGCCAGCCCGATCCCATTCGAGACCTGAAAAGGCGGGTTCGTGATGCCAAGAAATTGAGCGATGAGGAACTCGACAGTTTGTTTCGAGCTTGCGCGGGGCTCGCAGTAGGCCGATCTTCATCCGGAGTGAGCAAGAGCGATCTGGCTCGTCTGAATTCTCCCGATCTCCGTCAGGAGGCCGAGTCGGTCTATCGCTCCCTGGAAGCGGTTCGATTCGGTGGCGGGGATACTGTGGATCGGCGCCGCGCTGTCCGTTGCATGAAAGCCTTGCTCGAGGAGGTTTCCTGATGGTGTTCGGGGTGTGGATTGGTGTTCTTTTCGCGGCGGGCCCAGCGAACCTGGACTCCGCCAATTCGTCCTATGCTTCGGGCCGTTATGCCGAGTCGGCCGAGCAGTTCGCAGCTCTGCTCGATGCAGGTCACACCAGCGGGGATGTGTACTACAACCTTGGAAATGCGCTTTATCGAGATGGTCGAATTGGACACGCCGTTCTGGCGTGGGAGAACGCGCTCGATCTGAATCCAAGAGACAGCGACGCTTCCGCAAACATTGAAATCGCACTTCGAGGTGCTGGAGAAGATCCGGAAAGGGGTTTTTCAAGAAGCGGTCCGCTCTTCCTGAATCAAACCCTCTCGATCAGAGAACAGTCGATTTTGGCAGCCCTGTTGTTCTTCGCACTGGGCATTCTTGCCCTCGCCGCTCGTCGACGAGAGATGGCTTGGGGCATTCCCAGTGTGATGCTCGGGGTCCCGGGGAGCTATCTTTTGATCTCTCTGGCCTGGAGCCAGAATCAGCCGACGATCGGTGTCGTGCTGGCGGCGGACACCTCCCTCCGCTCCGCATTGGGAACGGATCGTGGCGTGGAACTTCAGAAGTTGGGGTGGGGCAGCTCGGTCCGAATTCTCGAGGAGGCTGAAGAACACCTCCTTGTGGAGCTGCCTGGTGGAGAGAGTGGCTGGGTTGGGATTCGTCAAGTCGCCCCAATCGATGCTGCAGCCCAATTCCCTTTGTGATACTCGACCCCCAAAGGAGACTCAGAATGAAGCGTCAACTTGGAATCGCGCTGTTGGGCGCACTGCTCTTGTCGGTGGGCTGCAATCCCATCAAGCGCCTGTCAGACACGGAATGGGATCACTACCGCGCCCTCCGAGTGTACATGTCGGAAGATGAACGAAATGCGTTCTTGAGGAACAAAACGGAAGAAGAGCGGAATGAATTTCTTCAGGCCTTGGGTGTCTGGGAACGCTTCTACCAGTACCCGGCCGACGTGAGGGAGTTGATTCTGTCCGGTGACGTCTCCCGCGGCTGGACCAAAGACAAGCTGCTGATGGCTTGGGGGCGGCCCTATGACATGCAAAAGCTTGCGGGCAGAGACACGTATCGCTCCGAGCGCTACATCTACCGCTTCGAGGAGCATGAGGACGGAAAGCTCATCATCTGGACGAAAGGCTCGAAAACCGCGTACAAAGCCATCCGCATTTTCGAGAGAGAGGTGATTCTCGACGACGACGTGGTGGCCGAGATCAAGTGATAGGCCGGTTTTATCGGGGATCAAAAGCCCCTCCCAACCCGGACGTGCTTCGTCTTCTGTTGACGTTAGAAGCGAGTGCCGGGTATCGTTGAGGCGCTTGGCAGCGGAGTAGTGATGCGAATTACCTTAGTGAGTCCTTATCCCGACATCGCCAACTATGGCCTGCGCGTCCTCTCTGCCGTCCTCCGGGAGGCTGGACACGAGACCCGGGTGCTCTGCATGCCTGACTTCGCAGGTGACGGTGAAAGCACACACATCGAGATGAGTGCGGAACGCTATGATGCGAAAGTAATCGACCAGTTTGTCGAGATCGCTCGCGGCTCGGACTTGGTCGGCATCACGCTCATGACCCACTACTTCGACTCCGCAAAGCAGCTCACACGGGCTGTGAAGGATCGGCTTGGGGACATTCCTGTGATCTGGGGCGGCTTCCACCCATCCGTGCGTCCCGATGAGTCGGCGGCTCACTGCGACTACGTGGCCATTGGAGATGCAGAGGATCTGATCTTGAAGCTCTGCGAGCGAATGGAAGCCAACGATTTGGAGGATCTCTCCGACATCAAAGGACTGGTGTGGAGAAAAGGCGACACGGTGGTTCGAAATCCGCCGGGGAACCTGGAGCAAGATCTGGACGAGTACCCGTTCCCTGACTTTTCAACCGAGGGGCACTGGGTACTTTTTGAAGGGGAGATGATGCAGGTGACTGCAGACCTTCTCCGTCGCTACATGCAGAATGGGACCGTGTCCCGAATGTTTGGAAAGATCGGATACCAGACCATGACAGGGCGAGGCTGCCCTCACGCCTGTTCCTACTGCGGAAACAGCTTCTCGAGGGATCTCTACAGCGGGCAGCGCTTCGTGCGGTATCGCTCTGTGGAAAACGTGATCTCGGAGCTTGAGGACGTCAAACGGAACTACCCTTACATCAACTTCTTCTGGTTCTCAGACGACTCCTTCTTTGGTCGACCCCTCCCGGAAATGCTCGACTTTGCCAAGCAGTACAAAGAGAGAATCGGTGACCCCTTCTACCTGCTGGGTTCTCCAGGAACGATCACGGAAGAAAAATACGCGGCGCTTGTTGACGCGGGCTTGCATTGCATTCAGATGGGTGTGGAGCACGGCTCCAAGCGGATTCAAAAGCTGATGAGACGGTCGACGATGGGCAACGAAAAGGTCCTTCGAAGCGCCGAGATCATCACCAAGTATGCAGATCGAACGGCCCCCCCTCAGTACGATGTGATCTACGATCTGCCGTATGAGACCATGGAGGACAAACTCGACACCCTACGGCTGATTGCAGAGCTGCCGAAGCCCTACAAGCTGCAGGTGTTCTCGGTGATTTTCTACCCAGGTACCTCTCTGCACACCATCGCGATGCGCGATGGACTCATCAACGATGAGCGCTCGGAGATCTACGACAAGATGTACTTCGAGAAGAACGACAACTACCCCAACACGCTGCTCTATTTGACGCGGTCAGGCTACTTTCCGCACAGCCTTCTGAAGGTATTGATCGACGAGCGAGTCGTGAATGTCATGACATCCGACTACATGCGGCCCTTCTCAAAGGTCTCCAAACGGATGTTGGGCATGGTGCGCTCGGCGATCAACAATCCTGTACTCACTCGGGCGAAGGCGCTCGGTACCTTGGATGCCCGCATGGAAGGCATGACAGGCGCGAATGCGGGTGCAGCTGCTCCGTGGGGCGTGTCCTAATCGTCAGCTGAGGCAAGCGCTGGACGCTTGAAGGTGGGCAGCTCCTCTCTCGACAGAGGTTGCACCACCAATCGGGTTGGAGTCACTGCCACCGGATCCTGATTGAGGCGTGCTTCGTGAGCAATCAGTGAGGCCAGGATGTTCTGGACATCCTGCACCTGCATCGCTACGCCCTGCTCCTCCAAACGCCGCACAGCAAGCTCAGCGAGGGGTGAAGAGGAGTAGGTCCTCAAAAAGTCCTGGAGAAGCTCCGGGGTGGGAGAGCTTCCGAGTTCACGCCAGGCCTCTATGTCCGTACCGCTGGCAAGGGCGGTGATCGCCGGTTCCGAGGCGGTACCCGTCAGGGTGCCAAGAAGCAGCCAGGTGAAGTTCATGGTGGCGTTTCCAGAGGAGGGTTTCGGGGAAGTCTACAAGGTTGAACAGCCGGAGGTCGAGTGATTCGTTCTGTTTCGATCCTGCTCTGTTTCGATCCTGCTCTGTTTCCTTTCCGTTGGGGTGTGACGCGAGGCGTTTTCAGTCCAGGGGGCTTTCCTGGGCCCACTCAGCTTCTTTCCGATAGATGGTTCGAGAGGTGATGCCCAACAAAGAAGCAGCCAGAGAACGGTCACCATCGGCTTGGCGCATGGTCTCCTGAATCATGGTTCTTTCGATGTCTTTTAGAGGGGTCCCTACAGCAAAAGTCACTCTTCTTTGGTGTCCCTGGCTCTGACGGACAGCCGGCGGAAGGTCATTGAGTTCAATGCGTTCCCCTCGTGCCAGGACGACGGCGCGCTCGACTGCGTTTTGAAGTTCCCGAACATTTCCAGGCCATGGATGGTTGGTCATGGCGTCCATGGCCTCCGTGCTGAAGCACTGAAGTGAGCGCTTGTTTTTTGCAGCGAAAATCTGAAGAAAGTGGGTGGCCAGCAGTGGAATGTCCTCTGCGCGATCGATGAGGGGGGGAAGGGTCAGTTGAATGACGTTCAAGCGGTAGTAGAGATCCTCTCGGAATCGACCTGCAGCAACTTCTTCCTCGATGTTGAGGTTGGTGGCTGAGAGGATTCGAGTGTCGCTGCACAAGGTCTCCGTTCCGCCCACTCGTTCGTACTCTCCCTCTTGGAGGACTCGGAGCAGTTTGACCTGAACAGCGGGATGGAGAGCAGTGACCTCGTCGAGAAAGAGGGTGCCCTCGTGGGCCAGTTCAAATCGCCCTGCTTTTCGGCTGCTGGCTCCAGTGAAGGCGCCTTTTTCGTGGCCGAAGAGTTCAGACTCAATCAACCCCTCAGGAATGGCTCCGCAATTGACTGTGATCAGCGGATGGTTGGTGCGCGCCGAGAGTTGATGGATCCTTCTGGCGAGAAGTCCCTTGCCGGTTCCTGAGTCTCCGACCATCAGCACGCTGGCATCGGAGGACGCCACCTGAGCGGCTTCCTCGAGAAGTTGACGCATCGGGGTAGAGGTCCCGATGATGCTCTGCTGTTGTTCGAGTTTGGCTCGAAGCGCACGGTTTTCTTGCACCAACTGGTGTTTTTCCAGAGCTTTCCGGACGGACGAGACAATCTCTGATCGCTTCAAGGGTTTGGTGACGTAGTCGTAGGCCCCTTCTTTCATGGCATCGACGGCGGTTTCCACAGTGCCATAGGCAGTCATCAGAATGACCTCGACCTCGGGAGCGATTGCGCGGACAGCCTTCAAGAGCTCAAGACCATTGAGTCCCGGCATTTTGAGGTCGGTCACCATGACATCCGGGGCCTGCTCGCGAACCTGGTCCAAGGCGACCTGCCCATCCGGTGCTTGGGTGACCTCCCAGGACTCACGGCGGAGAATTCGCTCCAAGGTGACGCGGTTGGTTTCTTGATCGTCGACAACTAAAACATGGGCCATAGGATGAGTATGGCACAGGGTTGTCAGAATGTCACAGCATCTGACAAATCGTCACAGGCATCATGCTGGAAGACTGAGCAGCACCCGCGTGCCCTCTTTTCCTCGCTCCAAGTAAAGTCCGCCTCCGTGATCCTCGAGAATTTGTCGGGTAATGGCCAGTCCGAGTCCTGTCCCAGCAGCTTTGGTGGAGAAAAAAGGCTCGCTTGCTTTCTGGATCTGTTCGTCAGTCATGCCTTCGCCGTCATCTTCCACGAGAATCTGGAGGCGGTCGGGTGTCATGTCGAGGGCAATGGAGATGCGAGTCGATCCTGCCTCCATCGCATTTCGGACCACATTGAGAAGTGCCCGTCGAAGCTGGCCGTCGTCCATCTCGATCTTCGGCAGAGCGGCTTTGTTGACCTGAAGTTCCACCCCAGAGCGTCGCAATTCTTCATCCAGAAGACGAGCGACCCCTTCCACCACTTCAGTCGGGTCATGGTGTCCGGGAAGAGGGGCCGGTCGACGAACGAGTGAGAGGTAGTGTTCGGTAACTTCTTCAAGATTCTGAATCTCAGAGGTCATGGTTTGGAGGATTTCCAAACCCTCCTTCTGCCGTTCTTGAGGAAGGCCGGTCACCTCCTCGGCGAGGAGCTCCGCATTGAGTGACAAAGCATTGAGTGGATTGCGAACCTCATGGGTAATCTGGGCCAGCATCTGTCCCACAAGAGCAAGACGCTCGGTATTCGCGAGGTGCTCCCGGTCTTGCAGGAGCTGAGTGACATCCTCCCCTGCAATGATGAAGCCTCCCCGAAATCTTGCCTTCTGCAGCGCAAAGAATCGTTCCCCGATCTTGAGGGCTTCCTCACGCTCCCGGGCTTCTTCGAGGAGTACAGGAAGGGGACCGCCGACTTCAATTTCCCACAAGCCCAGAGCGGCGGGATTGGCCATGACGACGCCCCCTTCGTCCACAACGACCAACCCCAGTCGAATGGCATTCAGAACAGCATCAAGCTCCTCAGCTCGCGTCCTCAATGCCTCGTCACGGATCTCGATGGAGGTGGCCATCGCATTGATTTCGCTTGCCAGAATTCCGAGCTCATCGGTGCGATGAAGGGAAGTGCGTGCAGCGTAGTCACCGCCAGCGATTCGCTGAACATCGTTGGTTAGCTTTGAAATCGGTCGGAGGGAAACCACGGCCAAGATCAGCATGAGGCTCCCGAAAAGAAGGGCGACAAGCGCCAGAATTCCACTGACGACGACTGCTCGCTGTTGGGCTTGAGCGGTTCGCTCGGAGACCCTCTGTGTGGCGCTGCTGATTCGTATGGAGACCTGCTCGATTTCCGTGTGCAATTTGGACTGGGCGAATTTGAGCTTTGGCTTCATGGCGAGCGCGCGTTGAGCATCGCCGGCTTCAGCTTTCTGCAGATAAGTTTGAACCATTTCTTGCTGACCCGCGTGGGCATTCAAGATTCTCTCAAATTGACCCTGAAGAGCGGTCATGGTGGCCTTCTCTTCGGTGTCTGAGATGGCTGGAATGACCTCCGCAATAATGGACAGCCCCGTGGCGATGTTTTCGGAGAGTTTGACGGCACTCACCACACTGACCGACGACTGGCCCGTAAGGGGGCGAGGCCGTGACTCTTCCAGCCGCTCCAGATCCAGTTCGAGACGCGACTGATAGGCCTCCATCTGCCCCACGGTCTTGGCGAGAGGCAGGTAACCTCTGTCGATCACATCCAGCCCACCACCAATGTTGGCCAACTGGGAGAGCCCATAGACAAGGGCTCCACAGAAGGAGAAGAAGCTGAGGAGGAATGCCCCCAGGATTCGCGCACGTAAGGAGAGGCGGCCCACGTTCCAAGACTACCGTACTCGGGAACAAGGCGCACCTTGGTGGCTGGGTTATTGCTCAGGGTGGGAGCGGTTTTGAGTCGAGAATCAGTGGACCAGCATCGGTTGAAGAACGGGTTGAAACTCGTCGTGCGTCAAGAAAAGGCACTCCCGTTGGTGGGGGTAGCCCTCTACTATGAGGTGGGGGCTCGAGATGAGGTGGAGGGAAAGACGGGTTTTGCCCATCTCTTTGAACATCTCATGTTTGAGGGAAGTGCCCATGTCGAGAAGGGGGCGCATTTTTCATTGATCGCGGGTTTAGGGGGGCAGATCAACGCCAACACAACCCATGAAAGAACCCTCTACTACGCCTCCCTTCCAGCCAATCAGATCGACGTGGTGCTCTGGATGGAGGCCGACAGAATGCGTTCGCTCAAGGTGACCGAAGAGAGTTTTGAGCATCAGCGAAAGACGGTCTTGGAGGAGCGTAAGCAGCGAGTGGACAATGTTCCCTATGGGCTGGCTCGGGAAAAGTTCTCGGAGATGTGTTTCCAGGGCTCGCCATATTCCCATCCAGTGATTGGGTACGAAGCAGACATCGTGTCTGCAAGTTTTCGGGACGTTCAGTCCTTCCACAGTTCATGGTACCGGCCCGAGCGAGCCACGCTCTCCATTGCTGGAGACGTGGACCCGGAAGTGGTGCTTCGGAGGGCAGAGGAATGGTTCGGTGACATTCCCTCAGGCGTCTTCCCGGGGGAGTCAAGGCACCACGATCCAGCACCCCCCAAGGCCCAAAAGGCCATTGTTGCCGATCCACTGGCAAGGCTGTCTAAGGTCATGATCAGCCACCCGGCACCTTCTTATGGGCAGGCGGACTTCTATGCCTTTGAGATGGCAGAGACGATCTTGCTTCGTGGACCCTCGTCGCGGGCATGGAGGCGGCTTGTTCTTGATGAACAGTTGGCTGTCGGTCTCGCCGGTGGGTTCACTGCCCGTCGTTGTGCCTCGCGTTTTGTTCTGAGCGCCACAGTGGAGCGGCCGGAGCACATGGACCGTGTGGTCGAAGTGTGGCAGAGGGAAATTGATCTCCTCGTGAGTGACGGTGTTTCGGATTCGGAGTGGAACAAGGCGCTCAACCAGATTCGTGCATCCCACATCTACAGCCAGCAAGGGATTCTTGCTCAGGCGATTTCCCAAGGGCGATACAGCCTCATGCTTGATGACCCTTGCTGGGACAGAGACTACCTCAGCGCCCTCGAGAACCTGAAGGTGAAAGAGGTCTTGGAGGTACTCCGGCGCTATCTGGATGCGGGCAAGAGGATGGAAATGCATGCGGTTGCTCGCGGAGGCGTCTCATGAGTTTTCCAGGGCTTCCCCCGATTCAGCCGCCGAATCTGAATTGGGATTTTCCAGATGCTCGGCGCTCAGAGTTGAGCAATGGCCTTCGGGTGGTTGTGCTTCCCAGCAGACGGCTGCCGATGGTTCGAGTTCGATTGGTCATTCCAGGTGGGCGCTGTCGAGAGGCACAGGGGGCCAAGCCGGGTGTTGCAGGTCTGACCATGCGCTGTGCCCGCTATGGCACGAGGCACCACTCGGCTTCTGAACTTGCGCACACCTTGGATTCCCTTGGAACTCAGCTGTCTTGTGGCGCAACCCTCGACGGGCTTTCCTTCAGCGTCCAGTGCCTCAGTGAGCACCTCGCCCAGAGCTTGGATCTCCTCTCGGAAGTGGTCCTGTTTCCCGTCTTTTCTGAGTCGGAGGTGGAGCGAGAGAAGGGAAAAATTATCGCCTCCAAGCATCAGGCCGCCGCATCGCCGAGCGGTACATCGGGACTGTGGATGGGTCAGCTTCTGTTTGGGAATCACCCCTATGGGCATCCCACAGCGAGTCCCGAGGAAATGGCGGCCCTGGTAGCGGATGATCTTCGTTCATTTCATGCCCAGGTCGTTCGTCCCGCTGAGGCTGTTCTTGTGGTTGTCGGCGATGTTTCTGAACATGAGGTTGTGGAGCTGATCGAAGCCAGACTGGGCGACTGGAGCGGAGCGGCGCCCTCGGTACAGCCACCTGTATGGATCGACAGCGAGGTAGACGACTCCTTTCTTGTGCTCGACAGGCCGGGCTCAACCCAGACTCACGTTCTGTTGGGACTTCGTGGTCTGAAGCGCTCCCATCCGGATCATCTCAAGCTGAGCTGTCTCAACCACATCTTTGGTGGTGGGGCAAGCGGGAGACTGTTCAAGGATCTCAGGGAGAATCGTTCTTTGACCTACGGGTGCTCTTCCTCCCTCGACAGCGGAGTTTTTGGGGGGGACCTTGTGGCCAGTCTTTCCTGCTCCAGCGAGAACACCACCGCTGCCCTTGCAGCACTGATGGATCAGACGCATCGCATCTGCAGGGAACCCGTCGAGGCCTCGGAGCTCGAGGCCTGTGTGCGGTACAAGGTCGGGGCTTGGCCAAAGTCGGGCAGCACACTCGGTGGCCTGGCAGGCCTGTTGATGCTTCGAGAAATCCACAATCTTCCTGACGATACCTGGAGTCGGTACCCCGAAATGTTGCGCAGATTGGGGGTGTCGGACCTCACCGCTGGGGCGCAGCGGCATCTGGACTTTTCCAGGAAGGCTGTGGTGTTGGTGGGAGATGCCCGAGCGCTCGCACCCGCGCTCGAGGACCTTGGAACCCTGCGGATTCTTCCTGTGGAGCAGCGGCCCAGCAGAGAGCCAGCCTCCAGCGATTGAAGGCCGTTGCTCGTCGTGATAGGTCACCCGCCTGATTCAAGGCACTCCGAGGAGAACGCATGCGCCTCTACACCGTCAGTCTTTTGATTTTTGGTCTCTCTGCTTGTGGAGGCTCGAGTGAGCCGTCTTCAAGTTCCTCGCAGCCGACAGCTTCACCAGCGACTCCAGCGGCTTCCGCGGGTGCTGACGCGACCCCTAATGAAGAGGATGTCCTCGTTCAGGTCGGCGAGGTGGTGATCACGACCGAGGAGTTTCAAGCAGCAGCTGCACGAAAGCTACCGGCATCCGGTGACGCGCTCAGTCTTGAGGAAAAACAAGAAGTACTCGACAAACTCATCTCGGACCGGCTGCTGTATCTCCAGGGGTTGTCGCTCGGGGTGGACAAGGACCCTAAAGTTCAAAAAGTAGTGGTCAATACCTTGCTCCGGGATGTGGTCTACGCGGATGTGAGCAACGAAGACTTCCCCGAAGAGGTCCTCCGCAGCTACTACGACGCCAACAAAGAAGACTACGTGATTCAGGCGAAGGTCCAGATTCGACGCATTCTCATCGCCGAGAGCGGTGACCGCGATGCAGCGGCGTCCGAGGCCGAGGCCAACCGGCTTCATGCAGAGCTGGTCGCCAACCCCACGCGCTTTCGTGAGATCGCAGCCAAGCACTCGGACGGTGACTTCAAGCGCCGAGGTGGCGACATGGGCTTTGTGCCCCAGACAGGCAAGGCCGGTGTGGACCAGGCTCTTGTGGATCGGGCCTTTGGCATGGAAGTCGACGAGCTCTCTCCGGTTTTTAAGACCGAGGAAGGGTACAACATCTTGATGGTCGCCAAGAAACGCGAGCGCCACGATCGCAGCTTCCAGCAGGTTCGTGGAGCCGTGCTCAGAAAGCTGAAGACGGACCGCATGAGTGAACTCTTGGAGGCCTATGTCGGCGACCTTCGAGGCAGCACTTCCGTCGAGGTCAATGCAGGCCTTCTCGAAGGTCTTGAGGTTGAAACCATCCAGCGTGCTGGAAATCGGCCCGGGTTTGGCCCAGGGCTTTCCGAGCCGGGGGCTCCAGGCGGCGACCCCAGCACCTTGGGCGGACCGCAGATGCCGCGATTGAGCCCCCGGGTCAATCACGACCACGACCACGAATAGGGGGAACTGTGCATCGTTTGTTCATCGCTTCGCTCCTCTTCTCGACGTCGGCTCTTGCCGGTGTCGTCGAGCGCGTTGCTGCTGTGGTCAATGATGAAGTGATCGCACTCTCTGAAATCTACGAGGTGGGTGGAGACTACATTGAGCAGGCACTCACTGAGAGGTCGGGAGAGGAGGTGAGGCGGCGAGCGGAACTCGAAGTCCTCGAGGAACTCGTGTCCCAGGAGCTGATGGTGCAGGAGATGTTGCGGCTGGGCATCGATGTCGTCGCATCGGACGTGGACCAGGCATTGGATGACATCGCCTCGCGCAATGGCGTCGACCGCGAACGCTTGAAGGGGGAGGTCGAGCGCGCAGGGATGGTGTGGGCGAGCTACCGCGAGGGCATCAAGCAGGAACTCCGCCAGATGAAATTCGACCAGGTCATCTTGCAGCCGAGGGTCAGCACTTCGGACGATGAGATCGAGGCTCTCTACCGCAGCAAAGTCGACAGCGCTGAGTCTGGACGGGTGCTGGATGGCATCTTCCTGCCCTGGTCGGAGGCGGCGAGCTTGGAAGATCCTCAGGCCTATCTGGACCGGCTGGAAGGAGCGCGGACAAAACTGGCGGAGGGCATCGACTGGGCCCAGGTCGTCTTGGATTTTCCGGAGAGCCCGTACGCAAGCCGCGGAGGACGCATGTCGTCTTACCAGCGCGGTGAGTTGGTGGACCAACTCGAGACCGCAGCATGGGCCCTTGGCCTCGGTGAGGTTTCTCAGCCTCTGGTGACGGAGGGAGGGGCGTTTCTTCTCCGCTATGCGGAAGAGGCCCCGGCGCAGGTGCCGCCAATGGAGTCCATCCTTCCTCAGCTTCAGGGCGAGTTGATGATGGCAAAGATCGAGTCGGAGCGCGAGGTGTGGCTCGTACAGGCTCGGCGGAAGGCGAGTGTTGAAATCAAACTCGAGAGTCCATGACGCTTCCCCTGTTGATCACTCCTGGCGACCCGGATGGCATCGGGCCGGAGGTGTCTGTCAAGGCAGCGAAGGCGCTGGGTGTGGCTGCGATCCTCATTGGAGATGTGGACGCCTGTCGACGCTGGGCTCCAGACCTTCCAGTTGTAGAAGCCATACAACCGGTGGATGGCCTCTGTGCAATGCAGCCGCCCGCTGGAGAGCCAATGGAGGTGGCGGCGGTTCGACTTGGTGCTGAGGCGTGCTTGGACAAGAGGGCCAGCGCCCTGGTTACCGGTCCCATCCACAAGGAGCGACTGGTGGCTCAAGGGTTTCAATACGCCGGACATACCGATCTGCTGGGCGCGATTTGCGGTCGAGATCCCATGATGGCCTTTGTGGGAGCAGGCCTCAGGGTGGGGCTCGTCACTGCTCACATTCCCCTCGCCAAGGTACCGGATGCCGTCGATGAGGCCCGAATAGAGCACTGCGTTCGGCTCTGTTTGGACGGACTCTCTCAGCTTGAAATCGACCGAAAGCGGGTGGTTTTGGCTGGCGTGAACCCCCACGCGGGTGAGCGAGGAGTGCTGGGCTTAGAGGAAATGGAACGGGTAGGGCCGGTGTGTGAGCGACTTCGAGAGGAGGGGTTGGATGTGGTTGGACCACTAGCCGCCGAGTCCGCTTTTCTGGCACTTCGACAGGGGCAAGCCGACATGCTTTTGGCCATGTACCACGATCAGGGTCTCACACCTCTGAAAATGGTCGCCTTTGGAGAGCTGGTCAATTGGAGTCTGGGACTTCCAATTGTTCGAACCTCAGTGGACCACGGAACGGCCTACGACATCGCTGGACAGGGGGTAGCGGACCCTCGCTCGATGGAGGAGGCCATTCGTCTGGCTCTTCAACTGTCAGCAAGCGCAGGGTCCACGCGGTCACACGGGGCATAGCCCCAGGGAGAGAAGTCTTTTTCCTCGCCCCACTGCCAACAGTCACTCTCGTCCTCAGAACCCGGTGAAAAAATACTGACCCGCAGAGAGAGCTTCTGCATGAGGGCTTCCGTGCAGAGAAATCCGGAGGCCTGACCACTCGCTGCATCGTCAGGATCGGCTTCAATGCTGAGCTGCATCAGAAGCTCATCGCCGCTCTGATCCCCGGAGGCACGAATCGAATCCAACCCATGAATTTCGATGCGAGATTCCGTTGCCATCACCACCTCCCCACCCTCCGTCCATCCGCTGGCGAAGAGCCGAAGAGTCCACTGATCCGTGCTCGGGTCGCAGGAGAAGTCGATGCTGACGATTTCGGCAGGGGCGGAGTCCGGGACAGACTCGATCGAGACACAGGCCGAAAAAAAAGCCAGCATCGAGAGGATGCTGGCTCTTTTCTTCAGAGGAGGGATGCTTACATCCACTCGTCGCAGCCGTCGCTGAAGGCGCCAGGGTCTGCACCCCAGACAGCGCAGTCGGCTTGCATGTTGTCCTCATCAAAGACCGTGATCTGGAAAGTCAGGCGGTCATTGGTGTAGATGTTGCAGTTGTAGAGGGTGTTACCACCGCCCGAGGCCGTGTTGTTGACTTGCTCCTTCCAGCCGTTCTCGGGGCCGTAGGTATCGCCTACGCCGTCACCGTCCTCATCGGGGTCGACATGAGGAAGAGTGAGCGCCAGGGTGTCCCACCAGCCGTTGGGGTCGAAATCGGTGGAGCCGATGTAGTGGTCCTCTTCCCAATCGGCACCCGAAATCTGCAGCTGACCTCCACCGGTGAGGCCCACGGTGGTGAACTCGAAGTCGAACTGGTGAGCGGAGCATTCCACGGACTTGGTGTCCAGGGTAGTGGCGCCTGTGTAGATGCCCTGACCCGTGTCGCAACCCGCGGTGTCGTAGTAGTAGTCTGTGGTGTCGCAGAGCGGTGCGTAGGTGCCGGAGTCCGTTGAGTCGGTCTTGTCATCAACAGCAATGCCGGTACACGCCACACAGAGAGTGAGCAGTCCGAAGTTTACGAGGTTGGTCTTCATGGGTGTCTCCTGGATTCACAAAGAATGAAGGAATGCTATCCGGACATTGGCACACTTACAAGGGGCGATCGTCTGAGGCGGCCGACTCGTTCGCTAGCTTGTCATGGAAGAGTGTGGACTCGATGGCCTCCATCAACTCCATGAGGCCCTCACCGGTAACCGCCGAACAGAGATGGCCCTTGAAAACAAGTTGTGCATCGGTACGCTGTTCTGCATTGAGCGAATCGATCTTGTTGAGCACCACCATGCGGGAGGTGTCGGAGACTCCGAGTTCGGAGAGAACCTTCTCTACGGCATCGTGATGGGCCAACGCTTCTTCGGAGGTGCTGTCAATGACGTGCAGGAGCAAGTCGGCTTCGACCACTTCTTCCAAGGTCGAGCGAAACGCCTGTACCAAGTCTTGAGGAAGGGCACGAATGAACCCGACCGTATCGGTAAGGATGACCTCTCGGTCCCGAGGGAAGCGCATCCGACGACTCGTGGGGTCGAGGGTTGCGAACAACTTGTCCTCGGCGTCCACGGAGGACCGAGTCATGCGGTTGAGGAGGGTGGACTTCCCAGCGTTGGTGTAGCCAACGATGCTGACCATGGGAAGACCCACCCGCTTGCGCCTCTGGCGTCGCAGAGCGCGGTCTTTTCCGAGCTTGCTGAGTTGCTTCTCGATCCGTTTGAGGCGCTCATCTGCTCGTCTTCGGTTGATTTCGAGTCGGGTCTCACCGGGACCTCGACCGCCGATTCCGCCTGTGAGTCGCGACATGGCTGTGGGCATCATTGCAAGTCGTGGTCTTCGGTACCGAAGTTGGGCAAGTTCGACCTGGAGTTTTCCCTCTCTGGTCTGCGCCCGAATCGCGAAGATGTCCAGGATGAGCTGGGTTCGGTCCAGCACCTTGAGGGCCGTGTCCGTCGCAATGTTTCGGAGCTGAGAAGGGGAGAGTTCTCCATCGAAAATCAACACATCTGCCCCGAGGTGCATGCACCGAAGCAATGCATCCTCGAGCTTTCCTTTGCCCACAAAGCTGCGTGAGTCCGGTCGGCTTCGACTCTGGAGCATCCGATCGACCACCTGGAGTCCTGCTGTGTGGGCAAGACGCTCGAGCTCCGAGATGGAGAGCAGGCCCTCCCGTTTTCCTCGGGTCGCCACACCAATCAGGACCGCTCTCTCCTTTCCCTCGATCTCTATGCCGGACAGCGCCGCCGCAAACTGGTTCTCAAGGTCTTGGATCCAGGTGAGGAAGTTGGTGTCCCATCCATGCACGCTGGGACGCTTGTCCACCTGCCACATGGCTCCACCGTCGTTTCTGGGCGGCAGCAGGTGGGCGAATTCAACACGCCCTGGAAGTCCCTCTTCCTCGGCTTCGACCGTGATGACCGCATCCAGTCGAAGCAGGGCAAGGTCGGTCAAATTGTCCTTGGTGATGCCCTCACCGCGCTCGGTTGCGATGACGAGACGAAGGCCCCGAAAGCGGGCGGAGCCACCACGGGCTCGACCCAGCTCAGGGATGAAGATCTTGTGGGCATCTCCAACAATGACCTTCTGGATCTCACCCCGTCGGGTAATCAGCAGACCGAGTTGCCGTCCACTCTCCCGGCTGAGCTCACAGAGTCGTCGGGCAGTCTCCGGGTTGATGAAGGCGTCCTGGGGAACCCCTCGCCGGTACAGGCTCTTGATTCCCTTGGCCTGGTAGGCCTTGAGGCCTTGGGTATTGCCGTGAAGTTCGGAAGAAATGAGATCCGGCCTTGGTGCCGCTAGTCATTCGAGGTGGGGGCGACTGCCCCACGACTGGCGAAGCTCTTCAGCAGGGCCGGAATGTCCACATCCACACCGGCTTTGAGTTCCTCAACGAGACGGACCGAGTCGGCCACTCGACCGTCGGAGCCCGGAAGAATGGTGAGCTTGTCCACTTGCACATTCTGGATGGTGTCCACGAGTGAGGACATGACTGCTTGAAGTTTCTGCATCAGGAAGATGTCACGGGCAGCCTTTCCACCCGACTGCCAGGTTGCAATCATCTCCTCCAGCACGGCAGCCGTGGCTTTGCCGTCCTCAAAGATCTTGGCAGCCGAGGCCTTGGCTTCGGATTTTTCCTGCTGCATGCCCGCCTCTGCGGGCGCAACCACGTCAGCAGCAAGCTGTCGGCGGACCTGCTCCACACGAGCCTGCTGCACCTCCAATTCGGCATTGGCGCGAGCAATGGCAGCTTTTACCTGACCGACTTGCTCGGCGACAACAGCCTCCCTTCCCGTGAGCGCGTCGGCAATCCGGCGCTCGGTCTGGGCTCGAACAATCTTGATCTTGGCCTCTGCCTCAGCGATACGGGCGTTCATGCGGTTCTCCGCATCGCGCTTGATGGCGTTGGCCTGGGCATTGGCCTCGGCGATCCGCGCACGCTTTTGCAGGTCGGCGGACTGAATGCGACCAATCGAGTCCAGGTAGCCCACGTTGTCCGAGACGTTCTGAATCTTGAGTTGGTCGAGCACGAGCCCGATGGTGGCCAGGTCGCTCTCCGCCTCTTCGAGAAGTTTCTCAGCAAAGGCCAGCTTGTCCTCATTGACCTCTTCAGGAGTCAGCTGGGACAGCACGCCACGCAGGTTCCCCTCGAGAGTGTTCTTGGCGATGGCAATGATCTCCCCTCGCGTCCGACCTGTGAAACGGACCAGGGCATTGTGAAGGAGGGGCTGGTGTCCTGCCACCTTCAAGTTGGCCACTCCCTGAACAGCCAGAGGGATTCCCCCTTTGGAGTAGGCGCCTACCACGCTGACCTCGACTGTCATGTTGGTGAGGTCCATTCGCTCCACACGCTCTACCAGGGGGCGACGAAGGCTCATTCCCCCTTTCACGATCCGATAGCCGACAGTTTTCCCCCCAAGCGAGGATTTTCCTCCAGCGAAGACGAGAACCTCGTTGGGACCGCAGATGTAGAGGAGGTTCTTGACCGCAGCCACGATGGCCCAGATCGAGACCAGGAGCAGCGCTCCTAAAATAAAAGGAATGTCTGAGGATGTGGCGCTCATTGTCCAACCTCCGGTGAGAGAATGCCGACGACGTCAACACCCGTGGTTTTCTCGAGTTCGTTCAGGACTTGAGCGACCATGGCGGGGTAGGCCGCAGCGTAGGTTGCCAGTCCATCACCATCTCCAGAGTCAAGAACATTGACCTCGCTGACCTCGATTGCATTCACGCGGTCGACCACAGTCTCGAGGACCACCTCGAGGTTCTGAATCAGAAAGATGTCTTTGGCGTCTTCGCCAGCCTTCTTCCAGGCCTCGGTCATGAGGTTGAGTGCCTTGGCTCGAGCCCGGCCATGCTCCTCGATCTGCGCCGCCTCTCCTTGGGCGCGGTAGGCCTCTGCCTGCTGTTCGGCGTCGGCGGGAAGAACCACGTCGGCGGTCAGTCGGGTCTGT
>JAYXVV010000174.1:0-3904 GCA_036021505.1 Myxococcota bacterium | reverse complement strand
CCCGGCCCGCGATTGGCCCAGTTTGAGGGACAGCCGGTGGTGTTTCGGCGAAAGCCGCTGACGCTTCAGAACTTTCAGGAGGCTCTCGTGGCCCTCGACTATTCCCCCTTCGACTTGGTCGAAAAATGAAGAAGAAAGCGCTTCAATAGCGGTAGGCGCCGAGGTCATAGGGACCGCTGCCGCGCTCGAGGCCGTCGTGGTCCTCGGTGAAGATCCCGCTGAGGTTCACGCCAGTTCCAACCGCCGGGGAGTCGGCGGTGAGGTGGTAGTCCCTTCCCGTTGGATCCACGAAACCCGCAGCAGGAATCTCGGTGCTGTAGAAGTTGCCGGGAACTGCGAGATCCGGGTCGGGCCCGTTGCCGTAAGGGGTTCCGTTGATGGGGCAGTTTTCGGCGTTGGCATCGACGATTTTGCTGTAGGTCTGGCCCTCGGAGTCGGTCCAGATCGGGTAGCCCACCCACTCGTGGCCCACGAAGAGGTTGTTTCGGACCGTGAAGGGCTGCTGGAACTCGGATTTGCAGAAGATGTAGAGGCTGCGGCCGCCGTCGGATCGACCGTGGACGGTGTTGTTCAAGATCTGGGTCGGATGGTCGGGACTCCCCATTCGAACGAGGGCCATGAAGGGGATTCGGGTGCCGACAATCACGTTGTTGTAGAGAAGCAGTGGGCCGGTGTCTCCCCCGACGATCTGAAAGGCGTTGTCGATTTCACTGCCAGCTTTCGATTCAATCCAATTGGCGTGGATTCTCCCGACGGTACCCGGATTCAGCTGGATCCCGGCGATGTGGCCGTAGCTCTCGAGCATGGCGTAGTTTCGGACCACGTTGTGGTGGATGTTCACCCCTTCCGTAGCCGCGCCCACCTGAATGCCGTCGCGACCGGTGTTCTCCACCCGGTTGTAGGCGATCTCCACGCCGCTCAGGCTGGCCTCCGGGTAGCCCGGAGCGCAGTCCTCGGTGGAGGTGGGGGAGTGATCGTGATCGTAGTGGGAGGGGCCAATGTAGAGCCCCTCACCGCTGACGTCGTGGACATAGCTGTGTCGGATCACCGTGTTGCGCTGGGTAAAGGTGCCTCGGGCGAACTCGGACTTGCAGTAGGGATAGGTGCGGATGGCGATGCCGCTGTAGGCCGGTCCGCTGACCTCGATGTGTTCCAGGGTGATGTCGGTGCTGCCCTCGCGCATGTCCACAACAGCCAGTCCTGCTCCCGGGTTTTTGAAGACAAAACCGTAGGGGTGACTGGGGTCTCCGTTGCCGGCAAGATGAACAAAGCGGGCTCCCCAAGCGGAGAGCGCGGGGTACTGCCCAGCGGCGTCGACCACCACCTGGCCCTCACCGCAATTCTGGATGTGCACGGGTGCATCGGCGGTGCCGGTCAGGCCACTGAGGTTCAGGACGCTGTATTCACCGCTGGGGATGCAGACCGTCTCTCCGGAGTGATCGATGCCGGTATCGGCCCAGTAGCCGGATCCTTGAAGCAGAAGCTGCTGCTGATCGTTCGCCAGAAGGATTCGATCGCAGCCTTCCTCCTGAACCACGCAGGCCAGGGGCTCGGGCGTTTCTCCTGAATCGTTGTTCCCCGTGTCTGGAATGGCGGTGTCCAAATCCTGGGTGTCCACTGCCCCAGTCTCAGTGTCGTTTTCGGTGTCATCCTCGGGCAAAGCTGAACTTTCCGTGTCCGTTGGCGCCGTATCGCTCGAGCCTGTCCCGCAAGCCGTGGCGACCAGCAGGACCACCGGCCAGAGAGAGCGTAAACAATGAAAAGCATCCATAAACGCCGCCTTTTGGAGAAGTCTACTCTACCCCAACGCCGCAGCGGTCCTGGCAGATTCTGGGGATTTCTTGAGGAGTGGATGGCTTCTGGTAGGCTGTGGCGGCAGCCCTTTGAACAATCCGTCGAGGAGATTCCCTCCATGTTTGAGCCCAACCAAAGCAAACCGGAACGCATTCTTCGCGTACTCGTCGCAGGGTTGCTGGTTCCTGCTCCCTTTGTGTTGGAGCAGAATGCCTACACCGTCGTCTGCGGCACCGTAGGCGCCATCCTGTTCTTCAATGCAGTGACCGGCACATGCCTGACCTACAAACTCTTCGGTGTGAACACCTGCCAGAAGCCCCCTGAGGCTTCGTAGAGACGCGGGGTAGGGCATGCCATGGCGACCCTGTGGTCGCCACGGCTCACGGGGCTCGGTCTAAGGCCGCTTCAGCCTTGGTGACGAGGGCCACGCCACACACAGACGGTCCAGGCTGAAATCACTCCACAAATGCCGAGGACTCGGCGCGGTCGCTTCGCGATTCACTCAGAAAGAGAACCGCGTGTCGAATCCAGGAAAGAAGTAGGTGGTGGACTCGGTGTTCGCGAAGAACCGACGGGCCTTGGGCAGGTTCACCTTCACGATCTCGCGGGGCGGCTCTTCCTTGGTGCGAAAGAAGTCCTCCCAGTGGCAGAAGAACACCCGCGGCGCGTTCAAGAAGTCGATGATGGTGGACTGACCGGCCATTTTCAGGTTCGCGCAGTCCATCGGCAGCAGGGCCACATCCACGGGGTGCTCATCGAGGATGGCCTGGGGGAAGAAGCCGGCGGGGTAGCCGGTGCTCGAGGTCTGGATGTAGACGCGTCGCTCGATGGCGCCGGTGTCGTCCAAGTAGTCCACGAGGAAGGCCAAGGTGAGGCCCTCTTGGTAGTCGCTGACGTGCTCGGGCGGGGTCTCGCGATCCTTCTGGAGCACGTCTCGAAAGAGGTGGATGAAGAGGTACTGGGTGGGGTGGCCGGACAAGATCGGCAGCACCCGATGCGTGCCGTTCGGATGCACCCACCACTGGCCCGGGTGGTCGGGGCTCGCGAGGGTGTCGTTGAGGCCGACCAGAGGCCGTGCGATGCCGCTTGGGGCAAAGGTGTGGACCATGGTGTTCGAGCCCACCACCACTGCATCGGGGTGGAGGTGTGGGGCGACATAGGGGAGATCGAGGTTGTGGTCGTAGTGGTTGTGGCCAATGATCACGGTCTGCACCTCGCGGAGCTCGGGCAGGTAGGGATCGACCTGCTTGGGGTCCGGCACGGTGTCGCCAAACATCAGCTGGCCGATGGGCAGGTAGGACCAGAAGGGATCGCTCAGGACATCCACGCCCTTGTAGGAGAGTCGAAAGCAGCCGACGCCGTAGAAGGTGATGTCGAGCCCGAGGGTTGCCGGACCCGGAGCTGCCGCATCGAATGGAAAGCGGGCCAGCGAGGCGCCGCAGCCGGCGAGCAGGCTGGTCAGGCCCACAGCAAAATCACGCCGGCTGAGTCCCTTGGGCATCTCAGGTGGACTCGATCCGCTCAATGGCGGCCCGCCAATGTTCGGGGACATCCACCTTGGTGTTGCTGCGGTAGTCGTAGCTCACCACCAGACCGCCGCCCTTGGCGGCAATCTGCTGCCGGGAGGCGCTGTAGACGTGGTAGTCCATGCGGAATCGGTCGCGCTGAACCTCGACCACACTGGCCGTGCAGATCACTTCGTCGGGAAAGCGCAGCGGGGCGACAAAGGTGCAGTGGGTCTTGGCGAGAATGGGGCCGATGGTGACGGGCTCTTCGATGATGCCCATTTCGGCAAAGTAGGCGATGCGGGCGCTCTCGAAGTAGCGGAAGTACACCGTGTTGTTCACATGCTGAAAGGCATCCATGTCGCCCCACTGAACGGGCAGCTGGATGCGGATGGGGTGGGGGAGGTCTGTGAGGAAGTCGGGCACGGAGGAAGTCCTGGGGTGAGCCGTACGTTTATCGTACTTGAGGAACCCTTTGGGAGAACAGGGAAACCACAACCGGCATACGGGAATCGATTTGCTGGCCTTTCTGGTTGGAGGGATGATTGGGTCGTAAAGAGCTGAAGCAATCCAGCGGCTGCGAAAAAAGCGTCACTCTTCCCATC
>JAYXVV010000173.1:0-4133 GCA_036021505.1 Myxococcota bacterium | reverse complement strand
CGGGAATCGGGTGCAGTTGTATCCTCTGCAAATGGATCGTTCTGAGCCGCACTACATGCTCCGGGGGGCCGACGGGGTTCGGCATGGCCCGATGCCCCGCTACCGGGTGGTGGAGCTCATCGAACGGGGTTTTTTTGGTGCTGAGGACCACGTGGAAAGAGAGGGTGAAGGCATGGCTCCACTGGGCACTCATCCCGATTTCGCCGGATTTTTTATTGTGGGGGATTCTCGTCACGAGCAGCTGGACAAGGCCCGGAAGGAGCGAGGCTTGCGAAACAAGCGCTACCGACGAATCAAGAGGTGGCGCTCGCTCTTTCGAATCACAGCGCTCTCCGGCGGCTTGTTGGGGGTGGGGCTCGCGGCTGTAGAGTACAGGCGTTGGCTGCCAGAACCCGCCCAAGAATGGGTTTCGGAAAGGCTCTTGGGCGCGGCGGGTCTGGAACCTCGTTCCGAGCCGATCGAGGAGAAACCAAGAGTGCTCGACGGACTGCTCTCTGAGCTCGGAGAGCGGTATGCTGAACTCAAGGGAGAGGCCGTCTCTTTCTACGATCAAGGTGTTCGAATTTTGGTCAGCAGTCCAATCCAGCAGCGTTCGGCGGCTGTTGAAGAGATGGAAAAGGCTGTTTTGCTCTCGAGGGGAGAGCCTTGGGCCGTTGGTGGCTTAGTCGCTGCCTTGTCGCACTCCTCGGAATCCCTGCACGCTCGACGCTCCGATGCCTATCTAGCGCATCTCCGAACTGCAGAAGGTGGCAGTGTCAGCCTCAATTTGGGTCTTGGATTTGGGGCACTGGTGCGTGGCGATCCCGCTGAGGCTGCTGCACGAGCCTCGACCTGTGTTGAGGATGAAAATTACCGGGCTCTGTGCCATTGGGTCCTGATCTCTGCGTTGGGACAAACGGGGCAATATGAGAAACTTGGGGGCCTTCTTCCGGGCGGGCTTGAGCGGTTTCCAGAGTCCCCAGAAGTGTTGCTGTGGATGGGGGACTTTCTACGTTCCCAAGGAAACTATGCGGCAGCAGAGGGCTACTTGCAGTCCGCTGGAGAATCGCTCCAGTCCGAAATGGAATACCATCGAGCTCGTGCAGACTTCGACATCGAGGTCGGGGACTTCGATGCCGCCATGGCCCGGCTTCAGTCGGTTCTGGAGTTGGATGCTGAGGATCGGCAGGCGGCCTACCGCTTGGGTACCTTGTTTCTGCAGCACCGTTCCGACCCTGAAGCCGCGATCGCCACGCTCCGGCCGTGTGCGAAAATGGAGGATGACGGGTTTGGAGCGGATCCGCGGGCCTACCTCCAGGCATCCCATGCGCATCGGGTCCTGGGGGATACCCGCCAAGCGCTTCTGTACGCCGAAAAAGCCATTGAGCGGGAGCCGACTGGGGCGCCCTTTCATCTTGCGAAAGCCATGGCACTGGAAGCTCAAGGTGATGGCCTTGGGGCGGAGAGAGTCTGGGACAGCTTGGACTTGTCTGGGATTGAAGGCCCTGAACTCGCGCGAATGCATGCTTGGGCGGCCCGGTTCTATCTCAAGACAGGGCGCCTCAGAATGGCTCGAGACCAGGTCCAACAGGGACTCCTCGCGGATCCCAACCTACCCGTTCTTGGTCTTTTGACCGCGGTCATCCGTCTTCGCCTTGGGGACTATGCTGGCCTCGAGTCGGCACTGACTGAAGCCCTCTTGTCGGATCTCAAGGCGGACCGAAGCCGTGTGCCGATGGTTTCGGTCTGGGGTGTCTCGGTAGACGCTCAGGAGATTGCCGCGAGTTTGAAAACGGCCCTGCAAAATGATCCACGTTGGTCTCGGGAACTGCCGAGTTTTCTGAGTGCGGTCCGCATTTTGAACTGTTTTCAGACGGGGCGCTGCTCCGCTATGGAACAGGGGGTGCAGGAGGCACTCCGCGCAAAACCGGAGAGTCTGCTCGCGAGGCTTGGTCAGTTGCAGGTTGCCATCGAACAGGAAAATTGGCAGGAGGCGCTCCTTGCATTGAGTGAGATTGGCGGCCCAAATCGAAGGCATGCTGTGGTGTTGGGGCTCGAGGGGGCAGCCTTGACGGGTCTGGGGCGTCACAGGGAGGCCGTAGTCGTTCTGGAAGAGGCCTTCCGGGGCGGCGGTGCTGACAGCAGCTTGTCCGGGCGCTGGCTGGTGCGGGCCCACACGGACATGGGAAATCACGACAAAGCAAATGCGGTCGAGAGACGGATCCGAAGTCGTGATCCGAACGTTTTTGTGACAGGTGCGATCCTGCGGAAAAGAAGCCTGGACTCTTCCAAATAGGCTGACTATTCCAGCGACCTCTCCCGGAGGTCGGTATGGATGTGCTTCTTGTAGGCGGCGGTGGTCGTGAGGCAGCACTCGCGTGGCGTTTGTCGCAAAGTCCCAAGCTGGGGACCCTATGGACCACCCATGTCAATCCAGGGTTCCCGGAGGGTTCCCGAGTCTGCCCGAGTGGTCCTGTGGATGCTGTAGCCGCCGAGTTGGGCGTGGGACTTGTGGTGATCGGGCCGGAGGCGCCCCTCGCAGAAGGGCTCGTGGATTCGTGTGAAGAGCGAGGGATTCCTGCTTTTGGGCCCACAGCAGCCGCTGCGAGGCTGGAAGCTTCCAAGGGCTTTGCCAAGGAATTTATGGACCGGCACCACATTCCGACCGCTGCCTATTCGCTTCATTCCAGTCGGGCCGATGCGCTGGAAGCCGTTGTTGGCCCTTGTGTCGTCAAAGCGGACGGGTTGGCCGCAGGAAAGGGAGTGTATGTCTGTGGTTCTCGGGAGGAGGCCTGCAAGGCGGTCAATGCCCTTTTTGATGGGGCCTTTGGGCAGGCTGGCGCACGGGTTGTCATCGAGGAGTTGATGAACGGCCCCGAAATTTCTCTCTTGGCCCTCTGCGACGGCGACCGCTTCGTGACCTTCCCTCCAGCACAGGACCACAAACGACGTTTTGATGGCGACGAGGGCCCAAATACGGGGGGGATGGGCGCCTACGCTCCCGTTGCTGTCCCGGATGGCTTTGTGGAGGATGTGGGTCGGACGGTGATCGAGCCCGTTCTGCAGGGGATGAAGGCGGAAGGGCATCCCTTTCGAGGGGTGTTGTACGTTGGGCTTATGCTGACGGACAGGGGCCCGAAGGTCCTGGAGTTCAACTGTCGGTTTGGAGACCCCGAGTGTCAGCCGCTGATGACCCTGCTGGACCAGGATCTCTTGCCGCTGCTGGTGGAGTGTGCCGAAGGGCGGCTCTCTTCTGGGCCACTGAAGATCCGTGGAGGGGTCAGCTGTTGCGTTGTGATGGCGTCTGGAGGGTATCCAGGAGCCGTAACGAAAGGGCATGTGATCAAGGGGTTGGAAAAAGACGTGGAGCGGGTCTGGGTGTTTCAAGCCGGGACCTCGCAAAATGAGAATGGGGATGTGGTGACGGACGGTGGACGGGTCCTCGGTGTCACGGCGTGGGGAAAGGATTTTGGTGAGGCGCGTTCGCTGGCCTATTCGAGGATAGCGGAGATTCACTGGGAAGGCGCCGACTGGCGTACTGACATTGGTTGGAGAACCAAAAAGGAGTTGAGATGAGTAATCACAAGGTTGCAATTTTGATGGGTTCTGCTTCGGACTTGCCCGTGATGGAGGCAGCCGGAGACGTGCTGAACGATCTCGGAATCGGCTGGCGGATGGCGGTTCGTTCTGCTCATCGAACCCCAGAAGAAACGGTGGCTTATGTTCGAAAAGCGGAAGAGGATGGCGTAAAGGTGCTCATCTGCGGCGCTGGCATGGCCGCCCACCTCGCAGGCGTGGTGGCTGCGGAGAGTCTTCTTCCCGTGATCGGTGTTCCCATCAACGCTTCGTTGGATGGCATGGACGCCTTGCTTGCTACCGTCCAGATGCCTCCAGGCATTCCCGTGGCGACGGTCGCAGTCGGCCGGGCAGGCGCGAAAAACGCGGCTTGGCTCGCTGCTCGAATTCTCTCGCTGGTCGATACAGAGGTGGCAGCCACGTTGACCGCTGCGAAGCAGGCACAAAAAGAGAAGGTTCTCGCCTCCGATGCTGAATTGCAGGCTCGCCTGAACGGATGAAAAGTGCAATCGACGCGCTGCGCCATGATGGCGGAGTGATTCTCTACCCAACCGAGACCCTTTATGGGCTCGGGGGTA
>JAYXVV010000172.1:0-8309 GCA_036021505.1 Myxococcota bacterium | reverse complement strand
CAGCGACATCGATTGTGGAAAAACCCTCGGAGCCGGTATCGAATTGGGCGGTCACGGGACTCTATTTTTACGACGCGGATGTGGTTGAGGTGGCCAGAAACATACAGCCATCACCTCGAGGTGAACTCGAAATTACCGATGTCAACCGAGTCTACTTGGAGCGGAAACAACTTCGTGTGGAGCGACTCGGGCGAGGGTATGCATGGTTGGATACCGGAACGCATGACTCGCTTCTGCAAGCCGGTGAATTCGTCCATACTGTCGAAGAACGTCAGGGTCTGAAAATCGCCTGCGTTGAGGAGGTAGCGTGGCGAATGGGCTTCATTTCCACAGCGACGCTCCGAGAACTCTCCAAAGCACTCGGTAAAAGCAGCTACGGTGCCTATCTTCTCGAATTGGCTGAAGGGCAACGCTAAGTCGGGTTCTCCAAGGAACCCACGAATTCGTGGAGCCCGTCGACCCATGGGGCAAGGGCAAGTCCACTGGGATGTTCGGATGAAAGCGTGCTGTTGGGAGGTCGTGTGGCTGCTGTCGGAAAGTTCGAGGAGAGCGCTCGGATGACCGGCGTAGAACGATTGAGAGCGTTCATCAAAGCCAGCGCCCATTCATAGCGGGACGCACTGCCCCCGCCAGCGAGATGCAGTGTTCCTCGAACCTTCGCCTTCAGGGCATGAAAGACGCCTGCTGCCAGATGGGGGGCATAGGTGGGCGATCCCTGTTGGTCGGTGACCACGCGCAGTTTGCCATGCCTCTTCGCGAGCTGGAGCAGCAGATGAGGAAATCCTGGAGGGGTGTCTCCATAGAGCCAAGCTGTCCGAACGATCAGATGGTCGGGCTGATGCTCTCGAACGGCGCGCTCTCCAATGGCCTTGGTCAGCCCGTAGACAGACAACGGCGCCACAGGGTCGCTCTCGAGGTAAGCCCCTGTTTTGGCGCCATCAAATACAAAGTCGGTAGAGATCTGGACCAGCGGTACTCCAGCAGCTGCCGTGGCTCGAGCGAGATGAGCGGGACCGGTGGCGTTGGCAGCAAGAGCACGATCCACCTCGGTCTCTGCGAGGTCGACTGCTGTGTAGGCCGCGCAATTGACGACGGCGGTCGGCTGATGAGCGGTGATGGCCATTTGGATGGCCGCGGGTTCGAGGATGTCCAAGTCAGAGTGACCCAGAGCCACCAACTCCCAGTTCTCAGGACACGCTCGCTGCATTGCGTGACCCAGGAGTCCCCGTGCTCCAGTCAGGAGTACCTTCATTCTCGGGTCCACTGCGGGAGTGTGTCTCGGAGCTCTGCAAGCCGGAGAGCGCTCCGGTCTTTCTCGGACAGCGTGGGGTGCTCAATGGGCCATTCGATGTTGATGTCGGGGTCATTCCAGGCGAGAGCAATTTCACCTTCAGGATCGTAGAAGTCGGTGACCTTGTAGGCGATGCGTGCCGATTCACTCACGACACAGAAGCCGTGGGCAAAACCTGCTGGCAGGAAGAGCTGCTCACAGCCGTTTGCGGTGAGGTAAGCGCCTGTCCATTTTCCAAATGTGGGGGAACCCCGTCGGATGTCCACGGCTACATCGAAAATCACACCGTCCAAGACACGCACCAGCTTGGCTTGAGGACGTCGAACTTGAGCATGCAGTCCACGAAGCGTTCCTTCTTTGGAGAGGCTGGTGTTGTCCTGAACAAAAGAGTTGGGGATCCCCACCTCAGTCCAGTTCTTTTGGTTGTAGCTCTCGAAAAAATAGCCTCTCTCGTCGCGAAAAACGTGGGGTTTGAGGAGCAGGACCTCGGGAATCGACAGCGGGGTGATCTGGGGGAGGGGCATGGGATGTGTTCTTCAGGGAGGAGGTTCTTTGAACGGCGTTGGTCGGTTCAAAAGGAATCCGATTGAAGGAAATCGACAATCAGTTGAGCTTGGGCGGCTGTGACATCGATAGGGTCCATATTGCCGGTTCCACTCAGGATCACATCCAACAGATAGGCCTCGTCCTGCTGCTTCACCACATAAACAATGGGTGGACCACTGGGTGTTCCACTTCCGTCGGGTGCGTGACACCCTGCACAGAAGGCCTTGAAAAGGCTCTCCCCAGTCTCTTCTTGAGGTTCCTTGTCCTCGGTGTCCTCGGTGTCCTCGGTAGTTCCGGTGTCGGCGGTATCGGCGGGAGGAGGGTCCCCAGTGTCGTTGCTGTTTGTGTCAGATTTGCAGGCCGTCATCAGGCAAGAGGCAATCAAAAGGGAACGCATGGAGTCTCCATCTTTACCCCGAGAGTGTACTCCATCCCGTGCTCAGGGCACAGTGAATCCGATGTTGCGCACTGCGGTTTTTAGAGTGTCGGCGTCTGCGGAGCCGAACACCGTCGCTTGGCCCGGGTCAAGTTCGACCACCACGTTTTCAACGCCCGCTACAGCTCGCAGGGCTTTCTCAACACGGCCGCTGCATCCACCGCAGGTCATTCCCTGAACCTCAAACTGTGTTGATCGCACCAGGTCAGCCTTCTGAAGAGAGCGCTGGGCCAGGAACCTTCGGGCATCTTGGGCAGCAAAGCCGATCAGCATGGCACAAAGCAGAACGGCACTGACGGTCTCCCACCACTCGGTTGAACTCATGTGTGCCAAGTTTCCAGCCGAGTGCATTCCCGCATGTGCAAGAACCGTCTGGACGGATGCGGGATCGATGATCTGTTCAAAGGCGAGTGCCAGACCGACACTACCGCCAACGATGGTTCCCAAGTAGACCGCTAGATTGCGGGCTCCGAAGCCCTTGTAGATGGCTCCCATGGTGGCCAAATTGCTGGCGGGGCCCGCCATCAGGAACACCAGGGCGGCACCGGGAGGCATGCCCCCGGCTACCATGGCTGCGGCCATGGGCACCGACGCCGTCGCGCAGACGTAGAGGGGCAAGGAGACGGCCAGAGCGGCGAAGCACGCGACGAGGGTCCCTTGGGCCTCCAATCCTTCAAAAACGGAGGTGGGCACGTAGAGGGTGATTGCGGCAGACGCAACGACTCCAAAAACCAGCCAACCCCAAATACCGCGGATGAGATCAAGTCCGTGGTCGACCATGTCCGAGAGACCTCGGTTCTCTTGGTGCGACCCGCTTTCTGAGTCGACGGGAGCGGGAGAGGCGCCCCCCAGGTAGTGGCTCAGCAGACCGCCAACGACACCCGTCAGCGCAGCACTGGCAAGCTTGAAGAGCGCAAAGGGCCACCCCAGAAACTTGGCTGCCACGAGGATTGAATCCACACCCGTCTGTGGCGTACTGATCAGGAAGGCAATGGCGGAGCCATCGCTCGCGCCGTCTTTTTTGAGGCCCAACCCTGCAGGAATGACACCGCAGGAGCACAGAGGAAGCGGAACACCCAGACCCACGGCTTTGAGTACACCCCCTGACCCTTGCAGTTGTCGCTTCGAAAAGTTTCGAGGCAGCAGACCATGGACTGCACCCGCGATCACCATGCCCACAAGCAGCCATGGTGCGAGTTCAAGAAGGATGTTCCAGGAGGCGTTGATCATGAAGGGGGCTTAACACTCTCCTGAGAGACGGCGTTCATTCGGGTGACGTCAGGACGCTGCCCGAACCTTCAGGCCCGGCACAACCTCAGTCCGGATCCACTTCGCGAACACACCCATTCCATCAATGCCAATCGTTTTGGCGAAGACGCCCGAATAGTTGGTGGTGCCGTTGATGTCGTAGGTGTAGCGGTTGCCCTCGCTGTCCTCGATGAACTCGATACCGGCAATTTCAATGCCCTCGTTTTTCATCAGAGAGATGTACTTTTGGACGAGGGGGTCGTCTGCTGTGACTGGGGAGGATGAAAACTTGCTCTTCGGGGCCTCTGCAGGGCAGACGTCGGGGCCGGAGGAAGGAAGCTGGCAGGCATCGGAGGGGCAGAGTTCAAAGCCATCTTCAGTACTGGATCGCATGGCATAAACGAGCTTGTTTCCAATGATTTCTACCCGAGTGATGAAGGGCTCAGGGGCCTGGATGTACTCCTGCAGGATGATCTTGCCGCCAGGGCCAGGGTCAAAGTCGGGGTGGTCGAGGTAGTTCTCCAGCTGTGTCTTGCTCGAGAACAGCTGGATTCCCAGGCCCTTGCCTCCTTGATTGTGCTTGGTGATGAAAGGCCCGTCGAAAGAGGCTGCCGCCTCCAAAAGCGCATTCTTACCGATGGCCAGAATGGTTTTGGGGGTACGGATTCCCATACGCTTCAGGGCCAAGTCCTGCCGGAACTTGCTCATCTCAAATTCGTAGGCATTCGAACCGTTGATCACCCGTCTTCCATGCTGCTCGAGCCAGAAGAGTACTTCTCGGGCCAGCTCCACCGAACCAAAGTGCCCTCGGGTGTGGGAAGAGGGGCTGATCCGGTTGATCCAGATGCCCTCGGCGGGGGTGACGTCTGTGTCCAGTAAGCCCTCGTTGAGTTCGTGAAGCTCAACAGCAAAGCCCTCGGCCTTCAGTCCGTCTACGAGTGGCGGCAGCCAAGCTGGATTCTCAAACAGGATGTGGATGGTTGGAAGCGACGTGGTCATGGGAACCTCAGGGGGTGAAGGCCAGCCGGGATATCCATAAAAAAACCCCGGCGTTTTCGGCCAGGGCGGTCATTCTCAGGATGAGAAGTCGGTTAGCAAACCCTGGCCAAACAGCAAGCGCAACAACAAGTGCAACAGTTGTGGCAGCAAGCAGCGTTGGTGTGATTCAGGGTCATCGCGAGCAAAGTACTCCCATCCTTCATCAGCGTCAACTGCCTGTGCGAATTTGGCAGTGTTCCAATTCCCAGAGGTCGATGTAGACTGTTGGAAAATCGAGGTGCATCGTTCCTTCTTGGGCCCAAGTTCCGACTCTTGTTTTTTTGTCACCACTTGTCGTGGTTCAAGCTTGCGATACCTGCGATGGACCCTCTTCGCTTCACGGCTCGAACCAGTTTGAAGGCAGCAATGCGGTCCGTTGCGAAGACGGCTCTCGGTCTGGAATGCTGGAGTTCCAGAGTGAGGAGCGGGGCCTTGGGGGGGTCTTGCCGTTGACTGAGGATGCTCTGGGCACCTACGCAACAGGGATTGGTGGGGCGCTCGCCGTGGCGGATCTGGACAACGATGGCGATCTGGACCTGCTCGCGGGAGGAATTGATGGATTTCTGGATTTCTACCTGAACGATGGGGTCGGCCGTTTCGACCTCTACACCCGAGACGTGAGTCCGCTGCTCCAGAGAAACAATCCCAATCCCGATGGACGCGAGGGGAGTGTTGTTTTTGCGAATCTGCTGGTGGACATGGATGGAGATTTCCTTCCAGAGCTGATTTTGGTAGGCGCCGAAACCATCTGGATCCTTCGCAATGAGGGGGATCTCGAGTGGTCGATTTGGTCGCAGATATCTCCGTTTCCTCTGGGCACAGGACAGCTGTATCAGACCTTGATGGCGGGGGATCTGGATGGCGATGGGGATTTGGATTTGGTTCTGCCCAGCATGGAACCGGCGAACCTGGGGCAGGAAGACACCTCTCTGGGGGCGCCAGATTCGGTTCTCCTGCAGACAGCTCCCGGTCAGTTTGAGCGGGTGCTGGACCTCAACAACACGGAAATGGGCTCCAGGGTCCAAATGGGGCTGTTGACGGATCGTGACTGGGACGGTGACTTGGATGTGCTGCTGCTCAACGATCAAGGCCCTCCTTCAACCTTCTGGAGAAACGATGGGATTCGCGAGGGTTCCCTCCTGCTCGTTGAGGATTCGGAGGACATTCAGGCCAACCTGGATATGGCCGCCATGGGTTTAGTGAGCATGGACTTCAACTCGGACGGCGAGCTGGATTACTGCATGTCCGATGTTGGCAACCCTCGGTGCCTTCTTAGCGATGGACTTGGTGGGTACTACGAGGGTGGTGCAGCCCTTGGACTGACTGTGGAACGTCGGACGTCAACTCGCGTGGCCACGGTGGGCTGGTCCTTGGAGCTCGCCGACTTGGACAACAGCGGCTGGCCGGAAATACTCCAGGCCAGTGGTCCGGATCCTGGTGCCTCCGCGGAGGGGCTGCTTGCCATCGAGGATGTGGTCTGGTGGGCAGACGATGAAGGAGGCTGGACGGATGAAAGCGCGTCGAGGGGCTTCGACAGCGATGGCAACCACATCGGCCTGGTCTCTGGAGATTTTGATGGGGATGGTGCGCTGGAGGTGGTTGTGGCGGGGCCTGGCGACACGCCACACTTTTACGACAACGGATGTTCAGAAAACAACTGGATCGAACTGGAACTCCACGGTCCCCCTCAGAACACGGAAGCTTTCGGGGCGAAGGTGGAGGTGTTCTATGGAGAGCGGGTCGCGATCCGTGAACTCACGGGTCTCCGCAACAAATCTCACAGCGCTTCTCGTCTCCATTTCGGTCTTGGGGCGACCGATGTCTTGGAGCGCATTCGTGTGACTTGGCCGGATGGCACCATCGCTGCCACGTCGAAAATGGACATGAACCAACGGATTACGGTTCGGCATCCCGACTCCGAAACAAGAAATGCGTCGCCATGGGCAGAGGTTTTGCGGGTCGACGGTCCAATTGTCCTGGAGGATGCCTCGGTAGGTGGTGCGATTGTAGACTTTGCAGGAGAGCCTGTTGAGGGGATTCGGATTTGGACCCAGGACGGAGAGGAGAGCTTCACCAATGCGTTGGGCGTATTCTCCATCCCTGTACCTCTCATCGAAGATGTGGATGTCTACATCGACCCCGTGGATGACCAAGAGAACTACATTCGTTTGATGGCCTCAGTTGCAGAGAAGGGGGAGCGGACCGCGTTGAGGTTTCAACTCCTGAAGGAGGAACAATTCGAGACGCTGCACTCGATGACGGGTCAGTCTCTGGATGGCTCGCAAGGGGCCGTCTGGGTGACTTTAGAGGGCACGGATGAGACCGTGGGCTTTGAACTGGATGGGGAACACACCGGTTCAGCCGTTCTCTCCGGCAATACTTTTGAAGAGCGCTCCGAGTTGACCCAAGCCGACACTGTCCTTTTCTTTTTCAATGTTCCGCCTGGAATCCATTCCCTGTCGAGAGACCCGATGCTGGAGGGCTGTGAGGCGAGGGAGCAGGTGACCGTTGAAGCTGGGCGGGTGACGTGGGTCCACGTGAAGTGTGGCCGAAGTGATGGCTAAAACCCTCAAAAGAGTTTTCGGCGTGACAGACGCTCGTTCTCGGCGCGGAGTGTGGTCAACTCTCGGTTGACTCGGTCAAGCTCCGATTCGTACCGTCCCGCCTTGTCGTGGATCCGGTGCAGTTCGCTGTTGGTTTCTGCAAGCTCCTGGTTTTTCTTGCCCACTTGCTCCTGCAGGTTGTCCGTCTGAGCCTTGAGGCTCGCGTTGTCGGCTGCAAAGCGATCCCGCTCGGCCCGAACTGCATCGAGCTCAGCCCGCGTTCGGTCCGCTTCTGACTGGGCCTTGGCCACCTTCTCAGCGGTCGCTGCGAGTCGCTCTTGCAGGTGACTCGCGTTCTGTTTGCTGTCCTCGAGATCCGCGGCGAGCCGGTCCCGCTCGCGTGCGGTGGCCTTCGCTTCGGCCCTCTTCTTGGCCAAGTCTGCGCTGAGTTCTGCCACTTCTCGACTGAGAAGGCTGCTCTCCTCGTCTTTGGCCTTGTTCTCGGCACCAAGTACGGCGATGGCCTCACGCTTGAATCCCGCAACCTCATCCATCGCTTTGGAGAGCCGATCCGCAATCGTGGTCAAGGCATTCACCTGGCTTGTCAGAGTGACAACTTCCTCCCGCTTTCTTCCCAACTCGTCTTCCGCCTTGGCTTGAAGCGCCCGTGCGCCCTCGGAGCGAGCTTGGAGTTCGGCGACCGTTGCTGCCAAGTCAGCCCTTTCGGGAAGGAGTTCTGTTTTTTTCTCGCGCACCCTTGCCTCCGATACCCAGTTTAGCAGAGGGGCCTCACATCGGTTTCTGTTGAAGCGTTCCGTGGCCAACTGTCGAGCATTCTTGCCGGTCTCCTCCACCCAAGTCGGGTCATTGAGCGCGGTCAAGAGGGCCTCCTCGAGATTGTCGCCCTCGACCACCCAGCCTGCCCCCGATTCGTTCAATGCTGGGGCGAGAGTGTGGGTGGGTCCCGTGATGATGGGCAGGCCGCAGCCCAGGTAGTCCACATGACGAAAGGAGAGGGCGAGTTCCCGTTCTGCATTGGGGGCCATGACATCGATTGCCGCCGTCGCCTTGGAGTAGGCCTCGAGGAGCTTGGTCCAAGGCACAGCCGCTCGGTACTCCAGTTCTCTGCTGGCTGGAATCTGGGCCTGAAGGGGAGTGACGGGAGTGCTGCCTATCGCAGGCAGTCCTCCGTAAACCACGAGTTTTC
>JAYXVV010000171.1:0-8692 GCA_036021505.1 Myxococcota bacterium | reverse complement strand
GATCCCTTAGAGATCGGCCTGCATCACTTTGGTCCAAGCGCTGATGAAATCCGCCTGGAACTTCGCAGCGTCGTAGGCGTACACCTCGCAGATGGCGCGGAGCTCGGAGTTGGAGCCGAAGACCAAGTCGGCCTCGGTCGCCGTCCAGCGGAGGGTTCCGTCAGGCCCATGGCCCTGGAAGTTTCCGCTGTCGTCCTTGCTCCACGTGGTGGTGAGGTCCAAGAGGTTCACGAAGAAGTCGTTGCTCAAGGTGCCTGCGTTCTCGGTGAACACACCGTGGGTGCTGCCGCCGGCATTGGCACCGAGCGCTCGCATGCCGCCGACGAGAGCCGTCATCTCCGAGGGGCTCAGTCCCAGGAGTGCTGCCTTGTCGATCAAGGCATCCGATGGACGCCTGTAGGCTCGATCCGAGTAGTAGTTTCGGAATCCGTCTGCACTGGGCTCCAAGAAGCCGACCGAGGTCACATCGGTGTGCTCTGCCATTGCATCCGCACGACCCACCGCAAAGGCCACAGCTCCCTCGCCAGCGCCGGCTTTTTCAATGGCTGCTGCACCGCCGAGAACAATGAGGTCCGCCATGGACACCTGCTTGTCGCCAGCTCCCTCGTTGAAGGACTTCTGGATTCCCTCGAGCACGCCCAGGACGCGGCCCAACTCTTCCGAGTCGTTGACCTCCCATGAGTTCTGAGGGTCCAGTCGGAGGCGGCCACCGTTGGCACCACCGCGCATGTCGGAGCCACGGTAGGTCGAAGCCGATGCCCAAGCCGCACGAACCAGCTCGGCCACGCCGAGGTCTGACTCCTTGATCTGAGCCTTCAGCGCAGCCACGTCCGCCTCATCGATGGCGGCGTAGTCCACCTCAGGAATCGGATCCTGCGAGGTGAAGACCTCTTCAGGAATCTCGGGTCCCAGGTAGCGTGAGCGGGGTCCGAGATCGCGGTGGGTCAACTTGAACCACGCCTCCGCAAAGGCTCGGTTGAACTCCTCCGGGTTCTCCATGAAGCGTTTGGAGATCTCGCCGTAGCTGTTGTCCTGACGCAGCGAGAGGTCGGTGGTGAACATGATGGGGGCATGCCTCTTGGACGCGTCGTGCGCATCGGGCACCATGCCTGCCCCGCCGCCCTCGGTGGGAATCCACTGCGTTGCGCCTGCAGGACTCTGGGTCTGCTCCCAGTCGAAGCCGTGCAGGTTGGCGAGGTACTGCTGGTTCCAATTGACCGGTGTGGACGTCCACGCCCCTTCCAATCCGCTGGTCACCGTGTCCGCTCCATGGCCGTCGCCGCACGTGTTGTGCCAGCCTGTGCCCTGAGCCTCGACGGACTCAGCCGCTGGCTCCACATCCACGCAGTCTGCGGGGTTGTAGGCGCCGTGGGCCTTGCCGAGGGTGTGGCCGCCGGCAATCAAGGCGACGGTCTCCTCATCGTTCATGCCCATCAGCCCAAAGGTGGAACGGATGTCGTGAGCCGCTGCCATGGGGTCGTTGTTGCCATCCGGCCCCTGAGGGTTGACATAGATGAGCCCCATGCGAACCGCTGCGAGGGGATCGTCAAGCTTGCGATCGCCGTGGAAGCGATCGGCACCCAGCATCTCCTGCTCGGGCCCCCAGTACACCAAGTCGGCTTCCCAGTCGTCCACGCGACCGGCTGCAAAGCCAAGGGTTTCAAAGCCAGCAGTCTCCAGTGCCACGTTGCCGACGAGGATCATCAGATCCGCCCAGGAAATGGCGTTGCCATACTTCTGCTTGACCGGCCAAAGCAGTCGCCGGGCCTTGTCGAGATTGGCGTTGTCCGGCCAGCTGTTGAGCGGCTCGAATCGAATCTGACCGCCATCGGAACCGCCGCGGCCATCCAGCACTCGGTAGGTGCCCGCGCTGTGCCAGGCCAGACGGATGAAGAAGGGGCCGTAGTTGCCGTAGTCGGCCGGCCACCACTCCTTGGAGTCGGTGAGTACCGCGGCAATGTCCGCCTTGAGGGCTTCGTAGTCGATGGTGGCGAAAGCCGCTGCATAGTCAAAGTCTGGACCGTAGGGGCCCGCCTCAGCGTTCGCTCGCAGGGGAGAGAGGTCCACCTGCTCCGGCCACCAGAACGTGTTGGGCTTGGCCGTCCCCTCTGGAAAAGACCGGGTCTGGGTGGCCTCAGTGGGTGCCTCGGTGGAAGCCTCGACAGGCGCCTTGGCTGCGCAAGCCGCACTGAGGGCGACCATCGAGATGACACTGGTGAATTGAAAATGCTTGATCGCGGAAAACTGACGCACACGGCCTCCTGGAGACATTTTTGGTTTCCTAAATCCTATTGGCTTCCCCTGCAGTGCCCAGCCTCTTGTTGGAAAAAAGACAAATGGAATTTGCCGTGCTGCATCCACTCCCGGTTCAAAACTTAGTTTCGACCTTCTTCCTGGAGTGAACTCCACACCGCACGAAAAATCTTCTCCACGAGAGGGGCGGGTACATGCGGGTGGTCGAATGACAGCCAGTTGTTCCAGAGTTCCCCGTGAAGGAGCGGAAATCGGACGTTGAATTTCGCGCGCTGCCGGATGTCCTCCACGAGGTAGATGTCGTCGCAGATCGCCTTCCCCAGTGCACCGCATTCGGAGGCAAGAGCAGCACCCACTGCGCGAGCAGCCACCGCGGGAATCACGGAGAGGTGGTGCTCATACCGATCGACCGCATTCTCCAGTGCGCTCCTCGCACCGAGGAGTTGGACACGGCTTGAGTCCACCAGTTCCCCCGCCCAGTCCCTGTGCCCAGCGTGGTCTTTCAGGTGCCCCTCACCGGCCGCCGCAATGACCGTGCCCGCGAGGGCCTCGAGTGCTGGCCGACTGGCTGACAAGTCCACAATTGCAGACCAGAGCTCCAAAGCACAGGCACACAGAGTGGCGTCCTCGGCCCAAGCATGGAGGTCTCCAGGCTGCGGGGGAAGAAACTGCTGGAGGTAGGCGGTTGAGGAGAGCTGCCGCAGGCGCTGAACGGAAAGGGGGAGCGCAAAAGCGCCACTGGGCAAGGTGTAAACAGGGGGTTCGATGACGGGATGCATGTCCTGTAGATTAGGCGCTTGACCCCCCAAGAATTGTCCGGCCTCGGCGGCCCAGAAGCCACAGGAAGCTTCGATTGCAGTCGGAAGCAACATTCGCTATCTTTCTGCTTCCGAGGCCCTCATGAGTTCACAGTCCCATCGCCCCATTCCAGCTCACAGCGACGAGGGCGAGGAGCACACCCAGGCCGCACCTGCGGTGGAGCAGCAGGAGCTCGCCGAAATCTCGACGGTGCAACGTGGCGGAGGGTCGTACCTCGTGGAGCGCGGCGACACGCTGAGTGCCATCTCCCGAACCACCTACGGAAGCAGCGCGTTCTGGGAGGACATTGCGGCGGCAAACCCGGACAGGGTGGGCCTTGGCGGTGACCTGATCTACACGGGCTCCGAGCTCGTGCTGCCTGTCCTCACCGTTCCGGCTGAGGGTGCCCCGCCTGCCCAAGAGGCCCACCCCGTCGCCGTTCAGCCTCGAGAGGAGTCCACTCCTTACGGGGAGTTTCTGGTGTACGAGGACGCCTTCGTCGGCCTGCTCCCCCAAGAAGAGGGCTGGGTGGTTCTGCGAGAGAGCGACTACATCGCAGAAGTTGAACGGCGCCGGCTGGCTGCCGAGGCGAACAAAGAACAAGCCATTGCAAGCCTCAACGATCTCCTTCCCGAGGGGGGATTCTTTTCCTTCACCGTCACCGACAGCGAGGCACTCACCGCCTTGGCGATCTTGGGAGCCCTGCCGCTGCCCCAGCGCCAAGCTGCAGTAGCCGCCATCGGACCGGCCCGTGTCGGTGTCTTGATCGACAACCTGCCGAGCTCCGCCATCGAAACGGCTGAGTTCACGAGAGTCGTGGTGGCCCTTGGCCCGGAGGCAGTGCAACAGCAGATCCACGAACTCTTCTCTCCCTTCTACTTTAAGTTCATCGATCCCGATGAGCTGGTCGTCGTGACCTCCATGATCAGCTGGCTGCCCCAGGCCACGCAGCAGACCGTCTTTGAGAATTGTGGCACTGAGGGCCTCATCAAGCTGGTGAAGATGCTTCCCGAGGGGTCGGCCCTGACCGACGATCAGCGCTTTCTCTTGGGCAACATCTTCGACTGGGCCAGCGACAGCGACATGAAGCTTCTCGGCGTCTGCTTCGAGAAGCGCTGGGATCTGACCATCGATGAACTTCCGGAAATTGATGATGAAGACGTTTCCTTGGCCTGGGATGCCAGCGGTCTCCGGCGCTCCTGGGCGGTCTTTGCTGCCCTCCCCGCAGGCCATGTGGAAGGCAATCCGGTGCTGGCCCTCTACGCGCGCTACGGAACACGCGAAGAGGACGGCACGGTCAGCAAGGCTGGAGGAGCAGGCGGCTACTACGCCGATTGGGAACACCTCGTGGCGATGAACTACGACGAGCAGCACATCGAGGTTGCCAACACATGGACCGATCCGCAGGACGCCCTCTACGGCGTCAACCGATTCGATGCCGTCGTTCGGCACGAAATCGGGCACGCGGTGGACGAGAAAATCGGGGCCACCGACAAGCTCTGCAAGACATCCACAGGAGGCGACTGGGAAGACTACCTCCCCGTCGAGACCGTGGCGGATGCCTGGCTCAATTCGCTTCCTGGCGTGCTCTCCAGCCAAGAGGGAGAGGTCGGCTCGGCCATCCGAGTGGCCCTGATCAAAGCGCTCACCGATTCGTCCGCCCGGGAGTTTCGCGACCTGCTGGTTCTCAACGACACGCTCATCGACTTGGAGGGCAACCCTCAGGAAATTGTCGAACGCGACCCCGTCTACAAGGCGCTTCGAATGGCGCTGAATGAGCCCTGGGAGTACCACAGCGATGAGGACGGTGGTGTGATCACCGACGGAAAAATCTACCAGCAGTCCTACCGAAAAAACCTCACCAGCTACGACGTGTCGGCCCGCGACAAGAAGGTCTCGACCTATCAGTTCCGTTCCCCCTACGAATGGTTTGCGGAAGCCTACACCGCTTTTTATGAGCCCGTCGAAGCGGGTGAGGAGGAAGGCCAGCTTCTCAAGGACGCCGATGAGGCTGCGTTCAACTGGTTCAAGACCCACGTTGTGAACGCCTGATGGGCTGGCTCAGTCTGGCACTCGCCTGCACTCTTGGTTCGGGAGGCCAAGCCATGAAGACCAATGAAGCTCTCTCGGTCGCCGAGATCGCCCAGAACGAGGCCGCCCGCCAGTGGAGCCTGCCAACCCAGGAGATCCAGGCTTCCCCTTCCGCACAGCCGCTGCCTGAAGGCCTGACCCTCGTACGGGTGTACCAGAAGACTGCCGAACGCAGCCGACGAAAGCCCAAAAGCTCGGTTGGCTTGGTCGACAACGGCCGCTTCCTGATGAGCTGGTCGGACTGCACCCAGGCACTTCTCAAGGCCTGGAACTACGGAAAACACCGGACGGTTTCTGCTGAGGAGTTCGCCACGGTGACGGACCAGTTCCACGACCGCTTTGCCGACAGCCCTGTGGTTCTGGAGAACCCCGATCCGGAGCGCTTCCCTCTGCTGGTACCGCCTCTGGAAACGGAAATTGATGGCTTGCCCGCTGTGGTCTACTGGGTGAATTCCACCCCGGAGGTGGGCAACTACGGGAGGCAATACAGTCGCTTGACCGTGATGGTCGGCGAGGACCATGAGCCGACCCTGCGGACCGAGCGTTACCACGACATCGCCGAGCCCTGAATGTCGACCTTCTTTCCGATGATGGTGGCCTGCCCGGCTTGCGGTCACACCGAGGAGCAGACCGTCGCCCAGAGCATTCATGGCCCCCGGCTGCCTGCAGCAGTGGACGACATCCTGAGCGGCCGCTTTCAGCGGGTGGAATGCACTGCCTGCGGTGTCCGCTTTGAGATGGATGCCCCGCTGGTGTTCCTGGATTTCGATCAGAAGATTTGGATCGCGATGTACCCCCGGACGTGGGAGTCACGCTGGAGGCAGCTGGAGCAGGAGACGCTGGAGTCGGTTCGCCGAAACACCGTGGAGAAGGCCCCGCCGGTGGTCAAAGAAATGATCCAAGGTTTTCGCATCCGAACGGTCTTTGGACTCAACGCCCTGCGCGAGAAACTGCTCTGCTTTTTCAATCAACTGCCCGACGAGGCGCTGGAGGTGCTGAAGCTCCAGATCGTGCGAGAGGTTTCCGGTGCGGGACTGTCGGCGTCTCAGAAGCCGCGGTTGATCCGACTGGAGGACGGTCAACTCCACTTCGAGCTGGTGGCCAAAGGGAAACCCAAGAGCCTGGCCCTGCCGCGCGAGCGGATCGACGCCCTCATCCTGGATCCCCTCAGCTGGACTCAAGCGCATTCGGCGGTCACCGGTCCGGCCTATGTGGATCTGGGCAGACTGGGCGGGAGCTGAATCTGCCTCAACTCTGCGGCAGCCCGGTGACCGCTTCGGTCATCTCGACATCGGGGTTGGCCCCGACCGCTCCAACGGCACCTCGCGAGAGACCGCACCACTCCGAGAACCCCAAACGAACCGCAAGGCAGAACTGAATTTGTCCGCATACACCGTCTGACGAATCCTCCAGACCCCGATGCCCAATCCGCTGTTCTAAGATCACTCTCCAAACCCAACTGGAGTGTCCATGACTACCCGCCTGATTGTGCTCAGTGCACTCGCCGCTCTGCCGGCGACAGCCCTCGCCGAATCCACCTTAGCCGAGTGCGCCGACGCCATTGACAACGACGGAGACGGCCTGATCGACCTCAATGACGACGGCTGTGACTGCGGTGAGGGAACCGACCTCTTCGAGATCATCGAGTCCTACATCGTCAACGAGTCCTTCGAGAACTACTCTCAATGCCCCAACAGCATCTCGCAGCTTTACTACTGCGACGACTGGCAACAGGCGACGAGCGCCACCTCAGACTACTTTGCCTGCGGCATCGAAACCGCAAGCGTCATGTCGAGCAACTTCGGCTCCTTTCCTACCCCGCCCGACGGCACTGCATTTGCCGGTGCGATCAACATCCCGACCACCTACACGGAGTACGTCGGCGGCTGCACAACAGACACCCTTGAACCGGGAAAGGAGTATCGGTTTGAGGCCTACATCGCAGCCTCGACTGGTGGGTATTACGGCGGAGACACCTCCGGGAACATCCAGCTCTTTGGGATTCCGACCTGTTCCGAAATCCCGGTGAACACCTACGCCACACTGGATGGCACCTACGATGTCCTCGATGAGCAACCGGTCAACCTGATTGGAGGCGACCCCTACCAGCTCGTCACCTTCTCCTTTACGCCCACAACCTCGTACGAAGCCGTCATCTTTGGACCCGACAGCAGCATGACCGTTGAGTCTGGAAAGAGCGGCAACTACGTGCTCTTCGACTCGCTCACCCTCAACGCGACCACCTCCTTCGGAACCGAGGTCACCATTGTTGGCGACTGCGAGAACGGCGTGGAGATCACCTCACCGGAACCGGCACAGGCCAGCTTTCAGTGGTACCACGACGGCATCGCTGTGCTCGGCGCCACGGCGAGCTCCTACATTCCAGCAACCGACGGGTCTGAGGACGGTCTTTGGGAGGCCCGCGTCGACAACGGCACTGAGTGCAACCTCTCCACCAACGCAGCCGACCTGCAGTGTGTGATCGATGAGGACGGCGACGGCATTCTCGATGTCGATGAGGATGTGGACGGCGATGGCGACTACACCAACGACGACACCGACGGCGATGGCATCCCCAACTATCAGGACACCGACTCCGACGACTGCGGGCTCGAGGATGGCTACGAGATCGAAAACGGCACGGATCCCTGGGACTTCGATTCCGATGACGACGGCCTGACTGACAGTCAAGAATTCGACGAGGGTACCGACCCGAACGATGAAGACTCCGATGACGACGGACTCCTCGACGGCGAGGAGATCATCGAAGGCACTGACCCGCTCGATGAGGACTCCGACGACGATTCCCTTACCGACAGCGAGGAGATCGATGGCGGAACTGACCCCAACAACCCCGACTCCGACAAGGACGGCTCAGACGATGCAGAAGAGCTCATCGAGGGCACCGACCCGAACGACGACGACTCCGATGACGACGGGCTTCTCGACGGTGAGGAGCTCATCGAGGGTACGGATCCCCTCGATGAGGACTCCGATGACGACGGGCTCCTCGACGGTGAGGAGATCACGGAGGGTTCCGATCCGCTCATCGGCGACACCGACGGCGACGGGCTCAACGACGGTGACGAAATCGCTGAGGGAACCGACCCACTGGTCGGTGACTCCGACGAGGACGGCCTGAGTGATGGCGAGGAGATCGCCAATGAATGCGATCCCTTGGTGGCCGACTCCAACGGCAACGGAATCTCCGACTCCGAGGAGATCGCCAACGGTGAGGACTGCTCCGCTGAGCCCATCAGAAGCTGCGGCTGTGCCGCCGACCCCGACGGTCCCACGGACGGCCGACTGGCATTGGTCTTTGGACTGGCCGCTGTCCTCGGCATGCGACGCCGGCAAGCCTAACAAAGGGGAGACCCAGCGGACGTCTGGTCCGCTGGGTCCCTTCCCCTCGGGCTCAGCCCATCTGCAGGGGCTCGAAGGTGTAGCGGGTCGGCACAAAGTTGTGCTTCTTGAACATCTCTTGGGTCGATGGCTTGCCCAGCCAGGCCTTGAGCTTGGGCGGGTTCACATCGAAGAACAGCTCGATGAG
>JAYXVV010000170.1:0-15097 GCA_036021505.1 Myxococcota bacterium | reverse complement strand
CCGGATTCGGTCAGCTCTACCTGGTAGGCGTACTTCGAACCCGCTGAAAAGCTTGAACCGTCGATGGTCAGTTCACAGCTGGAGCTCACCGCCAATCCCGATGGCGGGCTTGGAACGTCGCTGCCATTTGTGATCAGGGAGCAGGTGGCCGAATCTCCATCCGGGTCGGACACCGGAAAGGTGTAGGAAAACGCGCCCTGGGGCACTTGCAGAAGAGGGGGCGCAAGGGTTGTAGGCCCGCCAGTGTTGCCTCCTGTGAGGTCGACAAACGCACTCACCAAGAAAGACGTATCGTTGCCAATCGCCAGCGTGGAGATACGGCAGCAGCTCGAGAAAGAGGCCGTGTAGGTGGAGGCCGAGCTGTAGGTGTGCGAAAGGCTGTTTTCGACAATGGAATAGCTTTCGCCATTGAGGTCGGTGTACGTCCCGATCAGCGTGCCCGAGTTCGCATCCAAAGTGCCCGTGTTTCCATCGCCATACGAAAGCGTGGCGCTCCCCAGTGCGGAAGATCGCCACGTCCAGACGACCTTGACATCGACCGAGGTACCTGAACTCACCTCCCAAGAAATCTGTGCGTGGCGAAAGTGAGTCGCCTCGGCATTGCCAACACCAAGTGCAAGCAAAACCGCGAGAAGACGGAAAACGGACGACTTTAGGAGAGCGAACATAGCACCTGCCTCTGTGAAATTTCGGACTCCGCGAGTCTACATCAAGTCGCCCAATCTGTGCACCCCCCATTTCAGAAGAACTTTTTGCCGTGCTGGAGGTCCTCGAAGCCCGAGCGGTTTTCCAATGGTCGTCCAAACCGGTGCCCCGGTCGCTGAGCTCCCACAGCTGCCATTCGACGAGGTCCCCTGCCTCAACCGTTGTGAGGGACTAAACTGGATTCTGGTGGGTCTTCCCACTGCCCCACACCCCGTCGGTTGATCCGACTGAGACCACTGCCTACTGAGGAACTCTGCTTTATGCTCAGCCTGCTCCCGCTCATCGCCACCGCCACCGCAGCCCCCAGCCTTCTCAATGTTCCCGAGGCGCCCATCCAACTCTCCCCTCACCTCGAGTTGGGCTTTGTGGGCCCCGTCTCCCACACCATTCAGTTTGGACAAGAGGGTACGAAGTTCGACTACGTGGAGGAAGGCGGCCAGGACAACCTCTTCCCCTTCCTGCGCCTGCAGATGGACGTCGCACTTGGCGAGAAAAACCACCTGTCCTTTCTCTATCAACCGTTGAACCTCGAGACACGCTTTCATGCACGACGCGATGTCCAGATCAACGACAACATCTTTGCTGAGGGAACGCCCATGGAGGCCCGCTTTGGCTTTGATTTCTACCGGCTGAGCTGGTCGCGAAGTGTCGGCAGCTCCGATGCGAGAAGTTGGCGTCTGGGTCTCGCCATGCAGATTCGAAACGCTACGATTGACTTCTGGTCGATCGACGGGGAAACGATCGACACCGAACGAGACATTGGCCCTGTACCCTTGTTCTTGGCCGCAGGTGAGTTTGAGATCGATGAGCATTCCTGGTGGGGAGTGGAGGCCACGGGCGCTTATGCTCCTGTCAGCTACCTCAATGGCGACGACAACGAGGTTGTGGGAGCCCTTCTGGATGCCTCCGTCCGCTATGGAATCCATGCCCAAAATGGAATGGATCCGTTCATCAACCTCCGCTACCTCGGTGGTGGGGCCGAGGGCATTACGGACGACCCCGACCCCGGCAAAGACGGCTACACCCAAAATTGGATCCACACCGTCAGCCTGACCTTGGGACTGAAACTCCGCTAGGTGGATTCAACGCATCCTTCAGGCGTTCCAAGACCCAAAGTGCCACGACTCGATGAACGGGAGACCCTGCCTTCCCTCGGTTTGGATGTGCACCAAGTCCAGTTCCGATTTGCTCCTGCTGAGCCGCGTTTCATTATTTTGACGCGCTCCAATTTGCCTGGAGGGAGCGCCGCTTCTTCGTAGCCGCAACAAGAGCACCGGTGGATGGCTTGCCCGTTGCGCATCCCGGAGTTTTATTACCCCGGTTGTCTGCCTTTCCATTCAGCGAACAAACGAGCTCTCCATGCCCAAAACCATCCAATGTCCACCCGAACTGCTTGAACTCGACCTCAGTGGGAAGACCGTTCTCATCACAGGAGGCTACGGAGGAATCGGCCTCGTCATCGCCAAGCAGCTCCAAAGCCAGAATGCCCATGTCATCCTCGCCGGGAGAAACTCAGAAAAAGGGCAGAGTGTCGCCGACAAGAACGGAATGCGATTCATGCAGGTCGATCTCAGCGACATGGACAGCGTCCGGGCCTTTGGTGCCTCCGTCAACGACCAAGTGGAGCAGATTGACGTGCTGTTCTGCAATGCAGCCGTCATGGCCACACCTGCTCCGGATACGTCTCCAGCCAGTGCGCGTACCAAAGAGGGCTGGGAAATCCAGATGGCCACCAACTACTTGGGTCATGCGCTCTTGGTTCATCTTCTGACCGACAAACTCAAAGCAACCCCTGGTGCGCGAGTCATCTCCATGTCCAGCTGCTGTGCCGACAGCATGCCGAAAGGCGGCCAGAAGAATCAGGCCGACATCGACTTTGAGGATCCGCACTGGAACAACCGGCCCTACCATCACTTCGATGCCTACGGTCAATCCAAGCTTGCCCAGATTCTGCACGCTCGTGAGCTCGCGAAGCGCTTTGAAAACGACGATGTCACCGTGGTGTCCTTGCATCCAGGTTGGGGATCCGGCTCGGACCTGGACCGCCACATGCCCTACATCATGCGCACCGTGGTTGTTCCCCTCCTTGGGGGTCTGATGGGGGCGATGTCCCTGAACGATGCGGCACAAGTGCCCCTCTTCTGTGCGCTCTCTCCCAACCTGCAAAGCGGCAAGTTTTACTCCCAGGTTGGCATCTACGGCAACAAAGCGATGCAACAAGGCGGCCTCCCCATGGAGTTCGTCAGCCCCAACGCCACACCCGAAAAACAAGAAGCGCTCTGGAACTGGACCCAGTCTGAGCTCGGACTCAGTTGAAGACCCGCAAGTCTTCATAGCCTGTGCAGAGCCCCCCTCTGAATGGCGTCAGAGAGAGCATCCAACACCCACCCCCTCCCAACAAAGGAAAAAGCCAACATGTACTACCGAATCACACGCGTAAAGCACCCTGCTGAAAATCGTCAGGCCATCATCGACATCCTCAACTCCAAGGAGGACCTGATCAACTCCTTCGAGGGGCTGCGCTATGTCCGCATGATTGCCGTCAGCGAAACCGAGGTCATTGCCTTCTCGGAATACGACTCACAAGAGGCGCTCGAGGCCGTCCAGCCCCGTTTTCGTGAGGTCATGATCGACTTGGTTCCCCTGATGAGCGGTGCACCCGAGGTCTCTTACGGGAGTCCCATCTGGGAAAAGGTTCTCGTCCAGAGCTGACGCACAAGACCCTGATTGCCAAGGTCCCCGCAGCATGATTCTGCGGGGACCGCGGTTCACAAGCTCCCCAAACGCATGTACACTGACCGCGTATTTCTCGGAGGCTCCCTTGCTACGTAATCCTACTCTTCTCAGCGCTGCTCTCTTGTTCACCCTCATCGGCTGCCGTTCGGAGGGAGACACCGACACGACCGAGCCGGACTCCACCACTGAAACCGGAACCGAGACGGATACCGAGGCGGGTACCGATGCCGACTGGGGTGAGCTCGAGGACGACGACGGGTCATCCAGCAAGGACAAGGGCGGCTATTACGACACCGGCAAGGATGGCACGGGCTCTTGCGGAAGCGAGGTCAAAGCCGGAGCCCCCTGCGAGGGAGACTGGGAAGAGACGCTCTGCCAAGACGACCGCGGCAACTACTGGTGGTGCGAAAACGGCACCTGGACCAGCAAGTAAGCCGTTTGCCTACAGGCGACCGTTCACCGAAAACGCGGTCAGGAAGTCCCAGATCCGGTCGTTGGCGGTGAGGCCATCGCTGCTGAAGTTGTACCAGATGTGCTCCCCGCCCATCACGCGGTAGTGGTGTACGGCTGTTCCATCCGCACCCCCTTCATGCGGCCAGTGACGGATGGTGGTGTTTCCGTCCTCGAGCACGACCATCTCCCCCACCTCGGCACCACTCTCGCCGCGCCAGTAGTCCACCACCTCAACCGCTGAAAAGTACTCTCCGTCGCCGTTGTAGGGAATTGTCGAATCTCGAGTACCGTGAAGGGTGATGATCGACATCGGATGCGAAAGGTCGCAGGTGTCGTCCAGCAGCGCACCCGATACCGACCCCGCACTCGCGATCCACTCACTGCGGGAACACGCGAGCCCCAGCGCCATCATGCCTCCGTTGGAGTAGCCGATCGCAGATACCCGGTCGGGGTTGTAGGGGTAGGCGGCTTGAATGGCGTCCAGCAGGGCCTCCACAAAGCCAAAATCGTCGATATCGCTCTTGTTGTCTCCACCAAGAGCCACAGGATTCCAATGCGGCGAACCGTCAAGGTTTGCCCCCTGGGGAATGACCAAAAGCCCGCCGGATCGATCGGCCTGAGGCCGCAAGTCTCCATCCTCCATGTGCCACCGTGCGATTCCCCCAAAGCCATGAAAGTTGAGAACAAGCGGTGTGTCTGCTGCGGCGGAGTAAGACTCGGGAACGTAGACAATCGCCTCCCGCTCCAACCCATCGTGGTCCAGCGACACGACAAAGGTTCCGCTCGGTCCACCCTCCGGCGCCGGACTTGGACTCGAGGTGTCCGTCGTGATTTCGCCGGCATCTGGAGTGCAGCCTGAGAGGCCCAAAAGAGCCGACCCCAGAAGCAGTGTGAACCCACCTCGCGTGCGATAACTAACCATGACGACTCACTCCTTGTTGCATTGAGATCATGACACAGCCCAATGCCCGCGTCCATCGTGCGGGCCGACGGCGGGCGGCTTTCAATCCGAGCGCGACCACCTTACGACACCAACTCCAGCCAGGCCATCGCATAGGGGGAGAGACAAAGTTGCTGGGAAGTCTCGTCCACCTCACCCTGGGAAAACCGATTCTCGAGACCCACTTCTGGATCAAGTCCTAAGTCCGATTTGTCTACTGTTACGGCGTCTTTGCTGAGGTTGAAGACACACAACAATTGCTGCTCCCAGCCCGCAGCACCCCGCACAAGCACGAACAGTCGGGGATCGGCAACCAGACACCGCTGAGGGCATTCTGGATGAAACGCAGCCTGCTTCTTGCGCATCTCCAGCATCTCTTTCAGACGCGCAAACACCTTGGCTTGGGCACGCTCTCCTCGAGAGAGCCGTGCATCCACCTCCGAGAGCGTCCACTTCTTGCGGTTGAGCGTCCGATTTCGACCGGTTTTCTTGAATCCTTCAACATGATTCGATGAGGCGAGGATGCTGTTGTAGTAGACAGCCGGTACCCCTTCAAAGGCCAGCATCACAGCCTGAGACATCAGAAACCGTTCGATTTGCCACGCATCCGGACCCTCCACGTCACGCCCCAGCAAATCGAACAGTGCGATGTTGGCCTCATAGGGACTGACCGAACCGTCGGGCCGACTCCGCTGCGTCAAAAGCCCTCCCGACGCCTGCACGCAGCCGACCAGTTGACCCAGCTCCTCTCGATTGAGGATCCCCTCGGCAGGCCGCAGTCCGATGCCGTCATGGGAGGCGGTGAAGTTGAGGTAGGTGCACCCCTCCGGCAACTCGGGGAGCGAACGACACCACTGAGTGAGCCGTCGGCCATCGCCTGTCAGCAAGGCATGTGTGAGAATCGGAGGCAGTGAGAAATTGTAGACGATGTGTGCCTCGTCACCCTCTCCGAAGTAGCTCAGGTTCTCGGCAAGCGGAACGTTGGTCTCCGTCAGAATTTTGACGTCTTCCGAGACGCACTCTCCAACAAATCGGATGAGCTTGACGACCGCGTGGACCTCCGGCAGGTGCACGCAGTTGGTGCCGGCCTGTTTCCACAGGTAAGCCACGGCATCAATGCGCAACCAAGTGGCGCCCCGCTCGAGGTAGTTCACAAGGAGGTCGATGAACTCATACAAGACCTCAGGATTGGCGAAATCCCAATCCACCTGGTCCCGAGAGAAGGTGCACCAGACCCACTGATCACCGCGCGCTGTCTCATAGCGCTGAAGCAGGGGGCTTGCTCTTGGTCGAGTCACGCCACTGACATCCAGTTCCTCAGGCGCTGTCACAAAGTACCGATTGCCCGGGGGGCGATCCTCCAGGAACTCCAGAAATCTTGGGTGGGCACTCGACCCATGGTTGATCACAAAATCAAACATGAGCTCAGCCTCGCCACTCAAATCCCGTATGTCGGCCCATTCCCCGTGCGCGGGATCCACCGCTTGGTAGTCCTTCACAGCAAACCCGTCATCCGAGGTGTAGGGGTAAAACGGCAAAAGGTGCACTTGGGAAAACACCTTGGGAAGCCGGTCTGTAAGGAAGCTTCTCAGGCTCTGGAGGGGCACCTGACCCGGCGCCTGAAAGGAGTCGGGGTAGGCAATCAGCAGAAGATCCGTCTCGCTCCAGCGTGACGCTCGGTTCGAAGGCCGCGCGACCCCTTGGAGTCGCTTCTGGAACCGAGGCCCCCACTCCTCCACCGTCTTCGGGTCATAGAGCACAGACAGCAGCGACCACAGCCTTGCGGTCGCTTCGTCATTTGGCCGGTCTCCCCTGTCCATCTGCAGACGCTCCAGCATTGCTTAAAACCAGTACCCGAGACCCACGCAGAACAGAATCATCCCTGCGGAGTAGGAGGCCATGATGCGGTAGCGCTTGGGCCAGTTGACCTCGTAGTCGAACTCCTTGTCCACGCCCCGATACCAAACGAGGCCTGTGAGATCCTTCTGGGTCCCGCCGGTCGCCTTGGAGACCGCCATCCCCACCAAGAAGGCCACGAAGAAACCCCACACATTCCACCACAGCCAAGACACTTGGGGCGCAAAGAGCCACAGTGCTGCGTTGCTGAGCAGGCCGGCCACCAGCCCCGTGATGGCTCCCTTCTCGTTTCCAAACTTGGTGAGAATGCCGAGCAGGAACATGGCGAGAATCGGCCCATTGGCCATGGAGCCCACCTTGTTGACCGAGGTAATGACCGAATCCGAGATTCCTCCGACAAAGAAGGAGAAGAAGACAATCAAGGCCCCCCAGAAGACCGTCAGGATTCGAGAGAGCTTGAGCTGCTTGTCGACCGGTATCTCACCCTTCTGAACATAGGGCTCGTAGATGTCTTTGATGCTTGCGGCTGAGAGCGAATTGATCGTGGAGTCCAGCGAGGACATCGCGGCTGAAAACAAGGCGACCATCACCAGTCCAATTACCCCATGGGGGAGCGAATGCGTCACAAAGGTGGGCACTGCCAGGTTGTAGTTGATGGCGTTGTCTTCGACCGGCAGAAGACCAATGAACTCCGGGTTCTTGACGATGTAGGCCCCGATGCAGACACCCAAGAAACAGTAGGTCAGCACCAAGGGGAAGCGGAGCATGCCATTGAGCATCAGGGAGCGGTTGGTGTCGTCAATGTTTTTGGATGACAGTTCCCGCTGGACCTGGGTCTGGTCTGTTCCGTAGTAGGAGACGTAGAGGAAGAGGCCTCCAAAGAGCATCGGCCAGAACCCGTACTCGGTCTCTTTCGAGAACCCATGCCCGTGGAAATCCACGGCTTGGGCGCCGACAAACTTGTCCACATAGGAGTCAGGATCGGGTGCGTTCGCCTCCAAGACCGGACCCAGCTCCGCAAAGGCACCGAAGACCTCGGCGAAGCCACCAACGGCATCGATGCTGTACACCAGACAAAGGACGATCCCCAGATAGAGGATGATCATCTGAATGACGTCTGAGAGCACTACGGCTGCCATTCCACCAAGCATGTCGTAGATCACGGTGACGACGCCCAGGATGATGACCGCCACAGCAAAGTCAATGTCGATGATGTTCTCCAGCACGATGGCGATGCCATAGACCGTCACACCTGTGGCAAAGGCACGAAGTACCTGGAAGGTCAGCGAGAGAATGGTCCTGGCCTTGGGACCAAACCTCTTCTCCTGGTAGGTGTACACCGAGACCAAATTCAGCTTCCGGTAGAACGGAAGCAGAAAGATCATGATGAACACCATGGCGAGCGGCAATGCGAACTCGTACTGCAGCCAGATGAGACCCGTCCCGATCACGAAAGCAGGTGCGCCCAGCAAGCTGTTGGTGGAGCACTGCGTAGCCATGGTGGAAATGCCCACCGACCACCAGCTGAGGTCATTGCCGCCCAGGTAGTAGTCCTTCGCATCCGCTTGTTTGCGCCCCAAGTACCACGACAACGCGATCATACCGGTGAGATAGACGCCGACAACAGTCCAATCCAGTCCGTTCAAAACTGCCCCTTTTGATGGGTTCTCGACCCCTGTGCTGAGTCGCGTGCGGGTTCCGGAAACAGACGTCCCAAGGAACCGAGAGCAACAATAGACCATTGCACTCGCAGGAATCAAACTTCCTTGTTTCGTACCAGAAGATATTTAATCGAAAAGTTAGGTTCAACCTTTATTATTTGGGAAAAAAATCACATAAAATAGAGGCTGGGGTCTGCCACGTTGCAGGAAGCCTTGTGGCACCAGTCGGCAAGGTAGTCCTCAACTGTCCGAGATCGATGGTCTGTTGTATTCAGTCAAGGACTTGAGAAGCCACGTCAGGTCCTGCGCGGCGTCTCAACGCGATGCAGAACAACCAGATTCCACTACCGAGCGCAGTGGTGACCCAGGCGCCTGCAGCGGGATCCTCAAACACATCGCACAAATAGCCCGCAAGCATGGCTGAGAAGGCACCGCCTATCGAGAACATCAAAAAATCGAGAGAAATCACGCGGCCCAAGAGATGGTCGGGGGTGGCAGCCTGAATGTTCGTGGACGAGATGACCCAATTGTGACCTTGCCCGATTCCCCAGAGACCGAGCCCAATGCAAGAAATCCAGGTGGCCTCAAAACCTGCCAGCAAGAGGATTCCAGTGAAGGCCACCACCGTACCCACCATGGGATCCCTCGGTATGATCCACTCGGGGAGGAGGGGGCCGATGCCGCTGCCAATGGCTCGGATGCTCTGAAAAATACCGAGTGCAATCGAGAGGGTGGTGAAGCTCAGCCTCTGACCCGCCACCAAATTCAGTGTCACCCACGCTCCTGCGTTGGCCACCGTCGGGGGTGTCTTCGCCAAAACCATTGCCAACAACCGAGGACGCTTCCTCACGTATGCCCATGCCTGGAGCATGTCGGAAAATCCAGGGCGAGGTGGTGCACCCTCCCCTCTTGCAGGCTTCAAGCTGGGTAGCTTGAATGCGACCGCGGCCGCCAGCACAAAGGTCATGGCGTCCAACAGGATGGCCCCGCTCGGACTCAGGTACTCGCTGGCAAATCCTCCGAGGGCAAGCCCCAAGGTGAACATCACCGACCAGGTCAGCCCCAAGAGTGCATTGGCAAGCCTCAAGTCCTCTCGCCCGACGAGTGCCGGAATCGCGGCCGAACGGGCGGTGATGGCCAGCCCGGACACACAGACCCGGAAGAAGAGTACTGTCTGGAGAAGCCAGACCGACTCCATGCGGGCTGCTCCCCACATGCAGACGGTCAGAACCGATGCCCCCAGGTAGCCGAGGATGAGGATCCATTTTCGGTCGAAGCGATCCGCCAAGGGCCCTGAGATCGGCGACATCAAGGCAAGCGGAATGGAGTGGACAAACAGCACCATGCCCACAGCAAAGGCTCCCCCACCCTGCTGAATCGAGATGACGGAAACCGCGATGTAGCTCAACCAGTCTCCGATTAGGGAGATCATGTGGCTGATCCAAAGCCGCCGGAAGTCTCGATTCTGCCGTATCAGCCGGCTGAAGCCACGGAGGTCGCTCGTCATCGGTACCTCCATGGCTAAGCGCCACTGAAGAGTATGTCTGGTGAGAGACCAAGGACAAGGTCGATCAAGCGAGTTTAAGGTAGTGTGCCCATAGAAGGAGCGTTTCATGGCCCAGAGAACCCTGATTCTTCCAAGCGTGCTGTGCCTCGTTCTCTGTGCCTGCGGCAAGTCCGAGACAAACACGGACTCGAGCTCAAACGAAACAGGCACCTCGGAGACCGGGCAGACAGACACCAGCCCGGAGGACACGAACCCACCCGAGGACACCGGCCCCCTTCCCGCTGACCAATACTGCGTGGGCAACGATCCGGAGCTCGCCAACTGCAGCACGGAGCAGACCTTCGATCCGTGGATCGCAGCCGGGGGCGAGATCCACTACTGGATTCGAGACAAGAAGACCGAGGTCTTCCCCTTCACCGTCGACTACGAGCCGTTGGTCTGGTACGGCTACTTCCAGATCACCTCCGGGGAGACCAAAAGGGACGAGACCGAGGACGTCTTCCATGTCTGGTTTTCCGAGACTCCGAACGGCCCACCCTTGGAGGGCAATGGCTGTGAGTGGTACACCACGCGAGCCCAGGGCATGGTGTACTGGGTGCAGGGCGATGTGGAGATGGGCGACCAGATGTGCGATATCGGCACCGAGCGCCGGATCCTCTACGCCAATTTCGAGACCCGATGCTATCCCGGTACCTACGAGGGCCTCTGCGACGACGACAACAAGCAGAAGTCGGAGCGCACCTACCAATTTGACGTGTCCCGAAGATACAAACTGAAAGACCAAGAGGCCCGGCTCACCTCCCCCTCGGCCAACATCCCTCCTCATTCTCCATGACCTCATTCTCAGTCCTTGGGAACCCCTCGGGTCGGCGTGCTGTCTGTTGACTCGAGAGAGGCACCCTCTCCTCAACGTGGAGAACAGCCGTGTCCCTAAACCTTCCCTGGATTGCCATCTTGATGCTCTCGGTCGGAGTGGCCGAGGCCCGAAACCTCACCACACTCGCCAACACCGAGGCAAACCCGCTGTGTGAGCAGGACGTCTCTGCACTCCCCCTTTTTCCAATCCGAGGCATTTTCACTCAACCCGAGGGCTTGAGGGAGCGCGCCCTGCAGCCTGCCTTGCGGCACATCCAGGCCTCTCTCTGCCAGTGCCTCCCCCGCCGAATCCGCCACCAGCCGATTCACATTCCGGTGATGCTGTGGATCCAGCCCAATGCTGGGGAAATTCGCGTGGAGTACACCGTGACCGCAGAGCCCCCCTGGACCCAACCGATACAGAGGATGATTCGGTGTCTCGGCGAGCCCACCCTCGAGGTCGAGCCCATGCCCTACGCCAGCGACATGCTCACGGACACCGGTCGCGTGGAGGAGACCCTCGGCTACCCCATTCTGGTCGACCTCGAAGAGGGCATTCCCTGGCGCTACTCGTTCAAGCGTGGGCTGATGCCGAAATAGTAGTCGCTCTCGTAGCGCTCTCCCGGCGTGCAGGTGGACGAGTACTCCTCAAAGCAGCGCACCTCCGCATTGAAGTAGAGGGTTCGTTCGGTGGTGCCCAGGTGGCACATCCACTCCTCTGGCTGAGTCTGGTTCCAGCGGATCCGCTGAGGATTGGGATTGGGGCTGTGGAGGTCGCAGTAGGTGTTGGCCTCCACCCGATCACCGCCTGGGGTCTCGGAGAACCAGCCATGCCAGTAGAGCCCGCTGGCGTGGAGCCCCGGCATGTTGTTGGTGATCTCCAACGTTCCGCTCAAACCCTGAGCATTCGAGGTAAACGGAAGCGCAAGGATCCTTCCTGCCGGGATTCGAAGGTCATTCGTCCAATACGACTTTCCCTCCGACCAGCTGTCCAAACTCTGCTCGGGATCGCAGACCAAAATGTCTGCAATGTCCGAAGGTGCGCCGCTGCAGTAGGCCGCTGGTTCGGGAGTGAGTTCCTCAAACAGCGCCTCCACGGTGCAGTCGTCTTCGATGGGATCGGTGAGAAAGACTGCATCACTCAGACTTCCAGGACAGCTTCCCTCAACCGAAATCAGCTCATGTCCCTCTTGAGCAGCCAGCTCAAAACTCAAGACCTCTCCGAACTCCACACCAAGCTCACCTTGAGGCGCAATGTCACCCCCAGGGCTCGCAGTCGCAACCACCACCAAGTCAGCCACAACCGCCGTTTCGCAGCAAGCGTCATCCCCTTCTGAGCCTTTGACGCAAGCCGAGAACGCAAGAACAGTCACTATTGAAATTCGGTGCAACACGGACCTCCAGCCCGCAGCGTAGCACACCTGAAACAGGGGTCGGACCGTGCTAAAAAGTCGCGACACCAACCTGTTCGAAGCATTCTCAAATCGTGGCCCTGCAGGCTTGCATTGGCCCGTCAACCACCATAAGACCCCGGTGTACATCGGCAGCGCGTGCCACCGTTTTCTTCCCTTCGATGAGGTTTCCCTTGAGCCTGTATACCGACTACCTAGAGCAGATTGAGAAGCGCAAAACCCAGGGGCTCCAGCCCAAGCCCATCGAGGAAGCCGATCTGGTCGAGGAACTCATTGCACAGATCACCGATCTCGGTAACGAGCACCGCAGTGACTCCCTGAACTTCTTCATCTTCAACACCCTCCCCGGCACCACAAGCGCAGCAGGGGTGAAGGCGCGGTTCCTCAAGGCGATCATTCTGGGCTCCGCTGTGGTCGAGGAGATTTCTCCAACATTCGCTTTCGAACTCTTGTCCCACATGAAGGGCGGCCCCTCGGTGGAAGTGCTGCTTGACCTCGCCCTCGGCGATGACGCAGCCACCGCGAACAGCGCCGCAGAGGTGCTCAAGACCCAGGTCTTCCTCTACGAGGCCGACACCGATCGGCTGGAGGCCGCGCACAAGGCCGGCAACGCCACTGCAACGGACATCCTGACTTCCTATGCGGCAGCCGAGTTCTTCACCGAACTGCCTCCTGTGGACGAGGTCATCCAGGTGGTGACCTACGTCACCGCAGTGGGAGATGTGTCCACCGACCTCCTCTCACCCGGAAGCGACGCCCACTCTCGCTCCGACCGTGAACTCCACGGCCAGTGCCTCTTTGAGCACAACAAGGAAGCCCAGGGCGTCCTCTTGAGCCTAAAAGAGCAGCACCCCGACAAGCGAGTGATGCTCGTGTCCGACAAAGGCACCATGGGCGTTGGGTCCTCCAGAATGTCCGGCGTCAACAACGTCGCTCTGTGGACCGGCATCCAGGCTAGCCCCTACGTCCCCTTCATCAACATCGCTCCAATTGTGGGCGGTACCAACGGCATCTCTCCGATCTTCCTCACCACCGTCGGGGTGACCGGCGGCATCGGCATTGACCTGAAGAACTGGGTCAAGAAGTTGGATGCCAATGGAGAGCCCGTTCTCGACGAAGAGGGCGATGCCGTTCTGGAGCAGAAGTTCTCGATCGACACGGGAACTGTGCTGACGATCAACACCAAGACCAAGAAGCTCTACAACGAGGACGGGAGCCAGGAGCTCTGCGACATCGCCTCGGCGCTTACCCCGCAGAAGCTTGAGTTCATTCGTGCCCAGGGCTCCTACGCGGTTGTGTTCGGCAAGAAACTCCAGACCACCGCGGCCGGCATCCTCGGCATTCCCGTTCCCCCGGTCTACGCCACCTCGAAAGAGATCTCCCACGAGGGGCAAGGCCTCACCGCTGTGGAGAAGATCTTCAACAAGAATGCTGTGGGCACCACTCCCGGCAAGGTCCTCCACGCCGGCTCAGATGTCCGCGTGCAGGTGAACATCGTGGGCTCGCAGGACACCACAGGCCTGATGACCTCACAGGAGCTTGAGATGATGGCCGCTGAGGTCATCTCCCCCACGGTGGACGGTTCCTACCAGTCCGGCTGCCACACGGCATCCGTCTGGGACTTCAAGGCTCGCCGGAACATTCCCAAGCTCATGAGCTTCATGAACAAGTTTGGACTCATCACCGGACGCGACCCCAAGGGCGAGTACGCCCCGATGACCGACGTGATCCACAAGGTGCTCAACGACATCACTGTCGATGACTGGGACGTGATCATTGGCGGGGACTCTCACACCCGCATGTCCAAGGGTGTGGCCTTTGGCGCCGACTCCGGAACGGTGGCACTGGCACTGGCAACCGGTGAGGCCACCATGCCGATTCCACAGTCGGTCAAGGTGACCTTCAAGGGCACTCTAAAGGACCACATGGACTTCCGAGATGTGGTGCATGCCACCCAGGCGCAGATGCTCGCTGAGTTCGGTGAGAACGTGTTCCAGGGCAAGGTGATCGAGGTACACATCGGAACGCTGTTGGCCGACCAAGCCTTCACCTTCACCGACTGGACCGCCGAGATGAAGGCCAAGGCCTCCATCTGCATCTCCACAAGCGACACCCTTGCCGAGTCCCTCGAAATCGCCAAGAGCCGAATCCAGGTGATGATCGACAAGGGCATGGACAACGAAAAGCAGGTGCTCCAGGGTCTTTTGGACAAGGCTCAGGCCCGAATCGCTGGGCTCAAATCCGGTGATCGCCCGGCGTTGACTCCCGATGAGAACGCCGAGTACTCGGCAGAGTTCGTTGTGGACTTGGACCAGATCGTCGAGCCCATGATTGCGGATCCGGATGTGCACAACGACGATGTGTCCAAACGCTACACCCACGACACCATCCGCCCCATCTCCTACTACGGTGGCGAGAAGGAAGTGGACCTCGGCTTTGTGGGGTCCTGCATGGTCCACAAAGGCGACATGAAGATCATCTCGCAGATGCTGCGAAACATCGAGAAGATGCACGGCACCGTGGAATTCAAGGCCCCGCTGGTTGTGGCTCCCCCCACCTACAACATCGTGGACGAGCTGAAAGCCGAGGGCGACTGGGCTGTGCTCCAGAAGTACTCCGGCTTTGAGTTCGACGACAAGGATCCCAAGAGCACCGCCAGAACCAAGTACCAGAACATGATGTACCTGGAGCGACCCGGCTGCAACCTCTGCATGGGCAACCAAGAGAAAGCAGAGAAAGGCGACACCGTGATGGCCACCTCTACCCGACTCTTCCAGGGCCGGGTCGTGGCAGACAGCGAAGAAAAGAAAGGCGAATCGCTGCTTGCTTCTACCCCTGTGGTTGTTCTGTCGACCATCCTGGGCCGGACTCCGAGCATTGAGGAGTACATCGCAGCGGTCGAAGGCATCAAGCTCACCAACTACGCCCCACCGGTAAACTGAACCTCCATACACCCCTTCTCTGACCCTTT
>JAYXVV010000169.1:0-8686 GCA_036021505.1 Myxococcota bacterium | reverse complement strand
TGGGTCCCGGTGGGATGGCTGGTTCTCGAGGAGGCCTCCTGGTTGAGAGCGACCTGGAGAAATTCAGCCGCCTGCTGGGTCGATACGGGGGAAGCGCTTGTGGGTCGAATTTCTCGGCTGAGTGCATCGAGTCCAACAGAGCGGAGGATGTCTCTCGCGCTGGAGTGAAAGACGCGTGGGTCTCCATAAGCCTCCGCGGCGACCAGTTGTCCATCGAGAGCAATGACGATCCCGACGACTTGGCGCTCGTCCAAAAGGGGCTCCATCGCCTCCGTGTATGCGGTGAGGTGGGTTTCGATGGCTGAGGAGGTCATGGACGCCATGTAGGTTCCCGTTGCGGGCTGGAGTTCCGAGAGGGCCAGGGATGAGGATTGAGCGTTCCCGTACATTCCCTGCGCGGAAGTTTCTCCAGCCTCGCTGAGCGCCGCAAGTCTCTGAATTTGACTTCCTTTCGTGCCATTCAGGCTCGCGACAGCTCCCCAAGTGGCCTGCTGGTTGGAATCCATCTGGAGGACCTTCTTCAGAGCCGATTCACCACGACCTCCGTAGTTGAATGCGATGCGTTGAGCACCTTGGGTCCATCGGCCTTGCTCGACGCAGTGCACGGCAACAGGCGTTGGCCTTTTGTTGGGGGGAACGATGAGGTCGGAGACAATCACACGATCCTGGCGGCCCCCTTCGACCACATCGCCTACGGCGAGAAGTACCGGTTTCTGCCCATTGTTGACGACGGTCAGTTGAGAGACCTCACCCTCTCCCTGTTCGACGACCGTGACCGTGCCTTGATTGAGGGCCTCCTTGAGGGTGACCACGTCCTCTTTGACATCGCGGGTGGTGGTGCTGCGGATCGGAAAGATCTGCACACCGTCGTAATCCGTCGAGGCGCCGACCTCGAGCTGTGCATCGACAGGGTGCCAACTCGTGGAGTCTTGCGCACTGGAAGACGAGCCGAAGGTAAGCGCGGCTGCAAGGGCCATCCAGTAGGAGCGCTTGTGCAGTGAGGAGAGAGTGGGCATGCGAAACATCGTGGACCTCCGACGGGGTGAAAGTGCCACAGATGCGACACCTTCTTACACCGACAGTGGTTTGAGATGTTGGGTTCCAACTCCCGAAACTTTTTTTAGTCCAGCGGCAGGGTGGGCTCGTGGAAATCGCCCGACGCAAGCCGTGCTGTGGTGTCTCTGAGGCGTTCGCTGGACGCTCGGAGGAGGTTCCAAAGAATCCGTGTGCCAAGCTCGGGCTCCCTCCGGCAAAGTCGATCCACTTGAATGCGATCGATGGTCAGAAGCCTGCCAATCGTTGTTGCGGTCACCGTCGCGGACCGGGGGAGAGAATCGGTCAGCGAGAGCTCACCGAAGTGATCCCCAGGACCGATTTCAGCGATGCGCATGCCATCTCGGGTCACCTCCAGTTTTCCCTGGACCACGGCGAAAAGCCGCTGACCCCCCGCTCCTTGCGTGAGAATCTCTTGCCCGGGCGCCACATTGACCTCACTCATGAAGAGGCTGACGCGTTGAAGCGCGGAGAAGGGGAGGTCCTCAAAGAGGAAAAATTGACCGAGCACCTTGGCGCGTGCAATGGCTCGCTCCGCTTCAGGAGTGGTCTGCGGGTCGACAACAATGATGCTGATGTTGTCTGGACCACCGGCCTCGAGCGCTGCATTGAGCAACTGAGGAACCACTTCTTCAGGAGTACCCGACGCCGTAAGCGACTGGAGGTCCTCCGGCTCAACCGGGTCGGACAGTCCATCACTGCAGACCAGAAGACGATCGCCGGGCAGCAACTCGGTGCAAGCAAGGTCGACCTGCACAAATGGGGAGTTTCCAAGCGCTCGGGTAATGACATGCCGGTAGGATGACTTCCGTGCGTCCTGCGCTGTCATTTTCCCTTGGTTCACCAACTCGTTGACCATGCTGTGGTCTTCTGTGAGCCTTCGAAGCAGTTCGCTCCGGTAGAGGTAGACGCGGGAGTCACCGGCATGGGCCACAAAAACAAATCCACCGCCTACAAGAGCGAGGGCGAGGGTGGTGCTTGTTCCTGGAAAGCCCTCCTCGATTCCCATCTCATAGACTGCACGGGAAGCCTCTTGGCAGACCGAGTCAACGGCTTCCAACACTTGATTTCTTCGGCCCTCGCCAGGATCGCGTGCATGGTGCGAGACCAGGTGCTGGAGTGCAGGCGCACGCTGCTTAAAAATCTCTACGCAGAGTGCTGAAGCGCGATCGCCGCCAAGACGTCCACCGACTCCATCCGCCACCACATAGATGCCAACAGCAGGGTCAGCGAGAATGCTGTCTTGGTTGTTCTTCCGTTTTCGACCGGGGTCTGTCACCGCTGAGAAAGAATCCATAGGTCACTTATTGTATGGGGAAGGAGAGTTCTTGGAGGACGACAGGCGATGAGAGTTCCCCGTCTGCATGCCGTTGAATCGCAGTGACACGGAGTGTACCTCTGCCTGCCTTGGCACGGTAAGGAATCTTGATCGCAAAGGGCAGTGTCTTGTCATCACCGGCCTGGAGCCGGGTGTCGCTGAGAATGGCGTAGGGACTTTCTTGCTGCACCTCTCTCCCGAAGACCGTCTGTGAAGGGTCTCCAGCCGGATTGCCTCGTGCATCCAAAAGTTCGACCTGAAGCAGCAGTGCTTTGAAAGGCGAGCCCGTGGGAATTGCATGGCCCGCACCGGTATTCTGGACGCGAAGTGAACCCTCCAGAGACTGGCCTCGAATGGCACCCTTCGCTGGAGCCATGAGGTGGATGCTGAGTCCTTCGCCTCGGCGGGCATCAACCGCATGGTCCGCGTGTGTGGTTCGGCCACCTGGAGTCGCTGCACCCGCGACCGGCGCCATATGGCAGTCCAAACAGGTCAGGCCGGCCTCTGCATAGGTGGTCCGGCTCCACTCTCCATAGGTGTCATACAGGGCGACCTCGGCGCCCTCCCAACTCAGTTGGTGGCACGCCTCGCAGCCCTGGGAGGACATCAGTTCCTCGGAGGCCCTCACGGGGTGGGGACTGCTGTAGTCACGACTTCCGAGAACCGTCCCCTCCCGGACATGGCAGGCAATGCAGCCGACACCCTCGGCTTGGAGGCTCGGAGACCAATTCTCATTGGGAACGCGGTTGGATTCCAGAAGTGCACCCGCTGTTGAAGTTGGCGCGATGAGTTCCCGATGCTGTACCTGAAAAGGAAAATGGCATCGGCTGCACTCGGGGGCATTGCCTGCTGCATGGAGTGCTTTCTGCATGGCGGTAGAGGGCTCACCAAAGTGAGCCGACGTTTTCCAGGCCTCAACAACAGGCCAATGGCAGGCTGCACAGCCATCTGCGCCGAGGTGGGACAAGCCATCCGGCAGCTCCGGTGTTGGAAGCGGGGTGCTCTGTTCGAAGAGGGCAGGGGGAGGCGGTTGGGTGTCCTCCTCCTCACTCAAGGTTGCGTCGGAGGCTACGACAACATCGGTGAGGCTCTGCCCGCTCGGATCCGCGTCGACGGTCTGACTTCGGCATCCGGGAGCGAAAAGAAGGGTGAGGAAGAACAAGCGAATGTGCATGGTCGGCAACAGGTTTTCGAGGCAAGTTTTCGAGTCAGTAGGAGATCACGCCAGGCAGGTTGTGTCCAGGCGCGTCGGGAACCTCGATGCGATCGTTTGGAGCATAGAGGTTGACGTAGTTGGCGTAGTGGAGAGTGACCTTTTTCACGTAATCTCGGGTCTCTGTAAAGGGGATTTGTTCCACAAAATCGTCCATGTCGATCTGGCCTTCCCAACGGGTGTACCACGACGAGACATTCATGGGGCCAGCGTTGTAAGCAGCAACGGCCAGCGGCCAGCCGCCCTCAAAGCGTGTGAGCAACTGTCCGAGGTACCAGATTCCGTATCGGATGTTGGTCTGGGGCTCGGTAAGGTTGTCCGGTATGAATGCTTCCTCGAGGTCGTAGGCAATTTTTGCCCCGGTCTGGGGCATGACTTGCATCAAGCCGGTCGCACCCACGCGAGAACGGGCGGTTCGTCGGTACCGGCTCTCTTGCCGCATGAGACCGAGCGTCAGGAGCGGATCAACGCCGTAGTTCGCGGAGTGCTGGTCGATGAGTGCCATGTGAGCGGCAGGATGCGTCAGACGGGCCAGATGGTCCTCTCCATTCGGAATCGCCTGAGAGGTGCGCTCCAGTACCCCTGAGAATCGCGTACTGCTGTGATGGTCACGAGCCGCATGAATAACGGGTCTCCAGTCGGCGGCCTTCAACTGCAGGGCTCGAATCTGACTCAGTCGTCTTCCTCGCCCACGCGAGGCATCCGACCATTCCTGAGCACTCCGCTCGACATACGGTGCAGCAAGCTCGGTGAGACCGACTTCACTCAACAAGTAGGCCTTCTCAAGGTCGGGCCAGATGGATTTGTACTCCTGGGCAAATGAATCCATCGCCTCGAGATCTTCCTCGTTGTCAAGAAGCGGGTTGAAGGTGTAGGAGTCCAGGATCGACTGCGGTCTCTTCAGCGGGGACAGCTCACCAGGAACGGGTTCCTCCGGCTGAGTCTCAATACCGCCCTCAAGTGCACCCCAGTTGATGCTGCGCTCGCGAGCACTGGAGGGGCGAGCGAGAACAACAGGAACTGGGGCTTGGATGGGAGCAGCAGTCGGGGCAGCAGGGGGCCCAGTCAGGGGCTCCTCGGCGTTGAGCCCTGCCCTCAGAACCCCGTTCTCAAGTTCCTCGCCCATCCCCCTTCGGTGTTGCGAGGCCACCAGTTGTCCGTACCAACTCATCGGGTCTTCCAAAAGAACCACACTCTGGAGTCGAATGGATTCCATCGGGTTGCCGAGAAGACGATGGATTTTGGCCTGGTAGTAGAGGGCTGCTGTCTTTCTCGAGCCGTCATCGAGCTGAACTCTCTCAAAGGCTTCGAGAGCCAACTGAAGCGCCCCAGAACGGTAGAGGCAGAAGGCTGCGAACCACCGCGCTTTGCGTCCTGTTGCGCCACGTCGGTTGGCCAGAGATTCCCAGATGGCAAGGGCTTGTTCGTACTCTCCCGCCAACTGCCAAGTCAGTGCGACCTGCTCTTGCGACCTTCGCCATTTGTAGTGACGACTGTGCGTTTTTAGCGCTTCGGTAGCCCATTCACCAGCGGCATAGTGGTCTCCGGAGCGTTGGAGCGCTCGGAAAATTCTCCAGGCTGCATGCCCCGTTGGATTTTTTCGGTACTGGTCCTTAGCCAGCTGAACGTAGGCGTCGTAGTTGCGCGTGCGCCAGGCGATGTTGATGGAATTTTCATCGAGCCATTCTTGGAGTCGGTCCTCGTCCCCATGCTGTTCGATGATGGTGGTGAAGAGCTCCCATCCTGCCTCGAATTGGCCCGCCTGAACCAAAGCCATCACCTGTCGTCCCTTTTGGTAGAGCGGATCGAGCTCAGGCAGCTTTCTGCCGCTGTCTTTGAGTTCCTCCAAGGCGATCTGGGCTTGTTGTCCGATGCTCGGGTAGCTGTGTCGGAGAGTAAACCCTTGCAGCTTCTGGATGGCCTGCGCCGATCCGAGACGGGCTTGAGCGATGGCGAGGTCCAACTGAACCTGCTCATGACGGGGGTGAGAGGCATTGGTCTCCAGCCACTCCGTCCATGCAGCACTCGCCATTCGATGTTGGCCTGCTTGGGTGCGCGCGTGCCCGATGAGAAGCAAGCACTGGTCGGCATGCTCGCCCGTAGGCCACTGCGTTCGGTAGTCCTCGCATTCCCGAGCCGCCACCGCATGGCGTCCTCGCTGGTGATCACAGAGCGCCTCATACCAAAGCGCCAAGGGTGCAAGCGGCCCTCCGTCCACTCGGACCTTTGTGAATTGTGCAGACGCCAAATTGGTTTGCCCCTCCTGCAGGTAGAGCCATCCAAGCAGAAAGCGTGCCGTGATCCGGCGGTGGTCCCAGGGTCCCTCTCGACTGTTGAGCCAGGCCTCGAGACTTTGGATGGCTGTGGCGGTATGGCCTTGGGCCTTTGCCTCAAGCGCGAACTGCAGAGTGGCCTTTGGCTGATGGACCAAGCCTCCGGGTGCAGCGGGAGGAGGCCGCTCCAACGGGTTGGGTGCTGTCGCGACGGTGCTCCCCAGGAGCAGGCCAATCCACCACACGACTTAAACCTTGAGTTTGGACTCAGCGATGGCAGAGAGCACGACGTCTTTTTCGTAGTCGGAGAGGATGTCGTACTGGTAGCCCCGCCCTTTTTTCCTCAGCGCTTGAACGATGCCCTTCTGGCCCTCGCCGGTTTCCACAGGACTTCCGAGCTGAAAGCGTGCACCCTCCAAGGGAGTAGGGTTGTCCTCAGGCTCTCCATGCTCGATCCATTCTGCCCAGCCTCCGGAGAGCTGGCGAGCCCACGCCCACCCTTGACTTCGCAACGACTTGGCCACCTCATCCGAGAGCGGGCCCCCCTCGGCATCCACGATGACGACACGGGTACCCTTTTCCGGCAGCAGGGCCTCCCGACTCAGGATCTGGCGTCCGGGGAGCAGGACAGCCCCTCGGATGTGACCGGCTGTCCATTCTTCTGGAGGCCGTATGTCGATGATGCAGGGAGAGACACCGCCAGCGATCTGGGCGGACAACCAGGTGCGTCCGATCATGGTCTTGTGGTTGGGCCCTGGGGTATCCCCTGAGCCATCGACGACTTTCGGGATGTATTTGGGATCGAAAGCGACCTCTCGGTGTTCTTGGACCTTTCGGTCCTCAGCCTGCTCTTCCATACCGAGTGCCTTGATGGCGGCTCGGCGCAACGTCTTCTTGAGTCGGTCTCGGATCATGATGTCCCGAGGGTGCCACAGGCAGAAGGTCTTGAGAAGGACTAGACGTGAAGCCCCAAGAACCCTGCGTTAGGCTGAACAGGTCGGAGGGTCAGATGGGCTTGTTGCGTACGGTGATTTTGGGTCGAAAAAATGGACTGCGAGCGCGTCTTATGAGTGAGGTCTTTGGCGACTCCTCGGCAAGCCGAAGCGACGACAGTTCGGGGCGAACGGCGCCTCCTGTTGCGGTGGGTGAACAGTCCTTGTCGCTGGGTCTTGAGGCGCCAAAGGATGTCACTCCCCCGGAGGGTTTCGAGGTCGTGCTTCACAAGGATGCTCTTCCGGAAGGGGAGCTTGTGGAGATCATCATCGGAGGCAAGGCGATCGCTGTCGCTAAATTCGAGGGCAGCTTCTACGCGATTGACAACGCCTGTCCTCATGCCGATGGTCCACTCGGTGAGGGTGAACTCAACGGCCCAGTGGTGAAATGCCCCTACCATGGCTGGGAGTTCGATGTGCGTGATGGCAACTGCCTCACCGCCACCAAATGCAAGGTGACCTCGTTTGAGGTGCAGGTCGTCGATGAAGCGGTCTGTGTTGCGGTATGATGGGGCCGATCGGCTCGTGAGGAGCGTCTTGTGGCCCTGAAATCCGACAACCCAGAACGTCAGGCTCTCTCCGAAAGCGAGGAGTTGAGTCTGAGGGCGCTCCCGACGTGGGAGCTGGCTCGAGACGGAAGCACGCTGCGAGTCAATTGTGCGGCGGCGGAACGTTTTGGTGATGCTCCGATTGATCAACTCTTTGATGATCGCTCGGAGTTCAAGGCCTTGGTGGAGCGCGGCTTTGAGGGGGTTCCGCTTCGGCCCTTTGACCTGCTCAATGGACGGCGTGGGGTTCTGCTCGTGGAAAAAAGCGAAGCCGATTCCCCGGACCGAATTCGAGTGGGTTTGTTGGACGTCACCCACGCCCACCTACTGGAGCAGGAGAGTGCCTTCACGGATCGTCTGCGTGCTGTCTGCAACCTCGCGGCCGGGGTGGCGTATGAGCTTTCCAATCCCCTGACCGTGCTGCAGGGGCGGCTTGAGTTCATGGAGATGCTTCCGGAGTGGAATCGCTCGGAGTTGGAGAAGCACCTGCGGATCGTCAAAGACCACGCGGAGCGCATCTCCGACACCGTTCGGAATCTTCAGATCTTTGCTCACCCCGCCTTGGGATCTCGGGATTCTGTCTCTCTTCCCGCCGTGCTGGAGGGCTCTTTGGAGAACCTGGCCTCGCGCCTGGGCCGGGTTCAAGTGGTCCTCGAAATCGAATCACAAGCGCTGAGCACTCCAGGCGATCCCACGCTGCTCAAGCAGGTCTTCACGGCCCTCGTTCTGTCTGTGGCCGACGAGGCGGGCCGAGTCGGTCGATTGGTGGTTGAGGCCACCGCTTCGGATGGGATGGTGGAGGTAACCATCGCGAGGGAGGGGCTTGCTCAACGAGAGGCGAGCTCAACGGCAGCTTGGGAAGTCGTGAGTGAGACTGCGCGTGGCGCGGGTTTCGGTCCCGCGCTTGCCGCTACGATTGTGCGGGCCCATGGTGGACAGCTGAAGCACTTCACCTCGGATTCGCAGATGGCTTATCGAGTGGAGCTTCCGAGCTCGTTCGAGGAGGCCGATCCCCTCGCGGAAAAGAACGTGGAGGTTTTGTTTGTGGACGATGACTCCGAGCTCTGTGATCTGGCGAGAGACATGATCGAGGCGGCGGGTCATCAATGCCACGTTTCAGGCAGTGCAGAAGAGGGAATTGCCCTCCTTGAAAAAAAACCTGTGGATCTCGTCTTTGCAGATGTTCGCCTACCTGGAATGTCAGGACTTGTGATGCAAGAGATCATTTCCACTCGCTGGCCCGTTCTCTCTGAGCGCGTGGTTCTGGTCACAGGACTTTCCATGCGTCC
>JAYXVV010000168.1:0-34486 GCA_036021505.1 Myxococcota bacterium | reverse complement strand
AAGGCTGAGGGAACGAGCCTCCCTGCCCCACAGGCTGAACCCCTTCCGCTGCCCGTCGACCTCCCGGCCCTCGTCGAGTTCTACTCGCAACAGCTCTAGAGCATTCGGACAGATTCATTGAAAAGGCCGCCTCGACCCCGGGGCGGCCTTTTCTGCATTTTGCCCCCAATCCGATCTATGCGGCTTCCCAGGCCGCTACCATGGCCTGAATTCTCTTGAGACACAGAGCGGCTTCGAGGTCCCCATCCTCATGAAGCGCTGAGCCAACAATCGCCCCATCGCACAGTGGCGCCAAGCCCGAAACATTCTCGAGATTGAGGCCGCTTCCAATCCAAAAGGGAATGCCTTGACAAGCCTCTCGGAGGCGCTTGAGGCCCACAGGATCAACCGGTTGTCCGGTTCCCGAACCCGTCGTGATCAGCACATCGGCCCCTCCTCGATGGTACGTGTCCTGCGCCAGCTGAATTGGATCAGGATTCCCGAGCGGAGTCGCGTGCTTGACCAACAAATCGGCAGCAATTCCCACCGTCGAACCCAGCTGATTTCGGTACAAGAGTGTCTCTCGCGCTCGGCCTTCAATCAATCCCTGGTCCGTTGCCATGACTCCGGTGTGGACATTCACCCGAACGAAATCCGCACCGCTCACTGACGCGACAGCGAGAGCAGCTTTCGCGTCATTTCTCAGGACATTCACCCCCACAGAAAAATCGGATGGGGCACGGTCAACGATTGCCTTGCTCACAATGCTCAAGGCTCCAACGACGTGGGGCTCGACCCCTCCAACAGCGAACGGTGCGTCTCCCAGATTCTCAACGATAAGCCCCTGAGCACCCCCCTCGATCAGTGCCTCTGCATCCTTCAGTGCTCTCTCGAGGATGCGCTCCATTCCCGGACCGGACCGAGGCGAGCCTGGCAGGGGCGGCAGGTGCACCACTCCGATGAGTGGCCGACGAGAAGATTGCAACAGTCTCTGCATGCCCCCACGGTAGCGGAGAGCACTGCTTTTGAGAAGTCAGGGACCCCGGAAGAGAGGCAGTTGCTCCTGTTTGGGCTCCTGTTTGGGAACGCCCACCAAACCGCGCATCGCGGACTCCGCTCCGGGCTGAACGATCAGCAAGCCTCCTGGCTCGACCAGACTGAGGCAGTGCTCCGCTAAGGTGCTGTCCGAGGACATGACCCCTCGTGCGCGGTGGCACTTGGTGGACTTGGCCACCAGGACCTGTTCTGCGAGAACACTGGCGTCGCCAGGCCCGCTGGGAGCCTTCACCCGCTTCACATCGCTTCGGGAGTTGGACCAGACCAGCTCCATCGTGGAGCGTTTGGCTGAGCCTCGAGTGTTCGCGGTCTGAACACTCGGGCGGTCCCCGCCGGGGAAATCCAACACCTTGCCCCGCCCCCGAACCCGCGGTCGGAGATGGGCAACAAGACGTCCTGCAATCCGCCAACGTCGAGGACTGCAAGGAACGGAACCTGGCTCTGCCACGAAGCCTGTTGTGGTCACTCTGCCCAACATCGGCCGGCCGTGGCCCCAGGGGACGAGAACAACCATCTCACCCACAGACGCTGTGCCTGCGGTGAGCAGCACGTCTCCTGTAGCAATCGCCATCTCCCCTCCCCAGGGGGATGCCACTGGAGCGCTTCCTTCGAGAACTTGAAAGACGCTTCCTTTCCACTCCGGAATCAACTCGTTGACTCCCCAGTCAAGTCGAAAAATAGGAGCGGGATTGCTTTTGAATGCAGCGAGCATGTTGGTTCTCCCCGAACGGGACACTCTCAACATACTGAACAAACGAACCCACCCTAGGCCAAAATTTGTCCGGGCCTCAAATTATCGCCCACAATCTCTGCGAAATCGACAACGTTTGCACCGACCAGACCCCTCAGGGAGTTTCTCAAAAGACTGCTCAGAACCTATGTTTTCGGCCGGATCATCCAACAGTTTCAACATGGCAGCGGAGGAGTCTCGAACAAAGGCCTCACTCCGATCCAGCTGCTCCTGGTCGATCGCGGTGGTGGTGAATTCGTTTTCTCGAAGATTCACATGCACCATCTTGAGCTTTGAGACTCCCAGCTCCTGCTTTGCGTAGAGCCCGTAAATGCCAAGCTGGGTTTTGACGGACTCGGAGTCGTGGAAGCGACCTGTTTTCCAATCGACGATGACCAAGCCCCCCTGTCCATCCCCCATGAGAACGTCCAGCTTGACCCAAACCTTCACGCCATGAAGAGGCAGAACGTTCAAGTCCTCAATCTGTTGAATTCGATTGGGAACCTGGAGGATTCGACGAAAAATTTTGTTCTCGTAGAGCGTTCGAACCTGCCTTTCAATCTCCATGAAGGTCGTGTCTATGGGCTCAGGGTCCTCAACTTCGTAGTAATGCTCTTGAAATCCAGGATATTTCTTGGGACTTTCCGCCCGATAGCGCGCTCTCAGTGAATTGTTCCAGTCACGCTCTGCGCGATCGAGAGTTTTCGACACCAACTCATCTGTCCCCACAAATTGTCCTGTGCGAAAGGACTTCAAGGCCCCCTCGGCGGCATCATGCACCACCGTTCCCAACCACATCGGACGGGTCACCAAATTCTTCTGAATGTAGAGTTCTTGGGCACGAGGAGGACTGTCCCGGAGCCAGCCGTTCCAAAATCCATAATGGTTCAACCAGTACTTCCGCGGACACTCCTCAAAAACTGTGTGTCGACTGAAGCTCCAACTGAACTCATTCTTGAAATCGGACAACGCGTCATTCCTTTTTCGGACCTGATAGCAGGGTAGCACTCAACGCCTCTGCAGGGTACGCAAGCACATCAATCGGAGAAATTATGCCCCAAGCAAAACAAACCTCACCCCTGTTGCTCGCCATCATCCTTCTCCAAGCGGCCTTCCTCTTCGGTCAGAGCTGGCCCAGTGCACAGGCTGAAGAAACAGAAACAGAGACAGAAACCGAAGACGCTGCTCCCTTGAGCACCGAAGCTGAAGTGCCAGCACCGATGGACCTCATTTGCCGCTATTTCGAACTCGACGAGGCTGATCTTCGAGCAGACGCTCACGGGGAGATCAACACCCAGAATCCAACGGGGGAGATGGAAAAGTTTCTCAGTGGCGACTACGCAGGACTTGAGCCCTACTCCATGGATTTTGAGATGGGCCAGAGCCTCAGTGGAAAACCCACCTATTGGGTCCAAGTGTGCCTGCGCACGCCCTGAGTGGTGGCAAGAACAAAGCGGCCCCATGCTGAGCCCAACTCGACTTCGTTCCCCGCATTTTCTATGCTCGTGAAGTTCCTCGTCACTTAAGCTGCGAAAACCCAGGAGCGCCTTGTGTCCGAGTCCAAAAAAGGCTTCACCAACTTTCTCCAAGAATTCTCGATTCCACTGATTGCCGGTGTTGTTCTCGGCATTGTCTATGCCAATGTGGATTACGAGACCTACCACAAGATGGTGGACTACCACATTGGTGGAGCAAGCCTCCTCGGCCATGATGTCACGATTCACTACCTGATCAACGACATCTTCATGGTGCTGTTCTTCGGCATCGCAGCCAAGGAAATTACGGAAAGCGTTCTCCCTGGAGGCGATCTCAATCCCCCCTCCAAGGCCATCAACCCTCTCTTGGGCACCCTCGGTGGCGTCTTTGGACCGGTGGGTGTCTACCTGCTGCTCACCAACGTCATCTACTCCGGCGACGCCGCCATGGCCTCAAAGGTTGCACACGGGTGGGGGATTCCAACGGCCACGGACATCGCGCTGGCCTGGCTTGTGGCGCGGGTCGTTTTCGGCAACAAACACCCTGCTGTGAGCTTCCTGCTTCTTCTGGCTGTTGCCGACGACGCGATTGGACTCGGCATCATTGCCGTTGCCTACCCCAAGTATGAGCCGGACGTCATGCAGCTCTTGTACTGGACCGTTCCTGGAATGCTGATCGCCTACGGCATGCGGAAGAAAGGCGTGAACACCTGGGTGCCCTACATCCTGATCGCTGGCGTGCTCTCGTGGATCGGCCTTTCGAAGGCCCACCTGCACCCGGCCCTGGCGCTGGTGCCCATTGTTCCCTTCATTCCGGGACCCAAAAGCGACACGGGAATGTTGGAGGAAAACGACGAGGTCGACGAGGCGCATGCGTCCAGCCACCACGATGCCCACCACGATCACAGCCCGCTGCACAACTTTGAGCACCAGCTCAAGCTGCCGGTGGACTTTGGGCTGTTCTTCTTTGGGTTCGCCAACGCCGGCGTTGAATTCTCATCGATGAATCAGGTCACCTGGATCGTCTTGGCCTCGTTGATTGCAGGCAAGACCATCGGCATCTTCTTCTTCTCCTGGGCGGGTGCCAAAATGGGCTTTCCGCTTCCAAAGGGCATGGACTTCCGCCATCTGTTCTTGGCGGGTGTCATCGCTGGGCTCGGGCTCACCGTAGCCTTGTTTGTGGCGGGAGAGGCCTTCAAGGCCGATCCCAGCACGCTCATGGGGCCCGCAAAAATGGGCGCGGTCTTCTCGGCCATTGCTGCCCCAATCGCCATCGTTCTCGGCAAGATGCTCAAGGTAAAAGACGGTGGCGGAGGCTCCAGCCAAGCCTCCGGCTGAGCCGGAGGCTGAGCCTCCGACTTGCCGGTTCCACTGTAGCGATGGCCTCGGTTCTCCGCTACAGTGGGAGGGTGGTGACAGGCGAGGAGCATGACTCACAATGAAACCCCTTACACTCGCCAACGCAGTTCTGTTGGGTGCTGCGTGCAGCAGTACGGGCTCCACGGGGAGAGCAAACCCGGACCAAGTCGTCGACTCTGCACTGGACTCCGGTAGCTCTGAGGCCGACGACACGGAGCAACCTGACAGCGTCGACGCCTCTTGGTTTGGTATCGAAGGAACCCTAATCCTCGACGAGGCCAACCCCACCGTTGCACTGACCGTCCATTTTTACGAGGATGAACCGACAAGCGTCCCGATCTGCTCAGTGGAAAGTGAAGCGGTCGGATTGGTCGCCCACGAGCTTACTCCAGACCCCACGGTTCACTACTGGGCCAACACTCAAGCGCTCCTGAGCCTCACCGAGGAGGCTTGCCCCGATATTCCCCGACTGCCCCAGAGCGAGATCCAGCTCGGACTCGGAACGCTGCATTCCGAGTTGATTCCGATTTTGGAGGCACAGGGCCTGGGTGACATCGCTGCGTCCAGCGATACTTTGGGCAGCTACATCGGCTTCAACGGCTCTTCCCCAACGGAACAGAACCCCGGTACTGCATTCGTACTCGGCTATGCTCTGAATGAAATCGACGAGTCTGGACAACTTCTACGTTTGTCGGGAACGGTCCACCTCCACGGACTCTTTCTCTTTCCTCTCGAAGACCTGGACGCCGAGACGGGTGACGCCACTCAGTAGAGATCCATGAGCTGCCTCATGACCCTCTCTGCTCTCGGACCACTGGGTTTAAGGTCGCGGTAACGAATCCAGGACGCCTTGGTTCGAACTTGATTGTCGCCGAAGTCCAGAAAAAACCATCCGCGATTGAAATGGGAGATCGCAGATTCCTGCCCCACTCCGTCAACCCGGTCGAAGAAGAGGGCTGCTTCTTCTTTGTTGCCGAGGCTGTCGTAGTACCAGCCCAGGTCCACCAGCACCGCGGGATCGCCCGCTCCCAGACGATAGGCCCGATCGGCCTGAACCTGCCGATGCTCGCTGTCTCCAAATCGGGCTGCAGCGGCATAGGCCCTTGGTGCCATCCATTGATCCAATGCATTCAAGCTGCTCTCCAGTCCCTCTGCAGCCTCAATAAGCAAGGACTCTGCCAAGGCCTGCTGACCGGATCGACCATGAGCAAGCCCAGCAACCAGCTTGGACCGAGGCCCCTCCAGATCAAAGCGTGTGAGCACTTCCGAGCCCTCTTCCTCTGCAGCCAGAGCCAACCAGGCAGAGAACAAATCGCGATCGGGTCGACCGCCCAACACCGCCTCATGACCAACGACATGAAGCCGAGCCTCTTCCACCCGATCCAGCTCCAACAGGGCGTGGACCACCCCTCGATGACAGTCGTGTTCGGCGGGACGACTTCGCACACAAGCTCGAAAATCCGTGAGTGCCTGTTTGGAGCGACCCTCTCTCAAGCGGAGGGCGCCCAGCCAATATCGTGCGGCAGCACTTTCCATATCGGCCGACAACGCAGCTTCCAACGATCGCTTTGCTTGATCCATCTTTCCATCAGCGGAGTAGAGCTGAGCAAGACGGACTCGTGCACGGCCGACCTGGCGTGGAGCGAGATCAAGTCCCGAAAACAACGCCCCCTCGATTCGTCGGGCTTGTTCTTCCGCGGTTTCATCCACCGAATCCAGATGGATTTTTAGCAGCTGAAATCGTCCACTGCTCTCCAAGAAGGACGATCCTTGAGCGGCCGGGTCAGCCGGCGTAGCCAAACTCTGAAGTCGTGAAACGGCCTCCTTCGCACAACCAATGTCCAGCTCATCAAGACACAAATCCGCCTGGGTAAACAGCGTCATGACGTGGTCGGGCTCTTGCGCCAAAGCGTTCTCAAGAAAGCTCCTCGCAAGCTCCATATCCCCCTGGTCCCGCGCCACCTGCGCTCGGAGAAGTGCAGCCTCCGCGGGCTCGTAACCGCGGGCTTCCAGGTAGGAAACCGCCCCATCGAGATCCCCCTGGAAATAGGCCCGGTAGGCGCTCGCCAAGGCACGCGAGTCCACACTCGCACCGAAGATGCCTGCATCTCGAATCGCTTGCACCGCCTCTTCCCAAGTGTCTCGACCGCCCGCAAAGTCACCCCAAAGGTTGAGCTGAACAATGGCCTGAGACACCATGTGGGCACCAACCGGCTCCGCGGCATCCTGCTCCAAGAGATGCATGAGTCTTGCTTGTTCTTGGAGAAGGGCCTGATAGTCCCCGCTTCCCACGGCCTCCAAACTCTTCTCCAGCACCGCCGCTTCTTTTTTCGCTCCAAGCATCCGCCAACCCCACAAAGCGGCCATTGCAAGCACCAACAGAAGACCTACTGCGAGAAACATCCGCTTTTGATACCGGGCCTTTTCCCTGACTCGCCGAGAAGACCGGCGACGAGTCCGCGTTCGGGGCCGAGGTGAGGCCGAAGGCTTTGACGTCTCCGAAGCACTCGGTTTCGGACCGCCAATTACTGTGGGGTCGGTGGCCTCGAAGCCTGAGGGATCGGACTCATCCAACTCCGACAGGTCCTTGAGGTTGACCGACGGATGCGTCGGACCGTTCTGAACGCCACTGTAGGTGCCTTCCTGGCGAGTCATGACGATCAAGCCGGCATCCTCCTCCTCCAGGAATTCAGATTCCGTATCAAAGTCCATGTCCCGCAGGTTGAAGCCCGCAGTATGCACATCGTTGTCCAGAACATTGCCTGAACGGGTGAGTTCAACCGAATTCTCCATCGAGTCTTCCGCAGCCAATTCCTCAATCAGCGTCGGCAGGCCGCTTGCATCGTGGTGAATGACACGCATGACCTTGGTGTCGCCACGACCGTCCCCTGTGTCCCAGTTGTCGATCGAGATCTCAGCCGTCTCCTCGGCATTGGACGCTGGCTGAAGGTCAGCCATCGGCGAAATTCGTGTCACATCCGCATTGTCATCGCTGAAATCATTGGAATCGTCCACCCAACGAAAGAGGGAGGGAAATGCCGCTTCGGGGCGATCTTCCACCTCCTCAGGGGTCGGACCACGCGTTGTCACCTCTGCCGAACTCAACCCATCCAAAGAGAGCTCGAGCGGTCCGTCTTCAATCAGAGGCAATTCCGCCAAGAAGACCTTGGTGAGCTGCATCAGCGACAGCTCCTCTGCATCCAGATCGGTCTCTAAGGCCCACAGCAGAGCCTGAACTCGGGGTTTTTCATGGAACTTGGACCGTGCGAGTCGCTTGAGAATGCTTCGAGCCTTGAGCTGAGAGCCCGTGCAGAGATACAGCTCCGCGAGAGCCAGACGCTCCTCCTTGCTGCCCTCCCTCTCGATCGTTCGTGCATCGGAAGGAGGCCGCAGCGGAGGGTTCTTTGACCGGTCCAAAAGCGCCTCAAGGTCGGCCCTCTCAGGGTACTCGGAAACGGCTCGCTCTAGAATTTTTCGGGCACGCCCCGGCCAGCCTCGATCGATGAACATTTCAGCCGTGAGCGCCTGGACTTCGACCCGATGCCGCTCCGTCCGATCCAGCTCCCGAAGTCGAACCCAGGCCCGATCCATCAAGCGCAATCGCAACAAGGCCCGGGCCTCATCGAGGGCAATGACGACAGGAAGGCGCTCTTGTGCGCTCCAAAGCGCACACACCCGAACCAGATCCGCATGGCGTTCCTCAGCTGCGAGGTGCTGGCATACCGCCACCAGCAGGCTTCGCTGGAGCGGATCGACTCCGCCCGAGGATTCAGGACCATTCGAAGACATAGGTGTTTGTCCGTGCCGGGGCGCTGTGGAGCTTTTACCCTACCACACCGCCTCGGTATCAGACATTCAGGACACCTTAGAGAGCTTCTGCAAAAGCCTTCTGGAGCTCCGGGCAGACCTCAAAGAGGTCCTCAACAATGCCGTAGGTGGCATGCTGGAAAATCGGTGCCTCAGCGTCTTTGTTGACCGCAACGATCACCTTGGAGGTTCGCATGCCAGCAAGGTGCTGAATCGCACCCGAAATCCCGCAGGCGATGTACAGCGATGGGTTCACAACCTTGCCGGTCTGTCCAACCTGCCAAGAATGAGGTGCATAGCCGGCGTCAACCGCTGCACGTGAGGCCCCTGGGGTTGCGCTGATCGAAGCCGCCAGCGGGACAATCACTGCCTTGAAATTGTCCTCTGACTTCAGCGAACGCCCTCCAGAGACGATGCGGTCCGCCTCCGTCAGATCCGCCACATCCGAGGAAGACTTCACCTGCTCGACAACCCGCGAGCGCTCGGTGACCGCATCCACCGACACGGCTACAGCCTCGGCACTGCCTCCGACGGCCTCGCCGGCCCCAAAGGAGTTGGGACGAACGGTGTAGAGCGCAGGAGTGGAGTTGATCGAGACACTGACCAAAGCCTTGCCCGCGTATACGGGACGCTTGCCCTGAACGGTGCCACCCGCGGAAGAAAGCTCAGTAACCTCGCTGGCCATTCCGAGGCCTTTACGGGCTGCTACTCGTGGGAAGTAGTCCCGCGAGGCTGCCGAGGCAGGTGCGAGCACGACCGCCGGTTGCGCCTCATCGAGAACCGCACTCAGCGCCGCTGTGTACGCTTCTGTTCCGTAGGTCTCATAGGAAGCCCCGGACACGGTGTACACCTTCTCGGCTCCGTAGTCGCCAAGATCCGCAGCGGAGTCCGACCCAATCACCACGGCGGACACTCCACCGCCGAGTCCAGCGGCGAGTTCACGAGCCTTGGTGAGCAGCTCATAGGCTGTCTTCTTGGGCTGTCCGCCCTCATGCTCCACAACAACAAGAATTCCAGATGCCATGGTTTCCTCCCTACAGCACTTTGGCTTCTTCGCGAAGAAGCCGAACGAGTTCATTCACTTTTTCTCCAACGCTTCCACCGTCGATCATCCGACCCGCTGGCCGTGCTGGCGGCTGGGACATGCCTTGCTCGACGAGGACAGCGGCGGTGCCACCCACATCCGCATCGTTCAGACCCAGGTCAGCAGCCCCCCACACCTCGATCTTCTTCCGCTTCGCCATCATGATCCCTCGAAGGGATGCAAAGCGGGGGGTGTTGAGGCCCTTGTCGCAAGACAAGACGGCGGGGAGCTTGGTCTCAATCACAGCTTTGTTGCCGGCACCAGCGGCTCGGTGAGTCGTGACCGTCTCGCCGTCAAGTTCCAAACTGCTGATGTCAGTCACTTGTGCCCAGTCGAGCAGCTCGGCCATCATTCCCGGAACCTGGGAGGAGTCGCCATCAATGGCCTGTTTGCCACACAGCACCAAACCCACCTCGGCCTTGGTTGCAGCAGCAGCCAACACCCGGGCAATTCCCAAGGCATCGGAACCCGCAAAGGAGGCGTCATCCATGCGAATTGCACTGTCTGCACCCCGTGCGAGACCGTCTTTGATTCGCTGTTCACAGTCCGAGCCGCCCACAGTCAGGATGACCACCTCAGAAGCTTTTCCAGCCTCTTTCAGCAGGAGAGCCGCCTCAAGAGCAAACTCATCGTACGGGTTGACTTCCCATTTCACCTCATCAGTCACGATCCCCGTGCCTTCGGCGTTGATCTTGATTCGGGTGTCCGTAGCCGGCACCTGCTTCAAGCAAACTCCAATTTTCACGCTTCCTCCAATGCTGCGGGGTTCGCAGCAATTCCACGAATAAAGGTTTCCGCCACCTGTTCGGCGACGGCACTCAAATCAAACTTCTTGCGACGAGCGAGAACCCACTGCATCGCCAATTCATCCAGAGATCCGAACACCGCCCACATTTGAATGAACGGATCCACGGACTCTCGAATAACGCCTTTGGCTTGGCCCTCCCGAATAATGTCCGAGATAAGCCCCAAATACGCCCAAAGCTTCTCCGGTCGATAGTCTTTCAGAAACTTGTTGGAAAGCCGAAGCTCCACTTGTAAAACTTCTGAGACAGCGCGGTGCTCCTGAACCTGGGTGAGGTGATAGCGAATGAATACCCGGAGCTTCTCCAGAGGGTCTTCTGTCCCCAAGAGCGCCACCTGGACCCCCTTCAGGAGGATTTCCATGCTGTCCTCGAAGATGGACAACAAGAGGTCTTCTTTGTTCTTGAAGTAGAGGTAAATCGTTCCATCGGCAACTCCTGCTCGAGCCGCAACATCGCTGACTCGGGCCTGATGGAATCCTTTTTCCGCGAACACCTCGATGGCTGCCCGGGAAATCAACTCACGTTTGTCGGATTTTCTACTCGTTTCAGCCACGCCCGTTCCGTTTCAACCAGGCATCCACCTGGCCGATGATGTCTTGATTCTCCACGGTCTCCCAATCGGCCGTGAACTTCGCATTTCCACTGTCTGTGAGAGGATGGAAGAACAGTTTCTTCATGACCGGGTAGGGAATCGTTGCCACATCCGCACCCGCCAAGGCCGACTGGCTGACATGCAGGGGGTGGCGGATCGAGGCGGCAAGAACCTCTGTATTGAGATTGGGGAAGTTGGCGTACATCTCGGCGATCTCTTGGATGAGCTGCATGCCGTCTTGGGCGAGGTCATCGAGACGCCCCACGAACGGAGAAACAAAGCGTGCGCCTGCTTTGGCCGCGAGCAGCGCCTGAGACGTCGAGAAACAGAGGGTGACGTTGACACCGATGCCTTCCGAGGAAAGAACGGAACAGCATGTAATGCCGGCCTCGGTCAGCGGAACCTTCACAACCACGTTGTCGTGAATCTTCGCCAACCGCCGTCCCTGAGCAATCATTTCCTCTGCCGTATCGGCGACAGTCTCTGCGGAGACAGGGCCATCCACAATCGTGCAGATCTCAGCAATGGCCTCCACAAAGTCGCGGCCCTCCTTCGCAATGAGTGAGGGATTCGTTGTGCATCCATCAATGATTCCCCAAGAGGCGACTTCACGGATGTGGTCAAGATTGGCGGTGTCGATGAAAAACTTCATCACGGTCTCCACAGGGAATTGAAGGACGATTCATTTCGGTGAAACTCCTTAACGCCGCACCCCTACCCGGCAAGCACTCCGATCGCGGACGGCGCCCTCAAATCGCCCAATCGTTGCCCGTAAGGCACACCTGACGGACCCCCTGCCCACGGGATCACCTCAAGCAACGGCCAGATCGCAAAATTTCGGTTGAGAAGCCCGGGATGCGGCACCTGCAAATGTTCTTCTACGATCGGCTCACCTTCCCACCAGAGCAAATCAATGTCGATGAGACGATCGCCCCAACGGCTGGATCGAACTCGGCCAATCCGTTCTTCACAGCGCTTCACCCACCGCAACAGTTCCGCTGGGGAGTCTTCCCAGTCAATCGATATCGCGGCATTGAGGAAGCGGCCGTGAGCCAGATTTTGAAGCGCCGGCGTTTCATAGATTCGACTCACACGACCGAGGCGCATGCCCGGATGGGCACACAGACAGGCCACTGCCAGCTGGAGATTCCCCTCGCGGTCACCCAAGCTGCTTCCCAAGCCCAGCCCAAAAAGCACAGGCTACAGCCCAAACGCCAGCATGTTTCGCTCGGAATTTCTTGCACGACGCTCGATGATTTCGATCATTCGAGGAGACCGCACGATCCCATCCACATCAATCACCCACTCGGATTCATACGGGTCACTCGGCAGACGAGTCAACAGACCCCGCGTTACCAGTTCAGATGGCGCAGCCACTGGAGAGAGCCCCCCCTCACCGCTCTTCTGAACCAGCGCGGTCAAGCGCTCAGAATGCAGCTCATGCATTTCCCGATTCAGCTGATCCGTCAGCCGTTCAATCAGAACGGGATCCGTTTCGGCCTTGAGCTGGTCAGACAGAAACCGTATGGCCACCTCACGCTCGTTCTTCCGAACGATGAAAGCATGGGCCGCCGATGCATACCATTTCGGGGCTCCCTCTACCTTCGAGGCATGGAGCATCCACATGTGGGCGAGCAAGACCGAGTGACGCGTCTGCAATGCCGAGTGCATCGCTGGAACGGCCATGCGCAATCCCGGCTGTTTCGGTGGCGAAAGTGCCGCCCAAAAGGCCAAATCGAGTCTAAGATTTCCGACCTCACTGCCTTGGAGGTAGTGATTCGCCCCTAAGGAGAAGGGAAAATACTCTTCCTCGGGAAACTGCTCTACGGCCATCTCGAGGATGTGCGATGAAGTCGAGTAGTCCTCGAGCACCTTCATCATCAAGCTGCCGTAGGAATACAGGGACCGCCACTCCGGGTCGAGGGCAATCGATGCCCGCAGGGCACTCTCAAACCAGGCGATCTGCTCCGCAGGCTGCTCCGGCCCAGCATCCTCTCCAAACTGAAGTACAGCTTGAATCCAGATCCAGTCAGCGAGTTGAGTCTGGAACCCCACGGAAACCCAACTCAACGCCTCCCCGGAGGGGACGAGTTCCACAAATTCTTGCGCACGATCAATCCCTCGACGGTGCCCATCGACCGAGCGATGAGCGGCATGGGCCAAGAACGCTCCACTCGCGATTAGGAAACCCAGCACCCACGTTTTCACTGATGACCGCTCCTGCTGCAGAACAGCGCTGCACTGTCATTGTCATCAAAGATCGCTTCGACAGCAAGCCCATTCGCCATCAGAAGCCGCTGAACAGAAGCATCATAAACAAGAGCATCTTCCTTGGATTCTGGACGGGAGCCACAGAAAGACCTCAACGGCGGAAGCGTCAACCTCTTGGAACCCTCGAGCAAGAGGAGCGCTCCTCGCAACACCTCACCACGCCCCCCGGGGTCATCCAAGGCTGCAGGCAGTGCCTCAAGGGCATTCTCCCAGTGCCCATTCACCGCCAAGACCACGCCCTTCAGGCCGGCAAAATCTGGCCCTTGGCTTGGGTGGTTCAGGCAACCCGCGTCTTCCCCAATCTTGAGGTGTCGTAGGCTTCGTTCAAAGTCGCGAGCACGGAAGGGCACTCGAACCAATGCGCTGCAGTTGTCGTGGTAGGGCAGGGCATGGTGGAACGACCTTTCCAGGGCATCCATGGCCTGGAGGCGGTGGACACTCTCTTCAGGAGCACCGCGTTCAGAGAGAACTTCTGCACGCCGGTTGTGCATATGACCCAGATTTCCCCAAGTGTACGGTGAGGGATCCGTCGTTGTGGCGGCTGTCCAAAGCGAGAGTTCATCGGCCCACTCCGCCGTCCGCTTTTGGATACCGGCAAATCCCACGGCCAGAATCATCAGAAGTCCGACACCCATCCGCTGGGTGTTCTGGCGCTGCACCACGCTGGCCAGCACCACACTCAACCCGACCAGAGGCAGGTACAGATACCGCTCTCCAATCTGAGCCTTGGAGGCTACGGCGAGCGCAGCAGGTGCGATGCTCATGGCCGCGAAAAGGATGCCTGCCAGAGCCAGGCGTCTCCCGCGCACCATCGCGATGGCCATCATCCCTCCGAAGCCCAACAACCCCACCATCGTGAGAAGAGACGGCTCGGACAGGTACTCCAGACTGCGACCAACACTCAAGTCGAAAGGCCAAAATAGCAGACGTGCGTAGATCCCCAAGACTTGGTCACCGTTCTCAGCGAGCAGCGACAAGCCCGCATCCAAATCGAGGTCCCCCGTGCTCACACCCGCTGTGCTCCGGAGCCACCACCACACCAAAAGCGTGCCTCCCAATCCTGCATAGCGGCGAAACCCTCGAAGGTGTCCCCACCGCGCCCAGTCCAGACACACCAGCAACCCCATCCCCACCACACTGGATTCTTTCGAGAGCAACGCTGCGAGAAAACAGCCCCAGCCCAGGACCAAATTAACGGGGCGCGGCCGCCCGCCAGACAGATTCAAAAGCATTCCGAGTAGAAACGCAGTGGCCATCAGATCGTTGCGTGCCGCAATCCAGATCACCGACTCCGACAAGGCGGGATGAAGGGCAAAAACCGCAACCGCAACCCAAGCGGACCTTCGATCAACAAGCGTCTCCAACAGTTGAAAAAGCAGCCAAACACACCCCAAATGCCAGAGGAGTGACTGAAGGTGAAACCCGAGAGGGTTCATCCCCCAGACGGCCTCGTCCGCCGCAAAACTTGCAAGAACCAACGGGCGATAGAATCCGGAGCCCGAGGACACCCCTTCGATTGCCCAAAGGTCTTCCGTGAACCAAGCCTGCCATTGCCCCAAGGAATGAACGCGAGGGTTCTCCACAATCAGTGGAAAGTCATCCCAGACAAAGTCCGCCCCCAGTGCTCCAACGTAGGCCATCGCTGTCACGACCAGCACGAGCGGACACGCCCAATTGGAATTCACAATTTTGGCCAGCAACGAGCCCATAGACACTCAGTGCAAAATAGAGAAATGGGCGAGTGGGATAACCCACTCGCCCATTCTGCAAAGACAGTCTGAACAGTCTTAGAAGACGTTGTTCACAGTCGTCATCTTGGTGTTCAGCGACTTGGTTGCGGTGTAGGTCGAGTTCGTCCCGTCACCATCAACATCAGCGGTCCCGACCACCTCAAAGTCACCACCTGGAGTGGAGGAGGAGGTTGCGGTCGTGGTTACCGAGTAGACGCCACGAACGTTTCCGTCGGGGTGCCAGTTCAAGTAGTTGAAGCCTGAGTTACCGGATCCCCATGGCTGAGCCTTCTTGCTCGGCGTGGTGGTGGGATGCGCAGTCACCGCGAGGTAGCCGTCATTCTCGGAGTTGTAGATCTCCTCGGCTTCCTTGATGGCCTTCACGTTCGAGGGGAGCTCGGCACGCTTGGCTTTGTACTGCATCTCAACGAAGTTGGGGATAGCGATAGCGGCGAGGATACCGATGATTGCAACAACAATCATCAATTCAACAAGGGTGAAACCCTTTTTAACATTCTTCAACATAATGGAGCGCCTCCCAGGCTGCTTTGATTGATGAAGTTTACGACAGGCGCTTTCCCCTGATTGAAAAAGCACACTTGGATCATTCGCAAAAGCTGTGCCATTTGTAAACCCCCTATTTTTCGTAGCTCGAGCACCAAAACTGACATTTTGCGGCAGATCCGGGCTGACAAAATTCGTCAGATCTGACTGGCTGCGTCAGAAGAAGCACTGAAGACGAGAACACTCTAATCATTACCTGATTTATTTCAGATAGTTATATCTTATATTACCGAGAGACCTCGCTTCCCGCGGGACTGGCGCGCCGAACGATCCACCGCGCGCCTCACCGACCAGCCCGTCCAAAAAAAAGCTAATCGTCGAGATCGTATTTCTCGAGCCGGTAGCGAAACGAGCGGAAACTCATGCCCAAGAGGCGCGCTGCGCGTGTTTTGTTCCCGGAGGTCCGCTCCAGCGCTTTTTCCAAAAAGTGCCGCTCCATTCCGGACAATACGGAATCCAGCTCCACACCCTCCTCGGGAATCGTCTTTTTCTCGAATCGGTCCGACAGCTCCCCCGACTCCGCGCTCTCTCGAATCGCCCTCGGCAGCGCCGCAAGGGTCAGGGTGTCCCCTTCTTCGAGGGCAACGGCTCCCTCCATCGCATTCTGAAGCTCCCGGACGTTCCCTGGCCAGGAGTAGCGGAGCATGGCCCCCAGCGCCTGTCGAGAGATGCCATGCAGCCGTTTTCCCTGCTCATCGGAAAAGCGACGGGCGAAATGCGAGGCGAGAAGCTCGATGTCTCCAAAGCGTTCTCTCAAGGGAGGCAAGTCGAGACGAACGACGTTCAGCCGGTAGTAGAGATCTTCTCGAAACCGACCCTCGGCCACGAGGCTCTCGAGGTCCTTGTTCGACGCGGAGATGATGCGCAGATCAATGGACACCTCTTCGACTCCACCGAGAGGAACGATCTTTCTCTCCGCGATGGCACGAAGAACTTTGACCTGCGTGTGGAGCGGCATGTCCCCAATCTCGTCGAGAAAGAGAGTGCCGCCCGAGGCCGTCTGAAAATACCCCGCCTTGTTTCGATAGGCTCCGGTAAACGCCCCTTTTCGATAGCCGAAAAGCTCAGACTCGATCAGATTTTCAGGGATTGCACCGCAATTGACCGCCACAAAAGGTCCATTCCGGCGCGCTCCTGAGAAGTGCACCGAGCGCGCGACCAACTCCTTTCCCGTCCCACTTTCGCCGTGGATGAAGCAGTTGATGCGCGCGTCCTTGACACGCTGAATCAGCCTGTACACCTCGAGCATGGGCTCGGAGGCACCCACCAGGTTCTCGAACCAATACTTCTGGTTCAGCGCCTCACGAAGCTGGATGTTCTCCTCTCGAAGCTCCACCTCTCCCAGAACGCGCTCGATGATCCTCAAAAGGTCATCGTTGTCGAAGGGCTTGAGAACGTAGTCGCTCGCTCCTTGCTTCATGGCCTCCACAGCCGAGGCTGCTGTTCCAAAAGCTGTGATCAGAATGACGGGCACCACTTGCTGCCGAGCACCCGAGAGCTGCTTGAGCTGCTTGATGAATGCAATCCCATCGATACCCGGCAAGTTGAGATCACTCAAAACGAGGTCAAAGTCGTATTCTCCGAACACGGCGAGAGCCTCCTCCGCCGACTCTGCTGTAGAGACCTTGAACTGCTTTCGCTCCAAGAAAATCTGGAGAAACTCCCGCATCGAGAGTTCGTCGTCCACCACCAAGATGTGTCTTTTGGAATTCATGGATCACCCTGCGCTTCGGCGCCGAACCTTCTGCTTGATGGGAAGCCAGACAGCAAAGGTCGTTCCCGCTCCAGGCTTGGATCGAATCCAAACTTCCCCCCCATGCTCGCGAGCACAGCGCTCCACAGTCGCCAACCCCAGCCCCGTTCCACCGACTCGGGTGGTGTAGAAGGGGTCAAAGAGCCGTCCAACGTCTTGCGCGTCGACTCCCACACCGTCATCACTCACCATCACACGAACTCTGCCGCCGACCTGCTCCCCTGAAATTCGTATGTCTCCCCCGTCTGGCATTGCTTGAGCGGCATTCAGCAGGAGATTCCAAAGGATCTGACGAACCCGCTCCCTGTCCAGAGGAAGGGGACCGATTGGCTGGAACATGATCTGGGTGTTCACGGTGTCTGCATACTGCTGGTCCTGACTGAAGGTCTCTACAACCTCTTTGACCAACTCCTCCAGATCGGTCGGGACCGGAGTGAACTCCGTTCGCCGTGTGGACTGCAGAAAGCGAGTAACGAGCTCATTGATGCGACGTATCTCACGCTGGATAATCTCCATGAGGCGCTGTTCTTCCTCGTCGACTTTGAGCAGCTGAACCGCGCCTGAGAGGGATGCGAGCGGATTGCGAACCTCATGTGCAATGGCTGCTGCGAGATTCCCCACTGCTGAAAACCGCTCTTCTCGTCGGACTCGCTCCTCAATCTCTCGCAGGGAGGTCACGTCTTCCATGGTGAGAATCGCACCACCGTCCTCAAGGTAGGAGCGGCTGATGAAGATCACCTGAGGACTTTCCTCCTCTTTGAGGACCTCGACCTCCCAGACATCCTCTGGAGAGGCGTATTGGGGAATCACTTCCTGCACTGTCTGTGTGGCTAAGGCCGGGAAAAAGTTCAGTGCTGGCCGGTTGGCAGAACGCAGGGCACCATTTCTTCCCACAAGCGCCAAGCCCATCGAGAGGCTCTGCACCACGTCGGAGAGTTCCTGCTCCAACGCACGAACTTGTGCTTCCTCTTCTGCGAGACGAACACCCGTCTTTCGAAGTTGCTCGGCCAACTCACCGGCGAGAATCGCCACCAGGAAGAAGCCAAAAACCTTCATCAGTAGCGCCGCATAGATTGGCGTGATCAGGCTGCGATCGGCGGTCGACTGCATCACCTCTGAGATTTCCAAAAATCCGATGACGGAGAAGCATGCGGCGTTGACGGCAGCGACCACAAGAGCGCCCTTGCGGTAGACCAGGTAGGCGCTCGCAACAATCGTCATGAAATAGAGCACCGCAAAGGCACTGTCGACACCATCCGTTTGCCAAACCATGGCTGAGACGATCAAGGTGTCCGCAAAAAGCTGCACGAAAGCGAATCGGCGTACATCTCGAACCGCCGGCAAACTGGCGGCCGAGAGCCCCATCACAAAGAAGACCGCTGCGACCAAGTAGAAGTATCGCTCGCGCTCGATCAGATCCCATTGCCCGCCCCACAGGAGCAACGCCGCGATTCCCAGAAATACAGTGGCCAGAACCACACGAATCAGGATGTAGAGGACGATTCGCCTCTTCAACCGGGCTTGGGGGTCCATTGCTGGCATGCTGCCTGCCTACCGACTCGTTTTGAGCCTATTGGATCTGGTTGGCCATGGAGAAAATCGGGAGGTACATCGCGATGATGAACCCACCCACAACGCCACCGAGGAACACCATGATGATCGGCTCGATCATGGCTGTCAGGTTCTCAACCGCCTGATCGACCTCGTCCTCATAGAAGTCCGCGATCTTGTTGAGCATGATGTCGAGCGCACCCGTGTTCTCACCCACGGAGATCATCTGGCAAACCATCTCGGGGAAGACCCCCGACTCCATCAACGGCTCGGAAATGTTTCGACCCTCTGAGATGGAATCCTTCGCCTTCAGCACCGCGTTCTCAATCACCCGGTTGCCTGCTGTTCTCGAACAGATGTCCAAACCGTCGAGAATCGGCACGCCGGAGGACACCATGGTTCCAAGGGTGCGGCAGAAACGAGCAACGGCAACCTTGGTGACGAGGTCTCCCACCTTGGGCAGCTTCAGGATGAAGGCATGCCAAAGGTACTCGCCCTTCGAGGTCTTCTTGAACATCCGAAAGCCCATCACAAAGGCCACCACACCTCCGAAGAGGTACAAGCCATTGGACTGGAGCCAGTACGACATGTTGATGACGAGCTGTGTTGGACCCGGCAGAGTTCCACCGAAATCCGCGAACATTTTGTCGAAAGAAGGCACCACCTTCAGCAAGAGAACAGCGGTCACGATGATCGCCACAAAGAGGACCACGACGGGGTAGGTCATGGCGCCTTTGATCTGGCGTTTCAGCTTGTCGTTCTTCTCCAAGAAGACCGCAAGTCGGTTCAAGATGGTGTCGAGGATACCGCCAATTTCGCCCGCTGCGACGAGGTTCCGAAACAGCTCGTCAAAAGTGTCGGGAAATTTCTTGAGGCTGTCCGCAAAAGTTACGCCGGACTCAACGGACTCCTTGACCACCGCGAGCTGCTCGCGCAGGGTGGGGTTTGGGGCCTGAGCGGCCTGAATCTCCAGGCACTGCACCAAGGGAAGCCCCGAGTCGATCATCGTAGCGAACTGCCGCGTGAAGATCACAAGGTCCTTGTTGAGGATCTTGGGCTTCATGAAGGAGGGAGCCTGAAGCTCCATATCCAAGAGACTGCCGCCCTTTTTCTTGACTGAGGTCGGGTTGAGCGACATCTGACGAAGGCGGTTGCGCGCATCGTTCTTGCTCGGAGCCTCGACCTCTCCGCGCCTCACTTCTCCCGATGATGTTCTCGCCTCGTAGGCAAACAGAGCCATAGAAACGACCTCCGAAAGTCGAATAGAGGATCAGTCTACCACATTCGAGGCCTAATCTGGAGCAGTTGCTCTTACGACCTCTTCCAAACTCGTCAACCCCTCCTCGAGCTTTCCGAGCGCAGACATTCTCAAGGTTTTCATTCCCTGGCGAATGGCCTCACGCTTGAGTTCCATGGTCGAGGCGCCATTCAGGACGAATTCGCGAATCTCTTCGTTGAAGATCATGATTTCGTAGACAGCGATGCGGCCCTTGTAGCCTGTGTTGTTGCAGTTTCGGCATCCTGCACCACGCATCGCCTGGAAACCCTCCACATTCTCTGGAGGGACCCCAATCTCAACGAGCGTCTCATCCGGAATGTCTACCGGTGTCTTGCAGTCTTGGCAGAGCTTTCGGACCAGACGCTGGGCACCAATCAAGTTGACGGAAGATGCCACCAGGAAGGGTTCGATTCCCATGTTGAGCATACGCGATACCGAACTCGGCGCATCGTTGGTGTGCAGAGTGCTCAACACCAAGTGACCCGTAAGCGCCGCCTTGACTGCAATCTCTGCAGTTTCAAAGTCTCGAATCTCACCGACCATGATGATGTCAGGGTCTTGGCGCAAGAACGAACGGAGAGCGGAAGCAAAGTTGAGGCCAATGTCATCGTGCATCTGCACCTGGTTGATGCCGAAGAGGTTGTACTCCACGGGATCCTCGGCCGTCGAAATGTTCGTTGTTGATTTGTTCAGTTCCGAGAGCGCCGAGTAGAGGGTGGTGGTCTTTCCCGAACCGGTTGGACCGGTAATGAGGATCATGCCGTAGGGCTTGTGGAGCGCTGCCTTGAAATCCTCGAGCACCTTCTCCTCAAAGCCCAGCCGGGTCATGTCGAGTTGGAGATTCGATTTATCCAGAAGTCGGGCAACGATTTTCTCACCCCACATGGTCGGCAAAACCGACACACGGAAGTCCATCTCCTTACCACGACCCAGCTTCATCTTGATGCGGCCGTCCTGCGGAAGCCGCCTCTCAGCGATATCGAGGCGGGACATGATCTTGAGGCGCGAGGTGATGGCATGCTTGAGCTTCACCGGAGGCTTCATCACCTCGTAGAGCACACCGTCGATTCGGTATCGAATTCGCAGCTGTTTCTCATACGGCTCCACGTGGATGTCCGATGCATTCTTTCGAATCGCATCGAGCAGAATGAGGTTGACCAGCTTCACGACCGGAGCATCTCCAGCCGACTTCTCGAGGTCGAGGACGTTCAGATCCTCCTCGACGTCATCCAACTCGAACTCTTCCTCCTCGTCTGCAAAATCAAGCATGACGTCTTCAAAAGAGACGTTGGAGGTGTAGTACTTTTCGATCGCCTCTGCGATCGCTGGCTCGGAAGCCACCACAACATCGATGTTCAGGTTGGTGACAAACTTCACATCGTCGATGGCGTAGATGTTGGAGGGATCGGCCATCGCAACGATGAGGTTCTGGCCTGCCCGGTTCACCGGAATCACCTGGTGACGAACCACCACTTCTTTTGGAACCAACTTGAGGACCTCAGGATCAATGTCAAAATCACTGAGATTGATGCTGGGCACACCGTATTGCTGGGACAAAAAGGCGGTGAGTTCGTTCTCCTGAACGTAGCCCAGCTTGGTCAGGTGGTGACCGAGGCGTCCCCCTGATTTCCTCTGCTGCTCCACTGCTCCCTGCAGCTGCAGGGGAGTGATGAGTTTTTCACGAACCAAAAGTTCGCCGAGCCTTCCGCTGGACCCCGAAGAAGAGTCATTTGCCATGTTCCGCACCTCGCGCTTGCAGGTCCAAGACTACACCAAAAGTCCACGAACACCCACCCGTGTACACGCTGATGCTTTTCTGAGTGCCCACATCATCGCTCTGAAGTAGCATCGGATTGGAGCGTGAGATGCAATTGATCAGCACACTTTTTCTGGCCCAACTGGGCTGTTCGAGCCCCGACACCTACACTCAGTTGGATGAGCAGTATTCTGAGATTCGCTACGCGCTGGGAATGGCCGAGCGAGACACAACTCGGAACATCAAGGACAACGAGGCCCGCAATCGCAAACTCCGATGGGCCAACGAGGAAGTGGCCTTCTTCAATGACGCGAGTGTCATGTCCTCAATTGAAGACATGCGGAACTCTCCCGACCCCCTCATTTCGAAAAAAGGGGAGGCCTATTGGCGGCATGCGATTCTCGAGCGGAGTTGGACTCCCGCTGAAAAAGAGCGTGAGGAAGAACTCTTGGCTCGGATTCAGTCCAAGCGTCAGGAAGAAACCCTCTGGATGAGCCGTGACGGCGCCACTGAAGTTGCACTCAATGACTCTTGGACTCGAATTTCGGGATCGACGACGTCCCTGAGTGAGGAGGAGAGAGGGGACCTGCAAGATGCCTGGGTCGAATCTCGGATGGCCTGGCTGGAGAAAGATCTGGTCGAACTTGTTCGGCTCCGAAACGAAGTGGCGCGCCGAGAAGGATTTGCAACCTACTGGGAGCTTGCTTTGGCCCACCGCGGCCTCAGCCCCGAGGAGGTCACGGAACTCTGGACGAAGCTCGAGGCCATGATCGTGCCGATTAACACTGAGTTTTCGAAAGAAAGAGCTCAGATTGCCGAGTCCAATGGCCTCGCCAATGAGTGGGCCACTCAGCCCCAACTTGCCGAACTGGCCAACGAGGCACCATCCGGTACCGAACTCGACAGCGCCTACGATGCGGATCTTGCCGAATCCAGGATGCGGACATTCTTCTCCGACATGGGTCTACCGATGGAGTCCGTCCAAGTCTATCCAGGGCCCAGTCGCTACACGCTCCCCGGCGCCTACGGCATCCCCATCGACCTTCCCGACAACATTGCCCTGGTCATCTCCAAGGACAGACGCTGGTCCTCTTGGCACTACCAAGCATTGGCCCACGAGATGGGGCTCGCAGCGTGGTGGAGGCTCCTGCCTGAGGAGGCCAGCGTTTCCCCGGTTCTGTGGGACCCCCCTACGGCCTATTTTGAGGGAATTGGACAGTTTTTCGAGCGAATGGCCAGTGGAGCTGCCTTCGCGGCACGCATCGAGGACTTTGACCCTGCATTGGCGGAGAAACTGGATCCCACCTACTGGCGAGATTCCATCTCCGGAATCACCCACTACCTCGCAACAACACGAACCGAGCAGATGCTCTACGAGCGGCCCGGGCAATGGGAGGAGGTCATTCGAGAAGCAGCTGCGCTTGAACGGAGACTCAATGGGCAGACATGGAACACGCCCACCGACCCTTCCGGGACCCCCTACGTGCGCTCTCTGCAATCGGATCTGATGCTCCACCTCCCGGGCTACGTTCAGAACTACCTCTTCGCCACCGCCACGGAAGCCACGCTCTGGAAGGTTGCGAACGAAGCCATTGATGACCCGATTGGAAACGCCAAACTCGGAGAGTGGCTACGTGACAACCTGGTTGTTCCTGTGAGCACAACCACGACCTTCAAAGAGCAACTCAGTGCCCTGAGCGGGACGTCCGATCTCACCGCCGCTCTCGCCTCCTACCTCTCGGAGCGCCCCTGACGCACTCAGCCGATGCTGAGACCCCTCTTGATCACCAAGTTGCTCATCGCGTAATCCGTGAGCTGACCTGCGGGATAGTAGACGCCAAACCGTATCGAGACGTGCTCTCCGTCATCCCAGGGCCAGGTGGTGAAGTAGGCAAAGGAGAGGTGGTCCAGCTTTTGCGCAAACAAGAACTGGCCGGGTCTTAGCCCCGCCATCTCCGTCACCAGCGCCCCGACCTCGGGAGAGCAATTGGCAACATTCTCCGAGGTGAAGCGCTCCTCACACAAATCCCGCAGTGAGGACAACACCGTGCCGAACTCGGCCGCATCCAGCACGACAACTGCAGTCATGAGGCGATCTTCCCAAGCCCAGCTTCGCTCAGGAGGAAGCAGAGTAGAGGCCGCGCGGCCCACCCGGGCAAAAGACTCAAAGGCTTCATCAGTCATGACGACGTTATAGCGCAGACTGCAGTCATGAGGATCGACTGTAGCGATCTGAGCCCGACAGCTATAAGCGTCCATCGGTCCCTGGAGCCCATTTTGAGATCCAAAATTTTTCTGCTTCTGGCCGCAAACCTGGCCTGTGCCCCCAAAGTTGTCGAGCAACCCGCCCCTCAAAGCATGCCGATCTTGCCCTCCTACAAGGCAAGCGTTTACACCCTCGCTCCAACACTGCCGCGGGACCCCTTGGTTCGAGAGCTTCTCGGGGACCTGCCCTATGACGAGGCGTTGGCAGGAGCCGCCACAGCCCTCTCTCTTCTTCTGAGTCGAGGAGACCTCACCGACAGCGCCGACGTCAACTGGGCTTGCCAGCGTTCTGGGTGGCCCTATCCCCTCAGCGCTCACCGTCAGTTGGTGCTTCCCAAAGATACGGCCCCCGATGGGCTCCTCACTGGACTCCACCTCTCCCCCAACTCCCGGATTGGGGTCGTTCGAGCACGAAGCTCCGAGACAGACATCTGGGTTCTGCTTCAGTCCGAAGTGGAAACGCCACTCGCTCCTGTGGCGATGCGCTACGACGTTGGAGACCGGCTGGAGCTCCCAAATACACCCGAAGCACCCCTAATCTGGCGTGCAACGGATCCCACGGGTGCACTGCTTTGGCCCGAGCAACACCTCAAGCTTCAGCTGGAGGGCGAGTGGCTTATCGAAGGATCGCGAGGGGAGCAGGTCCTTTATCGGGCGGCCCTCTACGTGGACATGGACACCCCCGAGACACCACTTTTTGAGGCGGAAGCCCCTGCAGCAGGACTCAAGGCGCAAGAGCACCAGGCCTGGCAGATGGTCTCACTTGCGCACCAGATGTTCTTCGCCACCGATGAATTCATCCAGCGGGATCCCAGCCTCGATCGCTCCGCAGCAATGGCGCTAAAAGCGGCCCTAAACGGAGAGCCTGTCTCCAATGCAGAGTTGCGATTCGAGCAGCTGGGATTCACTCGCCTGCCCCGAAATGAGGTGGGCTGTACGGGAGCCAGTGCTCGGGAGTGCCTCGATGGACTCTTCTGGTCCGCTCAAACCCGAGGCCAAGTCCTCAACGCCAATCACGGCGTGATGGGGGTAGCGGCCAGCGAACTTCCGGACGGACAGGTCGCAATCATGCTCAATCTGGCCTCGGAGTAGTGTCATGAAACAGGGACTTTTGTTTGCACTGTTGCTCATCGGATGCGCATCCAAAACGGAGGTAGGTGCACCATCAGCAGCTGAAATGGTGAAATTTCGAGGCCTCCCAACCGCCCCCACCGAGGCTGCAGAGTGGCTGCTGGCGGGAACCTCCGATGCCACCTGGGACAGCGGCTTGGAGGAGGCTGCCCGCCTTCTCGTCCAAGCCAGCCCGGATCGTCTCGCTCGGCTTTCCCCTCGCTCCGTTCAAGCTGCACTCGCCAGATCGGGGTACCCTGGGTACGCCCGATTTTCATCCGAGCTCACCGGAGGTGGCCCTCCAGAGCGGCTTCGTGCTGAGCTCCACAGGGGCGCCAACCAGAGGAGCCAGCCCTCGGACCTCGCCATGGCTCGACGGCAATTTGGCGACGGCACAGTTCTCTGGATTGGAGCCGTGGCTCACCGACCTGTGCTCTTGGACCCCGTGCCGCAAACCCTCTCTCTGGATGAGAGGCTCGGAGTGGGAATCGAGGTTTTGGATCCCGAATCTGAGGATCCCCTCGCTCGCCTGCCGAAACCTGTTCTGTTCATTACACCGCCTTTCGGCCCGGTGCGATCCATGAGACTGACACCGGGAACCACGCGTTGGGTGGACGGCTTCATTGAACCTGGGCCCTATCAGATGGAGGTCGTGGCGAGGGGAGAACGCACCACACAGGTCGTGCTGAAATGGAGTGTCTTCGTGGACTCGACGCCACCGGAGGTGCCCCGACTTCAACGCGGGAGCCTGGAAAACCCGAACCCAGCCGAGGCAACACAGGCCCTGTATCGCGCGCTAAATGACATGCGTTCTGCAGCAGGCCTGCCTCCAGTGGAGCGTTTTTTCCCTTTCGAGCCCCTGGCGCGTGAGCATGCGGCTCTGATGGCGAGTTCAGGGGTTGTGGATCACCGGATTGCGGGACTCACACCCGGAGTGGCCGCCCGAATTGCAGAGCGCTTCCACCCCGGTGCAAGAACCTTTGAGAACCTCGCTGCCGCACCCAACTGGCAGCAGGCGCTCGACATGGTGCGCCTCTCTCCAGGTCACCTCGCGAATCTCTTCTGCGAAGAATGCACCCACGCTTCCATTGGGGTCGCCCTCGAGCCCATCACCGACCGAATTCCTCGACTTTTTGTGGTCTGGGAGCTTCTTGAATTCCCGGAAGGCGCCCCCCAGCCACGTGCTCGTCAATGAAATGACAGCAAGTCCGTGCTTTTCGTCATAGACTCGAGGAACCATGCGCATCTTATTTGTACAAGCCTTTACGGCGCTCGACATGGAGTTGGTCTACCCCATCGGCCTGGCCTATCTCGCAGCCCACACTCCCGAGGAGCACACCGTCGAGATCTTCGACAACAACCTCGTGCGCAATGCTGAGGATCCCTACCAAGTCCTCGCAGACAAGGTGAGAGAGTACAAGCCGGATGTGGTCGGTATCTCGCTTCGAAACATCAAGGTGGCGACTCCTGGCCTCCACACCGATGACTTCGAACCCCAACAAAAGACCGTTCGGCGTATCCGCCAAGAGGCACCCAATGCGGTCATCGTCGCAGGGGGAACCGCTTTCTCGCTGTATTCCGAAGCCTTCATGAAGCGACTTCCGGAGTTGAACTTCGGCATGTGGGGAGAGGGCGAGAAACGCTTCGTCGAACTCTTGAGCAACCTCTCGACTCCCGAAAACGTCAAGGGGCTTTGGTACCGCAAGGGGGACGAAATCGCCTACACAGGGGACCCTCCTCCGCTGGATTTTCGCTCACTGAAGCATCCCAAGAAGGGCTTGGTTCCTCACCAACCTTACGCCGACTCTTCTTACGTTTCGATTGGTCTGCAGTCCAAACGAGGGTGTGCTCTCCACTGCATCCACTGCTCCGATACCTACCTCCTCGGAAACCGGGTGCGTCTGCGTACGCCTGAGGATGTGGTCGATGAGATGGAGTCCTGGGTAAACGAGGGCGTGAAGCAGCTTTTTTTCTGCGACCAGATCTTCAACATCCCTGTGGGTCATGCCATCGACATCTGCAAAGAAATCGACCGACGCCAGCTGGATGTTCGGTGGTCAGCCTGGTTCAACGAGAAGATCAACACTCTGCCCGACGAGTTGATGATCTGGCTCAAGAAAGCAGGCTGTGGACTGCTGTCCTTTTCACCCGATCACGTCGACGACCGAATGCTCAGCAATCTCGACAAGAACTTCCGCTACAAGGACCTGGTCTACACCTACGAGATCGCGAAAAAATACGACATGGATGTGGAGTACTCGTTCTTTCTGAACGCGCCGGGTGAGGACTTCAAGAGCTTGATGAACCTGTTCACCTTCTTGGCCAAGGCCAAGCTCCACCTCGGCTCCAACCTGCGTATGTTCACCCTCCTGATGATGCAGCCCATTCGGATTTATCCCCACTCCCGGCTCTTTGACCTGGCTGTGGAGACGGGCTTGGTGGACAAGGACGCTGAGTTGATCGAGGGCCAATTTTGGAACCCGGGCACCTTGAGCTATGCGGCTGCCGGAGTCCAAGCAGGCGCCCAAAGCCTCTACAAAATTCGAGAAAACGTTCGAAAACTGGGTATCAAGGGTCGAAACAGCACCCTTTGAGTTTCTACTTCAGTCGATCCCTTCGCCAAACCACGAACCAGGCAATCGATAAGAAGAGCACAGAAAACGCTGCAAGCGCGGAGAGGGAAGTGCTCAGGGCAAGCCCCATGTCCTGGGAAGAGGACGTTCGAAAACCGAGGTCAAACAGAGCACCACGAGAGGGCTTGTTCTCAAATTCATGAATCACCCATTCATCCACGCGACTACCCGCCTTGATCGTGGCTTCAAAGGCGTAGCGTTCGATGGTCACCCACGTGATGCCCTTGGCGACCACCCCCATCCCCTTGAGGGGAACGAGGATTGCCGAGAAACAAATCTGAGGAATGATGAGCAGTGGAAGCGTCGACACGGCTGCCACTCCCGAAGAAAAAATCGCCGACACCATGAGCGAGAGCGAAAATCCCGCCAGTCCTGTCAACACGCTGATCGCCAGCAGGATGGGCAATTGAAACGCATAAGGTTCCGCACCAAAGCCAAGAGCCCACCAGGTCAAGCAGGTAAATATCGCGCATTGAGCAGCTACCAGCCCACCCAGAACGAGGACCTTGGAGCCGACATAGGCGGAAACACTCACCCCCACACGACGTTCGCGTCGCCAGATCGCGCGATCGATGATCAATTCCCGAACACTCGCGGAGAGGCCAAACCAGATCCAAGAGAGCGAGAGCATGAAGAGTGCGGGAACCGTGGGTGCCGGAAACACGATCCACATCACCAAGGCCAGCAAAGGTGGCTGGGCGAAAAAGACCGACATCCCCACCTTGTCGCGCTTCTTGGCTCGAAAATACCGAGACGTCAGAGTTCGCAGTTGGTGGAGGGTGTTGGGCCGCTTGGGCGGGAGAATTGAGGTCTTCTCCTCATCCAAATCCTCCTCTCGATCGTTGAGCCCCAAGAGATGCTCTCGGCTCTGGACAAAACGCCGGTAGTCTTTGCTGTCGCGATACTGCTCAGCCCACTCTTTCGGAGCTCGGTCAGAGAGTCTCTCAAAGATCAAATCTGGAGAGGCGACCTTGAAGTAGCGGCACGCATCCTCGGGTTTCCCAAAGTAGGCAAGCCGACCTCCCTCGACGATCACGATGAGGTGGTCGACCTGCTGAAGGACACCCGCGGAGAGATCGTGAGTCACCAGAAAGACAATGCGCCCCCCGTCTGCTGCTACGCGAACTTTCTTCGCGATGCCATGAGAAGACCGGGGATCCAGACCGGATGTCGGCTCATCCAAGAAGAGCACCCGGGTCGAGCGTGTGAGCATCTCCTGGCCCAAATTGACCCTCTTGCGTTGGCCCCCCGATACGCCACGCTTCAGGGCATCCCCGATTCGATTGCCCCGAATGTGGCGGATATCCAGCTCTTGAAGCACCCGGTCCACCTCTTTTCGAATGTCTCCCTCGCCAACATCGGAGGAGAAACGGAGGCGTCCCGAGTAATAGAGAGACTCTTCAACCGTGAGTTCGGGGTGAACGAGATCCTCCTGCGGCACAAAACCTACGCCGGAGGGGTCAGAAGCCAGCTGGGTGTGAAAGTTGCGGCCGCCAAGCAACACCTCACCACCATCTGCTGGAGCAATGCCGGAAATGGCGTTGATCAAGGTGGTCTTGCCGGCTCCCGACGGTCCAACAAGCGCAACCACCTCGCCGGTAAACACGGTGAAACTCACCTCTTCAAGCAGACTGACATCCCCGATGGTCCGAGTGAGGTTGCGCACACAGAGCGGCTGGAAGCTGCGGTGACCATAAGCCTTGATCCTTCCCTCGGAGAGCTGCAGCGTCCAGGGTCCAACACTGATGCGGCTGTTGTCGAGTACAGGCGCCGAGGTCACCAGTTCTCCATCCACCAGAACAGGACGCCCGCTCCGCGCCTCCACACGCCAGCGCCCTCCAACATAGAGAAAGGAACAGTGGTGCTTGGCCACCTGTGGGTCTGGAATCACGACATCGTTGCCGGGTGCCCGCCCCACCGTCATCCGAGTCCCTGAGATCGTCCAGCTGTGATCTCCGGCCGCGTTGTGGGGATCGTAGCGCTGAAACAGGGCCGTCACGACAATCGCATCCACACCCAGCTCTTCTGCAGCGCGCTCGAGGCGCCGAGCCTGCCGCTGATCCATTCCGCCATCCGCAGTGGCGACGCGAAAAAGGGCATCCAGCAGGACAAGCGAGGCGCCCGAACCATAGCGAATCGAGAAGCCCTCCAAGCTGAGCTCCTCCGTGCGCTCTCCGCGAAGTTTTGAAGCCGCCTCGTACCCGAAAAAGGACTCGAAAGCTTTGATCTCGGCGGGATCCAACTCGGTACTGAACCGGGGGGCAACAGCGAGATCCAAGAGCAAAGCCCGCGCGTTGCTGTCGAGGCTTGTGCGTGCACGGAGGGCCTCTTCCACCACCCGACGCCCCCCCATTCCGAGGTGGCTGCCCGTGGCACGGACCAGGAGGCGAACCATGTCCACCGACAGGTTCAGCTCCGCTGGCTCCAACTCTTGGCCCACCTCATGCAAGGCATCCCGAAATCGCTCGGCAAGAGGCGCCATGGTTCGCAGTCTCTATTTGTAGGTGACCGCCATGCCGACCGCCGCCTTGGCCTCGGCGTCCTTCACGGTTCGCACGTGCACCACCACAAAGTAGGTGGCAGTAGCCTCAGGAGTGAAGTCCTGCAGACGGGGTTCTGTGTCCTCCGTTTTGTCGTAGTCCACAGTGTTGCCGTCCGCGTCGTGCAGCACCAAATCCAGGTTCACCACATTCTCATCGCCAACTCCTGCAATCCGGTACGTGTTGCCGGCATACAGGGTCACCAAATAGATGCGGTACTCGCCTTGGTTGAGCTCAGCGGTGGTTGCGGTACGAACCGCAAATCCCTCCGTGTATCCCTCCCAGATCTTCTCGCGGAGGAGATTTTCGGCGTAGGATTCTTGTGCATCCGAAGGGGCCACAAGCCCAAGAGCAAGCGTAAGAAAAAGCGCTTTGATCATGTCATCCTCTCTTCAGAAGCAGGTCGAGCACCACACCGGTAGACTCATGAATGGCTTTGATATCGTCTGCAGACATGGCGTCCTTGCTGCAGATTTCCTTGATCTTGCTCAGCGTGGCCTTCAGAGTGTCCAGCACGGGTGACTCCGCACGACCTTCACCCTCCTCCTGCACGTAGCGGAGGAAGTAGTCCACCACCTCGGGCTGCTTCAGAAGTGCCGTGCCGGCACCGTTCGGATCGTCCCCCAAGGCCTGGGACACCAGGTGTGCACCCTCAAGCCAAGCACCGGCCTGCAGCATGGGGAGAGTCCAGTCCGCCTCGTAGCTGATCTCCGGGATGACCGCTGCGCGGAGTTGATCCAGCTCGAAAACCAGCTTGTCGCCCGTGAGAGAGTCTGCCTCGATGCGCTCAATGAGGTCGTCGATCTCCCGGGGAAGATCCTCGCCCGCCTTGAGCACACTCAAGCCCTCACGAATCTGTTTGAATCGGGACACGGTGTCGGCTTTGTCCGCATCGCTGACCGTGAGCAGCAGGTCTGCAAGTACCACACCGGTCCGGACGGCGATGTGATCCTTGTTCGGGTTGCTCATGTCCATTTCGCGGGTGGACACCAACGATGCCATTGTCGTCTGGATTCCAGCCGAAGACATCGCAGCCTGCATCTCTCCCGGGCTTGGAACCAGATGCTCCTCAGAGGCAGCAGCCCGCATGGCCTCGGTCAGACCCGCCGGGGCCTCCGGAGCTTCTGCGGATGTCGTGGAGGAAGCATCGGCTTCTGGACTGCTCTCCTCTCCGCCACCACAGGCTGTGAGGAGTGAGAAGAGCGCTAAGGTTGAAAGGCTGAAGAAGCCAGTTGAGGGACGATTCGCCCGCATAAGTCCTCCGAGAGACGGGGGGTGGTTCGGCAGCAAAGGGTATTCAATCCGAGGGGGTTCTCGCAAGGCCACCATGTCAGGATTGCGTCTTCCCTACACAAGTTTCACCCTCAACAGGCTTCCTGCCTTGCCTTCCCAGGCGAGCTCTGCACTCAGTTTTGATGAGGATTCCAGAAGCCGTTGCACCTGCTTAGGTGTCCTTCGAATTGTGCGCCAGCCAATCAGGTGTGTGAAAAAGAACTCATCCTCCGTTGGTGAAAGCTGGACAAGGAGCGCCTCACCGCCCTCTCGAAGCAAGCCTGCGAGCGACTCCGAGAGGTCTGGAAGAAGTCGGGTGGGCAGAAAATCGAGCAGCCCATGGAGGATCACAAGATCGAAATCGCCGATGGTGGCTCGGGCGGTCTCCTCAAAATAGGAATACACGCTTCCTCGAATCGGACGATAGCTCACCTTTTTCGGTCGAATTGCCATGCCATTGTCTGCAGCACGAAGCGCTGCTGGATCCTGGTCCATGTAGACGATCTCGCCGCCGTCATAGCCGAGTTTGTAGGCAATCTGCGACACCAACGCTCCATGGTGACTCGGACTCACAAGAACCCGTCTCGGCCCCCCCTTCTCGATGTTTCCAAGAGCTGCCTTCACGAGAATCTCCTCCCGCTCAACGAGCCCTTTGGCGGTCGAGGATTGAAGAATCGCCGAATCCAAAGCACGACCCACCTCACTGGTGCCACCGGAGGAGCCGCCTTGCAGATGCGCCAAGAACAATGCCAATCCAAGCCCGGATTCACCACAGGCTTGCTGAAAGTCGCTGGTTTGCGTACTCGACAGGAACGGATGCATCTCTCGATAGAGAATCTCCCCGGCGCCTTCAGACTCTTCAAACGAAAGGCTGGCGAAGAGTCGGTGCCCCTTTTGAATGAAGCTTCCCAGAGCCCCCGCCACCGCCTCTACTGCCGGCCCGTCTGGTTCGATTTTGAGCCGATCTTCCGCCTCGAACAGGGAGCGTTTGAGCTCATCGGCCAACTCTCGAGCACTTCGACCCAGGTCGTCCGAGATGCTGCTGAAGACCGCCGTATCGGTGTTCGTTCGCGTCACCGCATAGCCGGTGGTGTTTCGGAGTCGATCCGCGAGCAGATTGGCAAAAGCCTTGTACATCGCGGCACCAAACTCCGGGTCGTCCTGCATGGCTTGCTGCAGCTCGAGCCCCCGCCAGACCAAGACTCGAGTGTCTTCACCCGAACGAACGTCCGCTGAACGGGCCTCTTCCGTCACAAAAGACATCTCCCCGACAACCTGGCCTTGCCCCATCACCTCGAGAACAACCTGGCTTCGCGAGTCCACAACCTCCAAGCGCCCCTGGAGAATTCGGTACATGTCGTCCGACCGCTCTCCTCGACGGATCAACGTATGGCCTGCTGGAACATGCAATTCCGTAGCCATGTGGATCAGCCGCTCTCGAAGGTTGACGGGCAGGTGGTCGAAAAGCCTCATGCCCCGATTCAACCACAAGCCGAAGCGCATTGGGAACCCGCTTGTTATTCGGAGGCAATACCGGAGGTCCACATGGAAAATGTTGCTGTTCTCGTCGCTGAACTTCAGGGCGCATCGACCGAGCGCAAACAGGCGATCTTTAGCGAACTCGAGCGGCTCTGCCGGTCCGACAACTCGGATGAGGCGAGAAGTGCCGTCGAGAAAAGTGCCCGCTCCCAAATTCTGACAATTCAGTGGGAGCTCGAGGAGATTCTGGAGCGAACTGCGCCACCCCCGGTTGAGCCCCCGCCCGCACCTGAAGAAGAATCCAAAGAGGAGGCCGGTGCCGAGGAACCCGCTGAAGACGGTGCCATCAACCCCTCGGATGTGGAGATGGTTTATGAGGACCCTCGAGGCCTAATTCTCCACCGAACCAAGACTGGAGATCGATGGCTTGCAACGCAGATGGACCCCCGAACGGGCCAACCACAAACCTTCGAGCTTCACCCCCAAGAAATCGAGCAATTGAAGGTTCAACTCGCCCACTCCCCATACTGGGTTCTCGGCAAAAAACCGGAATAGTCGGGACGGACTTTCGTCAAGCTGTCGCCAAGGCCTTTTGATCGAAGGGACTCCGTTCTATACTCCCACGCGCGAATGTGTATCGTCCCCAGAGTCCACCGAGGACTCGCTGGAGCTCCCCGATGAAATTGAAGTCCAACCTCTCCTGGTTCGCCGGCCTGCTCACTGCTCTTTGCCTGGCAGGCGGTCACCCGGTCTCGATCGCCCAAGAAGCACCCCAAGCGGTTTTTCCTGGGGCCCACTTGATGGAAATGCTGCCCTCGGGCCAGATTGTTGGAGACGGACAGACCCCTGTCACCCTCTACGTCACTGCCCTCGACAATGCTGGGCAGCCTCTGGAGACCAGCCGACTCAAGGCCTCTGCGAGCGAAGGGGAGATCCGAGATCTCGAAAATCGAGGCGACGGACTGATTGCGATGCAATTCACTCCTCCGGAGGTTCGAGAGACGGCGGAAGTTGTCCTGCGCCTCAAAGGTAAAATCGGATCCGAGAGCCTGGACAAAGCCTGGTCCATCCAGGTGGTCCCTGGCCTGGCATCGAGCCTTCAAACCGCCATCAACCCCGGCCAAGTCATCCTGGGGCAGGACCGAACAGCATCGGTCAGCTTCACGCTTCCCAAAGTCAGTGCACATGGTGGCGAGCCTGAACTGCAGTTCCGCGCCACAGCCGGTGAACTCAGCAACGTCACCTACCTCGGAAACGGTCGGTTTACGGGTCTTTACACCCCACCCGACGTCGCCTACCCCCACTCCGCCTTGATCACCGTCTCGGACAAACGATCCCCCACCGAGATCTACGGGTACCTCTCCATCCCTCTGGTGGGAAAGACCGACTTTCCTC
>JAYXVV010000167.1:0-46666 GCA_036021505.1 Myxococcota bacterium | reverse complement strand
AGATTTGCGGCTATGCGACTGAGCGTTCCGCCATCTATGCTTCACTCACCGCAGTCGTCATGCCCTCTCCTGCAGAGGGCTTTTCTCTTGTGGTTCCCGAAGCACTCGCGGCAGGCCTTCCGTTGATTGCAACGCGTCTGCCGCACTTCGAACGCTGCCTCCGTGACGGCAGCGACGTGCTGTTCTTCGACCCCCATACCCCTGGAGATTTGGTCCGAGTCCTGCGCCTCATGATGCGTGACACCCAACTCCAACATGCGATGCGAACCTCCGCCCGAAAAGCCGCCGAGAAACACTTCTCAGTTCTCGAAGAAGCAGAGGCAGTGGCCGCCTTCTACGACAAGGTGCTGTCTTCACCGCGTTCACTTTGACTGACGCGTGGCCAGGAGTGCTGCGACGATGCCGAGCAGAGTTCCAATCATGAGGGTTGAGCCGGCCAACGTCAGGGCGTCGTCCCCCTGGGTCAACCCAAGCACATGCATCACGAATGCCCCAAGAAAAAATCCAGCCGTAAATCGTGTGGCTGTCTTAATGGGACCGGTTTTTTTCTGACTCGCTCGAAAACTTGCGTCCACCTGACGCCGACGCTTCTTGACCAAATCCTGAGCTTCACTCTCGGCGACCTCGAGCTTCTCAACCAAGCGCAGACCTGGACCCTGTGGCTCCAGAGAAGTCGGCGCTTCGGAGGGTTGGACCTCCTCCAGCACATCATTGGGTCCGAGGCCCACCAACTGAGGCGGGCTCGGCCGCGGTGGAATCTCAAGTCCCTGTGCCTTCGCCTGAATGTACTGCCACGGCAGGGAATCGATGCTCCTCAGAGTGGCCTCCAACCCCTCCCGATCGGGGTGATCTCCGGGATAATCTGTGTCCTCGTTCTCGCAGCGCCGACTGCAATAGGGCCAAGACTCCTGGAAAAGCGCCAACTCGGCTGCAAAAGCCATAATCAGTGCGTTGTGTTCGTCACCTTCTTCGATGGCCACGCGGAGATCGTCGCAGAGCTCAGGAACAGTCGACGCAAATCGAATCTTGCACCAGACGCAGTGGGATACAACCTTCAACTCAACGCCCTCACCCTTTCTTAAACGGAGAGCGAATCTTGCCGAGGAGCCCCTCCTCTTTTGGTGCCTCCCGACGAGCCGACCAAACGACTCCTGTTGAGGAGGCCGATCGAACACGCTCTTGTTCATCCTTCAACTGAACCTGGACCTCTGTAAGCGTTCTCTGAAGCTGCTCCCGCGTTCCTCTCAGCCCTGCAACTTCTTCTTTCAGAGAAGCAACTTCTCCCCGCAGTGCATCCAATTCCAACAATTCCGTCTGCAGTCGCTGTTTCTCTGCCCGCAAGGCCTCTTCACGGCTGTCCTCGAGTTGCTTGGCCTTTTCTTGAAGGCGCTCAAGTTGGTCCACCATTTGGAGCTTTTCCGACCTCACAAGCTCTAGGGTCATCGTGGTGTCTCGCGCAGCTTGGCTCGCCGATTCAAGCGCTTCATCATGTTCTTTCTGCTGCTGTTTCAACCGGGCTTGAAGCCCTTGAAGCTCTGTTCGAGCTTGGCCCAACGTGGACTCCAGGGACACCACTTGAATCCCCAACTCGGAGCGCTCGGCCTCAGCAGCCTCTCGAACTTTCCGCTCTTCCTCGAGGTTTTTTCCTTGGGCTTCCAGGGCCTGCTCGAGCGCACTGTTCGACTGCTCAAGGTCAATGACCTGGCTCCGAGCCTCCTCAACGCTCTGATCCAGAGACTGGATCTTTGCCTCCATGAGTTCCCGGACCTCCTTTTCTTGAGCAAGACTCGCCTCAGCCCCCTCCAGATCGCGTTGGCGCTTCTGGGCACGCTCCTCACTCCGTGCGGACGCCTCCTGTGCCTCTTGCAAACTGACCTCGAGGGCACGCGTTCTCTCCTGACTCTGTTCAAGAGATTCATTCAGGGTCTCGATACGCTGATGGCTCTCTGAGAGCTGTTCAATGTTCGCCGTGTTCTCTTCTGAACTGGACTCAAGGTCTCTCTCCAGGTCCGCAACTTTTCGGAGCGCTTCGTGTTGATGCTCCTGGAGCGCATCGTGCTCCTGTTTGAGTGACTCGAGTGTCTCAGCCATTTTCTCTGCTGCAGAGGAAGACTCTTCAAGCTCTTCTCTGAGCTTCTTTCGCGCTGTCTCCAGCTCCGCGAGCGCTGCAGTTTGTTCCGCTGCATTTTCCTGCGCTTGGCCAAGTTCCCCTTCGAGAGCCCGAACCGTCTCCGATTGCGTGGCCAACGCCTCCTGCACTTCGGCGACCTGGGTCAGTGCGCTTTCATGAGCAGCCTGAGCCTCTGCCAAGTCTTTTTCGGTACCGGCGAGTCGATCGCTTTCCTTTTGGAGTGCGCCCTGCAGAGACTGATTCTTCTTCTCCTGAAGCTTCAGATTGGACTCGCCCTCTCGGACCGCTTCTTGGGCTGCACGGAGTTCGTGTTCCAACTTCTGCAGGTTCTGCTGCTCGCTCTGGAGCTGGGCCTCGAGCGCCGCATACTGTTCATCCGCCGCTTGTTGTTCAGCCTCCATCCGCTGGGCTTGCTGTCGCCCCAGTTCCATCGTCTCTGCCAGCTTCTGTTCTGCCGCCTCCAGCGCTTTTGCCGCAGCCTCTGCCTGCACTGCCGCTTCTTGAGCCTCCTGTGCCGAAGTCTCTGATTTCTCTGCCCAAGCAGCAGCCTGTTCTTCAGCCCGCCTCTTGGCTTCCAAAGCGGAAGCCGTCTCCTCCTCCGCGCGTTGGGTTCGCTCCTGGGCCTCCTCCACCGCCAGAGCAGCCGTCGCAGCATCTTTTCTGGCGTTTTCTGCATCGAGCGTTCGAGCCTCGGCACGGCTTCGCGATTCAGCGGCTTCTGCGCGAGCATCCCTCAGGTGAACCTCCTGCTCGCGCAGATTTTCCTCGACCTCCGCAATCTGCTGCTCAGCCTGTATGGACCACGCCTTGGTCTCCATCAACTCCGCCTGAAGTTCAGACTTTGCTTCAGCGAGCTGCTCGTTGGTCGCCTCGAGATCCGCCACTTTTTCCGAGGCCGTCTTGCGCGAGTCCTCGTGAGCCTCTTGTTCGGAGAGCAGCTTCTGCTGGACCTGCTCCAAATCCGCCCGGTTGGCGTCCAACTGACCTTCCACATCCTGGAGTGCCGATGTCAGTCGTTTCTCGGTTGATTCCGAAGCCAACCGAGCCGCCTCCAGCGCTTCCGCAGCCTGGTCAATCTCCGAGAGTGCACCGTCTCGTTCGCGTGTTCTCTCCTCGAGACGTTCCGACTCTTGCTTCAGACGCTCTTCCAGTTCAGTCGACTGCTCGCGGAGGCGGTCCCGGCTCGCAAGCGCGTCATCCAGATGTTTCTGAACCTCGCTGTGAAGTTCGTGCGCGGTCGAGAGCTGGGACTCCAAGGCCTCTTTTTCCTGCTGCAGCTCAACGGCAGCCTCCTGGGCTGTCTGGACTTCCATGCGGAGTTCGTCGATCTGAGCACGACTGTGATCCCCTGCCTCACGGGCATCGAGAAGACTGCGCTCCAAACCCTCAATTCGTTCCGCAGAGATCGCTGCCTGCTCCTGAGCCTCCCTGAGGGAGACCTCGAGGGCACCCAACTCCTCGGCCAGGGCCCGCTTGCCCTCCTCGACCTGCTCCAGGTTCTGCAAGCCTTCATCTCGCTCATTCTCAAGCAATTCAAGCTGCAAGAGGGCCTCTCTCAACTCGTCTTGGAGGTCAGAGACGAGCACTTGAGCGGCCTCTAACTCCCCTGTACCCACCCCTGCTGAAGGCGCGAAGAGAGCACTCAGCGACTCCGGGAACTGATCGTCTTGCAGGGGTCCACGAATCACCCACCGAATGTCAGCCTCCGACAAAAGAGCCTGGGTTGCCAGTCCACCCAGCCGACGGTTGCTGATGAGGGCCAACGGACTTCTGACCAACTCTCGATCTTCTCGAAGCTGCTGGAGGCTCTCCAGACCATTGACCTCACTCACCTCCAGAATCAGGACAACCGGTGAGTCCGTAGACTCCAGCGGCAGCACCTCAAGCCGCTCGATACGCCCCTCGTGTCGCTGCTTGAGAAACTCATAGCTCTCGTCGCCGCCCAAAAACCATGCGTTTGGAAGCGCTCTCATGGTTTTCCGCCTTTGCGAAACAATCCCCATCCTCCGCCGCTTTCAGCCTCGGGATCGAGCTGAAAGTTGCGACTCGAGCTCGCCGCGTTGGGCACCGAGCCTGGACGTGTCCTCACACGAATGAGAGGAGCCTCCCCCGCCCTTAGCCGGGCATCGTAGTCCTCTTTTCTCTTCTGGTCCGTAAACGTCCCATAGACCCTCTGAACACCGGCCAGCATGTCACGCACCTGCTGTCTCGTGGCATCCGGCAAATCCCTGGACCGACTCAGCGCATTCATGCGCTGGGCGAGACTTCGAGCAACCTCGCGCAACTCGTTCGACCCCGCGTCTGGATTGAGTCCCAAGAACGCATAGTAGTCCTTGTTCATTCGCCGCTCATGCTCCAGACGAAGGTCCTCGATGCGATTGCCGGTGGTGCGGTGCTGGGTCGGGAGAGGCGTGCGGGACATCGTTGGTCCTGCACCCTTGCCGATGGACGATTGAGATGAAGGAGAGCCGTCGACGTCATCTGGGGTGGAAATCGGCGCCAGGGTCGGGTCAGGAGAATGGGACGGCGAGGTCTCGGGAGCGGCCTGCTTGGGGGCCAACTCCTCACCAGACGACTCGGATTTCTCCTGAATCTCAAGAATTCCTGCCGCTGTGAGAATCCAGAGAAGCGCAGGCAGGTGATCGGGCCGGATCAAGCCTTGACCAATGAGCTGACCCAAATTGGCTTCCTCCTCCAGACCGGTCAGAAACTCCAAGTTGGCAGCCTCCACAAACGGGAGCTGCACCTTGGCTGAACGCCGAAAGGAACGGCCATCAATCCCACACCAGGCCAACAGTTCCCCCGAATCCTGGGACTCCAATGTCCCCTTCCAGAGCACATCCCAGAGATCGACTGTCGGAAGGAGGGCTGGTGAAACATCTACAGAATCCAGGGATTTGTCTGGATTCAAAGACCATGTGCCTGCACGCTGACCGAGTGCTGCCTGGAGGCCTCTCTCGAGCCGCAGGGCCTGATGTTTTTCGAGGTCTTTTGCGTCAACAAGCCCCTCCGACACCACGGTGATCTCTGCCTCCGAATCTCCCAAGTCCGTCAGAACGTTTCCTGTGACCAACTTCGCGTTGGCAAGCGTTCTTGCAAGGGTTTCCTCCTTAAAATCGCTCCAAAAGTCGACCGGCTGGCCCTTCAGAAAGAGGAAATATCGCCCTTTGCTTGAACTCTTCAGCGACAGGGTCCCAGAAAAGCCTCTGGCCTGAAGCGTGTAAACGAGCCGCACCCATCCCTCGGGGGAATGCTCCCCACTCTCCAGATTCGTTTCTATTTTCTGAGTCTTGCTCACGCGTGTTTACCTGCACACTGCTTAGTTGACCGGGAAGCATTTTCCCAGCCCTGTCTCAACAACAACACGTTGATTTTAGTCGTAGAAAGACTTCTCGAGATCTTTCAGTGCATTCTCCTCGGAGTCCAGAAGCTGGCGGTTTCGTTGGACCATCTCCTTTCCAGTGTCGAGGATACCGCGAAGCTCACCCAAAACGGAATAGATCCCGTCGCTGTATTTGGGTGCTTGATGCACCATAGACAGCAGACTCTGAACGGCCTTACCAAAGGCCATTTCGGCCTCTTGCCACCGTTCTTCGTCTCCAGTAAGCCGGCCCCTGTGGGTGGAGAGTCCGGATCGAAGGGTCTGAACCTGAGCTGCGAGCCGCATCTGGAGTTCGGCGCCTCCCTGTGGTGCATTCGCTGATGCTGGCACAGATTGCTTCTGCGCCTCCACCAACTCCGACTTGGCTGAACTCAAAGAGGCTTGAGCCTCCTCCAACTCCGATTTGGCTGTGCCCAGAGCATCTTGCGCCTCCGCGAGTTCTTTGCCTCGCTCCCCCAAAAGAACCCGAAGTTCCGAGGTTTCTGCTTGCGCCTGTTTGAGGGCAGAAGAGCTGCCTGATTCCGCAGACGCGAGCGCCTGCTGGGCGATGGCCAGCTGCTGCTGGAGTTGTGCTTGTGCCGCTTGCAGACGCTCGGACTCTTCCCTCTGGGTATCCGTCTCCAGGCGCTTCTGCTCCAGCTCTGCCCGAACCGCTGCGAGAGCCGATTCGCTGGCTTGGAGAGCCTCATTTCCGGAGACACTCGCAGCTCCGGCTTCCTGCTGGCTCTTTCGCAGCTGTTCCTTGGATTGCTCGAGTTCTATCTGAAGCTCACTGAGTTCAAGGCCCTGTTTCTGTGAGACTGCGAGTGTGGCATCAAGTTTCTCACGGAGCTGGCGAAGCTCGGTTTCGAGTTGAAGTTTCTCTGCTGCCTTGGACGTGGCCTCGGCCTCCGCCGAATCCATCCCACTCTGCAGTGACGTCAACAGATCTTGAGCGGCTTTGTGGCGAACTTCAGCTTGGTCAGCTCGTTTTTCGGCTTCCTCGAGACGGCCTCGGAGATCGGAAGCCTCCGTATGAAGCCGTTCCAAGTCATGTGCCTCTCGCTCTTGCTCTTGAGCCAAATCCCTCGACTTGTTGCGCTCAGTCTCCAGCTCTGCCTGAAGTCGAGAGAGCTGTTCTCCTCTCTCGACCTGCTCTTGGTTCAAGGATTCCAGTGAGGCCCGAGCCTTCTGGGACTCCAACTCCGCGGCGGCAAGCGCGAGGCGCACTTGCTCGATTTCTTGTGCTTGACCTTCCGAGGAGAGCTTGGCCTCCTCCACTTTGGAGTCAAGCACCTGCTGAGCGGCTGCAAGTGAGTCCTTGGCGCTCTGCTCCTCTTGCTGAGCTCGGGCCAGCTGCGATTGAAGCTCTTCCTTCTGCATTTGCTCGCTTCGAAGTTGATCCTCGATCTCGCGTGCTCGGCTGTTTCGTTGTTCCAACTCCGTAGAGCGCTGCTCGAGCATGGAGTCCCTCTCCGCAATTTGAGCGGACAGTCGAAGGGCGCGATCCTGGGCGGTCTCCAACTCTTGCATCACCTGCTCAAGACGAGCCTGCATGGAGCGCTGCAGAGACTGGCTCTCAAGCGCTCCTTTGGCTGCTTCGTCAACGGTTTGTTCGAGCTCCTTTACCCGAGCAGAACTCGTCTCAACAGCTGCGACGGCCCCGGTGAGTTCTGCCCGAACTCGCTCGAGTTCCTCCTCGCCCTGGGTGCGCTTTTTCTGCTCCTCGCTCAGCAGCATCTCTGCTTCCTGAGTTGCACCAATGGCCTTCTCAAGCGCAGCAACCTGGTCTGCGGCTTGTGACTCGAGTTCCAGAATTCGCTGCGCACCGGCTCTTGCCTCCTCCTGGGCATCCGCTCGAGACTTTTCTGCCTCACCTAGCCTAGCGGCAGCGGCTTCTTCCGCAGCCTGCGCACGAGCCTCAAACTCGGCAACTTTGGATTTCGACTCCTCTTCAGCCGCCTGAAGACGTGCCTCCATCTTCTCCAGGTTTGACGCCGATTCTTCCTGAGCGGCTCGATGAAGGGCCTCGACTTCCCTGAGCTGGGCGGCCGACTCCTCTTGAGCCACCGCGAGGCGGGATTCGGTTTCTGCAAGCTGAGCCGCTGCCTCCTCACGAGCCAACCGATGGCGAGCCTCAGCCTCCACCCGATCTTGCTCGGCCTGGGCTTCCGCTGTTCGGACACGCGCCTCGGCCTCCTCCAAATCTGCCGCCGCCTCTGCTTGAGCGCGGGCCACGCGAGCCTCGACTTCTGCGAGCTGGGCGGTCAGCTCTTCCTGGGCTGCACGATGCCTCGCATCGCCGTCGGTAAGCTTGGCTTGGAGTTCCTCTCGCTCTCTGTTGAACTGCGTCTCCAGGTCTGCCAATCTTGCAGCGGACTCCTCACGGTCTGCCTCGAAGCGCTCTTCCGCGGCTGCAATCTTTGTTTTCGATTCTTCCTGCGCTGCAGCGACCTGTGCTTCGAGTTCCGACAGCTGGGTCTCTGAAGCTTCTCGAGCAGACTGGTAGCGCGACTCAGCCTCTGCAATCTTGGCTTCCAATTCTTCCTGCACCGCGGAAAGCCTCGAGGAGGCCTCCTCCAATTCGGCTGCAGCTTGAGTAGCTTGCTCGCGCAGCTCCTCATTTCGGGTCTGGTGCTGTTCCGTCAACTCCCGAACCTGCTCCTCAAATGCCTCATGCTGCTGTTGAAGCGCCTGCGTCTTTTCGGTTTCGAGTCGACCCGCCTGCTCATCGGCTCGGGTTCTCTCCGCCTGCAAGGCCAATTCCAGTTCTTGTCGAGACTGCTCGAGACTCGACAATTCCTCCCTAAGTTCGGACTGCTCATTTGCAGCGCGTTCGGCATTTGCTCGTGCGGCGTCTGCATCCGTTTTGGCGGCCACCAATTCGTGTCTGACGGCCTCAAGCTCCTCTCCCCCTCGTTGAATCTCGACGCGAAGAGATTCGAGCTCTTGGATCGACCGAGTCTCGGCGTCTTCCACCCTTCTCTCGGCCTCCAGAAGGGCTTGGTTCGTCTCCTCGAGTTTTGCGGTCGCGGCCTCCAGCGACTGTTCTTTTTCCGCTCTTTGCTGTTCCCACTCCGCGCGGGCTTTGTTCAGTTCTTCTTCAGCAGCCGACTGCATTTCTGCTCGAAGTGTGGAGCCCTCCTCTCGGAGGCTCTCGACGGCAGCCTCGTGGTCTTCCTTGAGCTGTTCCAGTTCAGCTTGGTGCTGTTCCATCAAGCCCGACTGGCCCTCTACTGCTGCATCACGCTCCTCCCGGAGCAACGCCAGTGCCTCCTCGAACTCACGGTTCTTCTGCTCCAACCCTTGCTTTTCGTTCTCAAAATCTGCAGCTTGGTTCGCGTGCGTTGCTTGCGTTTCTGACATTGCCTGCTGCGATGCCTCAAGCTCCCGTTTGAGTTCCGACAACTCGAGGGCCACTTGCTCGTTCGAGGACTCCAGACCTTGTCGAAACTCGTCATTCTCCCTCTGAAGGCGCTCGACATCCGAGACTTGCTGCTCATACTGCTCACGGAGTTCGTTGAGGGCCTTGCGAGCCTGTTCCAGTTCCTGCGAGAGCGTTTCAATGGTGGTCTGGCGAGCTTCGCTCTCCTCCCGAAGACCAGCTACCTCCTCGGTCGCCTCATCTTCAAGAGACACGGCGCTCTCAAGATCATCAATCTTCGCACGCAGGCCTTCGTTTTCAACCTCCAGTTTGGCAAGCTTCGCCTCCAGAGTCGCAATGGCGGCACCCTCAGTGTTCGATGAACTCTGTTTCGATTCCTCGGGGGTGGACAGGCCCTCCTCGGCCACCGCCACAGCGTCTGTGATTTGGGCAAAGACCTCCTCGAGCGCTCCGTTTCGAAGCGGTCGTCGGGCGTAGTAGTCTGCACGCTCCTTCGAGAAGGCGTGCTCGATCATCCAGATAGGAGCTCGCCCCTCGCACACCATTGCAAGGGGTGTGTTGGCCCACTGGCTTCCTCGAATGGCTTTGCAAAGGTCGCGGGCATCCAGCGTGTCCGCACCGACGATGACCAGTACGGGCTGGTGCTCCTCGACTGCTGCCATGCCGCGTCTAGGGTCCTTGAGCACCTCGACTCGAATCTGCTCACGATCCTCAAAGCGCTCCGTCAGGAAAGCACCGGACTCCACGACCTCATCGATGACCAAAACCACCTGTTGACTCACGGCTTGCTCCCCTTGTCACGCCAGAACCCACGCTTTCGGGACACTGTTTCAGTGCGATGGCCCTTTTGGAGAGAGAGCAGAGCGGTTCGAGCCCACTCCGAGTCGCTGGTGATCTTGATGATTCGCTTGAGGATCTGCTGCGCCTTGTCCTTCTGGCCTTTCTCGATGGCGATCCGCGCTAAAAACTCCATCGCCCGCGTATTTTGAGGCTCAAAGGTCAAGGCCAAGCGAAGGTATTCTTCTGCCGTCTCATCCTCTTCCGCACCCCATTTGCGCCCCTTCCAGCTGGCCCAGCCCAACTCTGCGAGTACGGCCGGGTCCGAGGGATTGGCCATCCGCGCCGACTCCAAGACCGAAGCGGCGGCCTTGAACTTTCCCTGTGCAATCAAGCTTTTGGCCTGCTCGAGGGGTTCGCTCTCAGGTGCTTCCACCGGCTCTGGTTTTTTCTCCGCTCGCTTCGGAATGGGAGGCACCTCTCCAGGAGACCGCGTCGAGCGCGACTCCACCAGTGGTGCTCGACCCATGTCCAGACGCCGGTCGTATTCTCTCTTGTGTTTGGGATCCGTCAGGGTTCGCCAAACCAGCTGCACACCCCCCAACAGTTCCTTCAACAGACGGCGATTTTCGCTGCTGATCCCCGGTGTCGAATCCAGCTTTCGCCACGCTTGAGCAAGCTCCTTGCACGCTTTGTCCACATCTTTTCGGGGACTCGGCGCCGGGATGCCCAAAAAGGCATAAAAATCACACCCCATCCGCTCCTGATGGGCACCCACAATCTGACCCTCGGTCCACGCCTCCGACTGCTTGCCTGAAGACGAGCTGACATCGGGGCGCCTCGCGGCCGATCGGGTCCTCGTCGTCTTTTTCTTGGGTGGGGATGCTTCCTTTGGCGCCTCGGGTTCTGCATCGCCATCCGACGGCTTCGAGGCGCCTTGAGCGGCGCTCACCAGAAGATCTTGCAGAGTTTCATCCCAAGCACCGTTCTCCCGAGCCACGACTCCACCGCACTCCAGCATCCAGATCAGCTTGAACAACCCTCCCGTGGAATCCGGAATGGAGCGAAAGACGTCCTCGACGCTGGCTCCATCCCCCACAGCGCTCTGAAAGTCTGCGAAAGAATCGGGAAGTCCGAGGCCAGCGATGATCTCCGGAGCGACGTCCGTCAACAACAACGGCCCTTTCGTGCTGTCGGTGACAAACGGAAGGACCTCGTCGGTGGTCACGTGCTTGCTCACTCCGTGCCACAAGGATGCCAGGGCCGTGTCCGACCTCAAGAGTTCGGTGTCATACAGCCGGGAGAACTCGGCAGGCAACGCATGGAATTCCCATGTCCCGTTGTTCCAAGACAAGGCCTCTGAAACACCGGGCTTGGTGCGTGCGAGCCGATGCTCCTCAAGTTGTTCCTCGCTCAGTGAGCCGGAGAGAACAAGCGCCTCCTCAAGGCGCTCATCCGGGGACAGCTTTTCCGCGATCCACTTGACCCGACTTTCGGGAAGCACATCGCTCTGCACCAAGGTCTGAGCAAGACCCTCCTCGGGAAGATTGGAACGGTACAGAACCGGGCGGCCGCACAGGAAGAACAGTTCACGAGAGCGCCGTCCTCGGCTCAAAACAAGCCGGCCACTGTGCTTCCCGCGGTGGATGGCGAAAACCAACCCCACGTAGCCCGCTCTGCTGTGCTTCCCTTTGGCTGTGCCCGCCAAAAGACCTCCCACGCGTGCCGTCGTGACTCGTGCCTAAACCATACCCCCCGCGTCCTGAAACGATCAGAATTCTGCGGGCGCAACACCCCAAAAACCGCTGACGGAGGACGACAATTAAACCTCTCGGTGCCTCTCTGATCTCAATCGGGGACTGGAGCGATAGATGGCATTTCCCACCAATCGACCCACGATCCAGCGCGGAAAGAGTCGCGATGTGGAATTCAAAATCCAATTCAGCCACCCATGAATGGTGCTCGGCCGGTTCCCCAGTGCACGAAGGGCCTGCCGAACAACACCGTCGGGGTAGCCCACCAAAAGGCCTGGGGCACGGGCATCGACGGAGGCTGCCTCTGCAAACTCCGTCTCTGTGAATCCCGGACTCACGGCCAAAACGTCAACACCCGTTCCTCGGTACTCCTGCGCTAAACCCTCCGCCAAAATCAGGTTGTAGGCCTTGGTTGCGGCGTAGGCAGACATGTAGGGCACGGCCTGGTAGGCGGCTGTGCTCGCCACGAAGATCAACGCCCCAGATTTCCGCTCCAGCATGTCTTTCAGGTAGGCATCTGCAATTTCCGTCGGAACCTTGCAGTTCAAGTCGACCATTTTCGAATAGTGAGCGCTCTCCACCGTGTCATGGCGACCAAAGCTTCCAAAGCCCGCATTGTTGACCACCATCCCCACCTGGATGCCTTCACCATCGGTGAACGCCCTCAGTGAAGTCACGGCGCCCGGCTCCGTCAGGTCCAATGCAGCAACCCAGACATCGACGTCGTACTCGTTGCGCAGACGTTCCGCGAGGGACTCCAGCCGGTCTTTACGCCGAGCCACAAGGACAAGGGGCACCCCCTCAGCGGCAAGCGCATTCGCAAAAGATTCGCCGATTCCTGCGGAAGCCCCAGTCACCACCGCTGCCCCGGGATAACGTTGAGTCAGTGTCATAGTTCACGCCCAAAAGAGTTTGATGGAGCACTCATGAGGATTCGAAACCCCGGTAAGCGCAGCCCCCTATTAGCACTTCTGCTCGGTCTCGCCTTGCCCTCCGCGACAGCCTACGCCTCATCCGCCCCGCCTCCCATCGTCAACGGGGTCAAAGAACGTGGCTTTGATTCCGTGGTCGGACTCGGAGCCGGTACAGAAACATCGGCCTTCATCGCCTGCACAGGAAACCTCATCACTCCCAAAATTGTGCTGACTGCCGCACATTGTGGCGGAGACCTCCCCTTGGATCTCGTGGTTGAATTTGGCAAGGCGTTCTTCGGCACAAGCGATGACAACATTGAGTTTGCTGCGGCACTCGACAACGCAGTGATGCACCCTGACTACCAATCCAGTCCGGATGCGAGCCAGAACAAATACGACGCTGGGATTCTTGTACTGTCCGAAGACGCACCGTACGAACCCATGCGAATCTGGAGCGGTAACCTCAAGAAAGTCGAGCTTGGGGCCCCGATGAAGAGCGTGGGATGGGGTACTGACAGCGCGGGTTCGAACGGTGTTTCCGGCATCAAGCGATCCGCGGATCTGACCCTGGATTCCCGCACCAACATGTTTCTGATTTCCAATTCGGTAACCAATCCCAATCAGGCCAATATCTGCAGCGGCGACTCTGGAGGGCCGGTATTTCTTGAGGAGGATGGGGAGTGGATTCAGGCTGGCGTTCACTCCTGGGGAGACGTCAACTGTCAGGTGACCGGGGGGAGCACCCGCATCGACACTCTGATGCCTTGGATTTTAGAGAACGTTGAAGAGGTCCATGGAACCACCGACTTCTGCTCCATCAACGGCCACTACGATGACGGCCTGTGTGACCTGTACTGCGATGAGGTCGACCCCGACTGCGTCGAAGACACCGGTGGCATGGACACAGGCGCAACGGGTGAGAGTCCGGTGGCCGCGGGGTGTGCTTGCTCGGGTGCAGCCGGCCACGCTCCTGGGTCCTGGGCTCTTCTCCTTCTGCCTTTGAGTTGGCTTTTTCAAAGGCGATGTACAGAAGAGGCGCCCTCCTAAAACGCTCACCCTACCCGTGAGCAACCGACAGCCTGCTGCACGGTCCTCATCGCGGTGGGCCTCAGGCGGTTTGTTCCACTACGGCCTCGAGCTCAGGGGGTTCCGCGGGTTCAATCCATGATCCCACACCCGCATGTCCGCGTTCGAGAGTGCAGCCCGATACATCCCCCATCCAGCGTCAACTGCATCCTTCCCCGGTCCTCGAAGCCCTTGGCCCCCTGACGCCCTGCGCGTGCTTCCAACCCTTGGGGTTCACTCCGCCAGACGCGCTTTGGCTTCAACAACCCTCGGATCGTCCTCATCCCAGGTTCTCAAGTACACGCGCAGCGCCTCCGACCTGGCTTTTCGGGCCCCATCGGTTTGTTCAAGTTCATCGAGGCCTCGAGCCATCAACTCAAGCGTTCGCGCTCTTGGCAGATCATAGGCGTCGCCCTTCGAGACAAAGACAGCCACAGCCTTCTCGAAAAAGTCCACCGCCGCCTCGTTGTCGCCCACCCCTAACCGACACTCGCCCATCCGAGAGCGAAGGCCTGCAGCATCCCCAGAAGCGGCGCCTGCCTCCGCGAGTCGAAGTTCAAGTGCTCGAGCAAAGACACCCTCTGCATCCGAGAAACGCTGCGCCTCAAGATAAAGTTCTCCCAGAAATGGGAGCACACGCCCGAGGTGCATGGCATCCCCCGGCATGTGCTGATTGACCACTGCGAGCTCCGCCTCCGCCGCCTGAATCGCAGCGGGCAAGTCCCCCGCACCACGAGCCCTCATGGCTTTCTCATGAAGCTGCATGCTCTGGATAAAGCCGGATGCCTCAGCAATCCCACTTGCGGAGACTGCGCCAAAGAGAAGTAGTAAACCGGTCAAAGAGAGACGACGCATAGGCCACAGAGGGTAGCACGAAACATGCAGGAATAGTCAGATCGGGCTGGGAGGACGAAAAAAGCAACGGGATTTATTTGTTCCCTGCGGCAGGCGGTTAAGCTGCCACTAAGGAGTTGCACCATGAGTGAACACGTACCCTTTGCTGCCAGCTTCCCTGGAAAACTCGCCAACGCCGGCGTCGCCCTCTTCTTCGGCCTGATGGCGGTCTCCGCAATGCGCACCGAGCCGAAAGACTTTGACCCGCTCTACATCATCGTGACCTGCGTGGTGATCTGCCTGATGATTCTCTCGGTAACCACTGCGATGCACGACTATCCGAAAGAGACCCTGTTCATGGTGTGTGCAGTGCCCTTTGCTGCCGGTCCGATGATGGCTTGGACACACATCACGGGCGGGGGTGCGATGTGGCACGGCCACGTCTTGGCCGCAATCGGGTTGATCTTTGCCTCCTTCATCGCCAGTCCGCCCGATTGGCGGTGGTCAAAGTAGGGGCATGTCTGCCCAGTCCCTCGGGACCAAGTACCGCGTGTAGAGCTCGGCTTCCCTGGAGCCGGGCTTTTCTTTTCGGTCGTACGCCCACTGAACCGTAGGGGGCATGCTCGCCAGGACCGACTCGACGCGAGCCCCAGCCTGCAGCCCGTACAATGTCCCACGGTCTTGCAACAGATTGAACTCCACATAGCGACCTCTGCGCTCCAGCTGAAAGCGTCGCTCTGACTCGCCATAAGGGACCGTTGAACGCTCTCGGACAATCGCAAAATAGGTGCCTAAAAAAGCCTCCCCGACTGCCATCGAGAGGTCCCTGCAGCGTTCAAAACCACCGCTGTTGAGATCGTCGTAGAACACCCCGCCAATGCCGCGAGGTTCTTGGCGATGCCTGAGGTAAAAGTACTCATCGCAGGCGGCTTTCATCTCCGGGTAGACCTGTTCACCGAAAGGCTGAAGCGCATCTCTCGCCGCCTGATGCCACCGGATTGCATCGGCATCGACTCCGTAGATCGGCGTGAGGTCGAACCCACCCCCAAACCACCAATGGCTATCCGCCCCTTCCCCGGCAACAAAAAGCCGGAGATTCATGTGCGACGTGGGTGCGTGCGGATTGAGCGGATGAAAGATCATCGAGAGACTTACCGCTTGATAGGCCTTTCCACGCAACTGCGGCCGCGTGAGGGTGGCTGCGGGAGAGAGTTCCTCCCCGCCGCTCCACGAGAAGCTCACTGCGGCCCGCTCAAAGACTTTCCCGCCGGAGAGCACTCTCGGGCGAGCAAACCCCTTGCGCTCCCCCTCAAGGTGATCCCGATGAAACCGGGCGCTCTCCTCGAAATCCTCTGCAGCCGCGCAGATCCGATCCTGGAGGTCCAGGAGATACTCACGAAACTCATCGACCTTTACGACTGGCATACAACCTCACTGCGGTTGGGGTATCGGGTCTGAGGAAGCCGTGCATCCCACTCCGACTTACAGGAGATAAGGAGATACCCATGGCAGCCAAGGAACTCATCGAGGCCGGACTTGATTCCGATGATGCTCACCGCATCGAGGAAATTCTGCAGTCGGAAGCTAGCCCTCCGAATCGATGGATGCACCTCGCAAAGTCCATACTTCGTCCCGAACACCCCTTCGAACTCCATCAGCTTCTGCACCGTCTGTGTTTTGCGGACTGGAACGAGCAGGAGAAAGGACCGCCTCCTTGCTGGGTTCCCACTGCGAGAGACATCGAAACGAGCAACCTCGGGCCTCACCTGCACGGTCGGCACTTCAGCGCCTTCCATGCAGCCACCGTTCAGGACCCGGAGTGGTTCGGCTCGCTTCTCCTGGACGTGTTGGGCATCCAACCCGAAGTTCCGCCGGTGAAAGTGCTCGACACTCAGGAAGGTCCGGAACACCCCCGTTGGTTTCCTGGGATGCAACTGAACATTGGACTGTCCTGTTTTGCCGGGCGTTCCCTCGATCGAACCGCACTCATCTGGGCAGGTGAAGACTCCGAGCTCCAGAGCATGACACTCGCTGAGCTACAGCGACAGGCGGAGTCCGTGGCCTGGGGGCTGACTGAAGCCGGCTTTCAGCCCGGTGACGCCATTGCCATCGATATGCCGATGACCTGCGAGAGTGTGGTGATTTATTTGGGTTGTGTTCTCGCCGGATGCGTTGTGGTGTCCATTGCCGACTCGTTTGCGCCTGCAGAGATTCAAACCCGACTGGAGATCTCAAAAGCAAGAGGCATCTTCACCCAAGATGTGATCCTGCGAGGGGGGAGGGAGATTCCTCTCTACCAGCGGGTTGTGGAGGCTGAAGCCCCCACCGCCATTGTTCTCTTTGCAAGAGAGACCTCCTCCGCCACACTCCGAGAGGGCGACCTGGCTTGGCACGATTTTCTTCCTGCCAAGCCGAGGCCTCCTTTCCCTGTTCCCGTATTCGATGCGCAGGCGCTCACCAACATCCTGTTTTCCTCAGGGACCACAGGCACACCGAAGGCCATCGGCTGGACGCACCTGACACCGATCAAGGCCGCTGCTGATGGCTGGGGGCATCATGACATCCAGGAGGGAGACGTTGTCTGTTGGCCTACCAACCTGGGTTGGATGATGGGCCCCTGGCTGATCTACGCCAGTCTCCTCAATGGGGCGACGATCGCGCTCTACGAGGGCATCCCATCCGGGTCTGGGTTCTGTCGTTTCGTCGAGCAAGCCGGTGTGACCATGCTCGGAGTCGTCCCCAGTCTTGTGCGGGCCTGGAAGAGTACGAATGCGACCCGGGATGTGGATTGGTCTGCAATCCGCACCTTTTCTTCGACGGGAGAGGCTTCAAAATCGGAGGAAATGCATTGGTTGATGGCCCAAGCAGGCTACCAACCCGTTGTTGAATACTGTGGGGGAACTGAAATTGGCGGTGGCTACATCTGTGGAAGCCGCGTGCAGGCTCAAGTTCCCTCGGCCTTCAGCACTCCGGCACTCGGCCTTAACTTTCTGCTCATCAACGAGGAGGGACAGCCGGTAGACAACGGAGAAGTCGCTCTTCTCCCCCCCATGCTGGGCAGTTCTCAGACCCTTCTGAATCGAGACCACCACACCGTCTATTTTCAGGGAATGCCCCCAGGGCCCCAGGGGGAAACACTCCGACGACACGGAGACCAAATCACCGCCTTTCCTGGAGGGTTCTACCGCGCCATGGGACGTGTGGATGACACCATGAACTTAGGAGGAATCAAGGTCAGCTCCGCAGAAATCGAACGTGCGAGTACGGTCACGGGTGTGAGGGAGTGTGCCGCGGTGGCTGTCTCTCCTCCAGGGGGCGGCCCCTCCCAGCTCGTCATTTTTGTGGTCCGTTCCTCGGACAGGAAGGAGACACTCGACGACTTGCATGCTGCGATTCAAAACCGGATTCGAACTCAACTCAATCCCCTGTTCAAAGTCCACTCGGTCTTGGAAATCGAGAAACTTCCTCGAACGGCCTCCAACAAAGTGATGCGACGCCTGCTGCGAGAAAGAGTGGTCCATGGGTGAGCCCCCCTCTCCTCCCCCCAAATCCTCGAAAGAGGAATGGGTACCGCTCATCTTGGGCATGACCTTCTTCGGAGGAGGCACCTGGTTTTGGATCGAAAATGCAGTGGTGATGCACGAGGTCCCCTCATTTCTATTTGCCTTCGCCGTGTCCTTCGTCGGCGCAGCAGTCATGCGCCAAAGTGCCAGCTCGCGAACCGACTACCTGTCCTTAGTGACCCCCGTATTCGCAGTACTCAGCACTCTGGCTGCGATCTACTTCATACGGATGAAAGGCATCCGCACAGCGTATCGCATGCAAGGACGACCCGAGCCAGACTGGTGGATCAGCTCTGAGGTCTTGCGCGATCTCCTGACCAAAGGCGGCACAGGAATGGGTCAAATGGAACTGGTTGTTCTTCTCGTCGCCAGTCTCAGCGGGGTGGTGTGTGCGTCCGCATTTGTGTCCAGAGGACGCGCCTAATCTTCAACAGAGATGCCCACTGGACCGGCCGCTAATCGACCGATGATTGCCGCACAGGGAGCCCCCGCCTCCAAGAGTTCCTGGACCAACGTTTCGGCTTCCTCCGCCTTCACCGCAGCCAGGAGTCCTCCTGAGGTTTGGGCGTCCGCTAGAAGCTGCATGTCCAGATTCGTGACGCTGCCGACGCGTCGAACTCGGTCATCAACCGCCGCCAGGTTGGCTTTGGATCCGCCTGGAACGACACCGTTGGCCGCATGCCGACGAGCCTGCTCCAGAATCGGGACCTTCGAGAGTTGAATGGAGGCGGACAGTTGTCCCGGCTCCAACATCTCGTGGAGGTGTCCCAAGAGCCCGAAACCTGTGATATCGGTCAACGCATTCACAGATTTCGCGTGCCTCGCAAAGACCTCACCTGCAGCGCGATTGAGCGTCGCCATCAGCTCGGTAACCGTTTTGATTTCTGAATCCGAGGCGAGATCGCGCTTGATCGCCGTGGTCAGTACGCCAGAGCCAAGAGGTTTGGTGAGGATCAATGCATCCCCCGGCTGCCCTCCAGCATTCGTGAGAACGGCCTCTGGATGGACCAAACCCACCACGACGAGCCCATATTTGGGTTCGGCGTCATCAATCGAATGGCCGCCCACGATCGGAATTCCCGCTTCCATCGCCACCGAGGCTCCGCCCTGCAGGATCTCAGCAAGAAGATCCATCGGCAGCGTGCGTGCTGGAAAAGCCACCAGATTCAAGGCCAAAATGGGCCGAGCCCCGCAGGCATAAATATCGGAGATGGCGTTGGCTGCCGCCACGCGTCCGAAGTCAGTGGCATCATCGACCACTGGGGTAAAGAAATCCGTTGTCACCACCAATGCGGTGTTTTCATCGAGCAGATACACTGCTCCATCGTCGCGGGTTTCGGGGCCCACGAGGACACGGTCATCGGAAAATGCTGGCAGACTGCGCAAAACTTGCGCGAGCTCCTCTGGACGGAGCTTGCACGCTCAACCAGCGCCGTGACTAAAGGATGTGAGTCGAACTGACATGCCCTCTTGCTATCTCATCGGGTGCCTAAACGTCGACTCCTTCGTGTTGGAGCAACCAGGTTTTTCGCTGTAGCCCTCCACCGTAGCCCGTCAGGTCACCGCTGGAACCCACCACCCGATGACAGGGAAGAACAATGGAAACGGGGTTGGCTCCCACTGCATTGGCGACCGCTCGATAGCTGTTCGGACGACCCAAGCTCGACGCCAGTTCGGCATACGTCCAGGTCTGACCAACCGGGATTTTCTGAAGTGCACACCAAACCGACTCCTGAAAGCGCGTTCCTTTGATCCCCCATGCAATCCGCTGCAGAGCGTCAAGTTCTCCCGAAAAATACGCCTTCACTGCGGTTCGTGCGCGGGTCTCTCCAGACGTGAACGGTTTGAGGGCTCCGCGATGGCGTTCGAGGTCCGCCCTCACGCGCTCCCAGCGGTGAAAGAAGGCCAGACCGATGAGTTCATCGTTTTCTTCCAAGAGCAACAGGTCGCCCAAGGGTGAGTCCATTCGCTCGAGGATCACCGGGAAGCCTGTACCCAGTGTGCGACCCAGTTGGACAGAATCTGCACTCCATGGTCACTCTCGGAGATGGCTCCTGGCAGCCCTCGAGCGGAAAGCAGAGCCCCGATGACCTCCGCTGAGGCTTCGGGATGAAACTGGATGGCTCGAAGATACTCTCCCCAGCCATAGGCTTGAATCTCGGTATTGGCGTTGCTTGCCAAGAGGCAAGCCCCCTCTGGGAGCTGAGTCAACACATCGCGATGACTGGCTTGAACAGACACGATCGAGGGCAAACCTCGAAAGAGCGGGTCCTCGGCCACCTTCACCGAAATGCTTCCCCACTCGGGTCCCTTGGGGTTTTCCTCAACCCTGGACCCCAGGCATTCTCCAATCAACTGGTGGCCAAAGCAAATCGCCAACACAGGTACACACTGACGCACGTGTTCGAGGGTCCACTGCCCAACCTCTGCCATCCACGACTCCTCATCGCGAACCGACAGAGGGGACCCCGTCAGTACGAGTGCATCGGCGTCAAGAGAATCGGGAAGAGGCGCACCGGCAAAAACAGGAAGAACCTCTACCTCACAGCCCAAGCCCTCGAAGACCACACGAAACCAATCATCATAATCCCCGAAACGCTCCACCACGACCGGTTCAGTCGTCCCCATCTTGAGGATCAAGATCCGCATTCAGACTCGCCCCTCGAGGCTCGCATGGAACAGCCTCTCGTAATCCGCCTGGGTCGCTGAAACGGGATTGCCCGAGGCTGTGGGGTCCACCACCGCCATCTGGGCGAGCAACGGAATTCCCTCCGGCTTCACCCCAAGATCGCTGAGCGTGTGGGGTATTCCCAGACGCTCTCGCAGGCCCAGCACCCAGTCGATGACACCGGTCGTTCCCTTTTTCGACAGGCCCAGAAAGCTCGACAGCGTGTCCATTTTCGTACCGATGACCGACTCATTGAACTTCAGCACATAGGGCATGACCACTGCATTGGTCAGACCATGGTGGGCACCCAGCACCCCTCCAATGGGATGGCTCATCGCATGCATGGCTCCAAGCCCTTTCTGAAAGGCCGTCGCTCCCATAGTCGATGCAAGCATCATCCCCGAGCGTGCCGCAATATCGAGTCCATCGTTCACTGCGGCTTCCAGAAAATCATGGACCAGCCGCATTCCCTCCAGAGCGATACCATCGGCCATCGGGTGGAAGCCGGGAGCGCAGTAAGCCTCCAAATTGTGAGACAGGGCGTCCATTCCAACCGCTGCAGTCAGCGCCGGAGGGAGTCCAGCACTGAGAAGCGGATCACAGATGACCCTCTCGGGCAGGATACCGGGGTGAAAGATCAGCACCTTGCGTTTTTCCGTGGCGTTCACAATAACGGAGCAGCGCCCCACTTCTGAACCCGTGCCAGAAGTCGTCGGAACGGCAACGACAGGCACCATTCCCGCTGGGTCAGCTCGCTTCCAGTTGTCTCCCGCGTCCTCAAAATCCCACAGCGGGCGACTCTGGCGTGCCATGAGTGCCACAGCTTTGCCCACATCCAGTGCCGAGCCACCTCCGAGTGCCACCACTCCGTCGTGATCCCGATCCCGAAGAAATTGAACCCCGGCGTCCACCTGGTCGCCTGTTGGATTGCCAGAGATCCCAAAGAACAAGCCAGAGGCAACACCACCATCCTCCTGGATGGCCAGAATTTCATCGACCATGGGAAGCTTTGCGATTCCTTCATCCGTCACAATCAAGGGTCTACGAATTCCCAGTTCCCGACAGGCCTCTGGAAGTTCAGCCACCCGTCCCGCCCCAAAACGAATGGCTGTTGGGTAGTTCCAGGTTCCCACCATGTCTTCCCAGTTGAAGGCCATTGAGTCTCTCCTTAGTGTTGGATTCTGAAGTGAAAGGACTTGGGTCGGGTCATCGGACCGAAACCCAAGCGAGACAACGTGCACCCTCGACCCGAGTTCTTGACCCCCACCCAAGCCAGCTCCGGGTCCAGGTAGTCACAGCGGTTGAGAAACACAGTTCCGGTCTCCAACGACTCCGCGAGTTCCATGGCTCTCTCGAGGTCCTCGGTCCAAATCGAGGCTGTGAGTCCATAGTTGGAGTCATTCATCAAGGCCAAAGCCTCCTCATCCGACGCAACCTTCATGACTCCAACTACGGGTCCAAAGCTCTCATCGCGCATGATGGCCATGTCATGGTTCACGTCAACGAGTATTTGTGGCGCCAAATAGGGCGTGCCTGCTTGCGAGGCCGGGAACTCCTCCGGGTCCACCAACATTCGCGCGCCTGCCTCTACAGCCTCCTGGATTTGACCCCTCAGTCTGTCCGCAGCCTCGGTTCGAACCATGGGACCCAGGGTGGTGTCTGGAAGCAGAGGATCGCCCAAAATCAGCTTTTTCGCCTCGTTGACCATGGCAGCCAACACCGCGTCGTAGATCGATTCGTGGACGTACACCCGCTCGATTGCACAGCAGCTCTGCCCCGAATTGAAAAACGCCCCTTCCGCGACATTGGCACCCGCCCAAACGGGGTCAGCGTCGGCACGAATGTAGGCGGGGTCCTTGCCGCCCAGCTCCAGGCCTACAGCCTTGAAATGACCCGCAGCTGCCCGATGAACCGCTCGCCCACCCTCTACGGAGCCCGTGAAGGCGACAAAATTCACACGATGGTCAGCAACCAACTTCGCCACACGCTCGTGGGAGGCATGGAGTGTCTGGAAAACGCCCGCTGGAAATCCTGCGGCATCGGCGGACTCTTGGAGCCTCTCCGCACACAACGGGGTCTGGTCGGAGTGCTTCAGAACGACGGTGTTCCCCGCAAGAAGTGCAGGCACTACGGCATTGACTGCGCAGAGGTAGGGGTAATTCCAGGGCGCTAAGACCAAAACACACCCGAGTGGCTCGTGACGAATGAAGCGAACAAAGCCCTGCTTGTCACCCACCTTCTCGTCCGCTAGCGCTTCCGGAGCCAGGCGCATCATCGTTTTGGCCCGGTGGGCAAAACCTCGAATTTCTCCTGCCGTCTGGCTGAGGGGTCGACCCATCTGCTCACTCAGTTCTCGACCCAGTTGAGCCTCTCGACTCGAGAAGTGTTCAACCATTTTCTCCACCAGCGCCAGCCGTCTCTCCAAGGACAGGCCTCGCCATTGTGCCTTGGCGGCCTCCGACAGAGCCAACACCCTTTCTGATTCTGCCGCTGTGGCGAACGGTCGGGTCAGGAGCACCTCTCCAGAACCCGGTGAGCGAACCTCAAAATTCATGCAGCCCCCTAAATGATCTCAAAATACCGAGACAGCTCCCAGTCCGTAATCGCCCTTCGAAACTCCCTCTCCTCCCAGCGCCGTGAAGCTGCGTAGTGAGAGACGAAGTCTTCTCCCCACATTGCTCTTGCGGCATGCGAGGACTCAAATCGGTCTGCCGCCTCCCAGAGAGTCTTCGGCAGCGCAAGATGGGGTTCACTGGGCTGGTCGTAGGCATTTCCGACAAGTCCAGGACCGAGTTCCAGGTTGTTCTCAATCCCATAGAGTCCACTGGCCAAGACAGCGGCCAAAGCAAGGTAGGGATTCTGGTCTGCCGCAGCCACCCGGTACTCCAGACGCTGGCTCTTGGGGCTTCCTTGGATGACCCTCAACGCACACGTTCGGTTCTCCACGCCCCAAGTGGCATTGGTTGGGGCCCAAGCCCCCGGTACCATTCGAGAAAACGCATTCACGGTGGGAGCAACCATGGCCAGCATCTCGGGCATGAGCTGCTGGCACCCTGCCACGAACGAGCGCATGACCGGTGTCATCCCATCGCTGGCGGATTCGTCGAAAAAGGCCGAACTTCCATCCTTGTTCTGCAGACTGATGTGAATGTGGCCGCTTTGTCCCGGGTAATCCGGAGACCACTTCGCCATAAAACAGGCCATCAAACCGGCTTTTTGACAGAGGACCTTGGTGAAGGTCTTGAAGAGGGCCGCCTTGTCCGCTGCAGACAGAATGGTGTCAACCGCTATCGCAGCCTCCAACACTCCAGGCCCCGTTTCTTCATGAAGGCCCTCAATGGGAAAATCCATGACCTCTGCATTCTGAAGAATCGTTTCGTAAAGATCCGAATCTCCCGAATTGCGAATCACCGAGTAGCCAAAGTTGCCTGGAGCAATTGGCCGGAGGTTGCGGTAGCCCTTCTCACGCACGGAGTCTGGAGTCTCATCAAAGACAAAAAATTCGTACTCGACGGCGGCTGAAGCGACCAGACCCATCTCTGCGGCCTTGGCCACCGCCTTCCTCAGGGTTCCTCGCGGACACAGGGGCTCCGCTTGATCGGAAAACTCACCGAGAAAAAACACCGTCGACTCCCAAGGCAGCTCTCTGCATGTCTCCGGCAAGAGACGCACCGGAGCGTCAGGGTAGCCGGTGTGCCATCCCGTGAAGTTCACATTGTCATAGAGCTGATCATCGGAATCCCAGCCAAGAACCACGTCACAGAATCCGAATCCCTTCTTCAAGGAGGAGATGAACTTTTCCCGAGACATGTACTTGCCGCGAAGAACACCATCCATATCGAATACACCGACTTTCACGTGACTCAACTGCCGCTCATTCACCAGTGCAATTGCGTCCTCGACACTCTTGACTTCCCTCGTCTGCATTCCCAAAGCCCTTGCTGAATTGAGACCGAGATCTACCACAGTGGAGCCCCTCTTGTGCACCGGCTAAGGGTTTGAAAACCGACATTGGAGTTCAGTATGGAAATGACCTATCGACGCTTAGGCGGAAGTGGGCTCAAGGTCTCAACCTTCTCACTCGGCTCCTGGGCCACCTACGGCGACATTGTCGACGAGGCCACCGCCAAAGAATGCGTTCTCTATGCCTTTGAGAACGGCATCAACTTCATCGACTCTGCGGAAGCCTATGGGCGCGGCCAGGCTGAGATCGTCTTGGGAAGAATTCTGAGTCAACTTCCTCGAGAGCAACTCGTCATTTCCTCGAAGGTCTTCTGGGGAGGCGATGGCCCGAACGATACCGGTTTGAACCGGAAGCACATTGTGGAGGCCTGCAATGCTGCGCTGGGTCGACTTCAACTCGACTATCTGGATCTCTACTTCTGCCACAGACCCGATCCCGAGACCCCCGTTGAAGAGACCGTTCGCACCATGAATACCCTGATTCAGCAGGGTAAAATTCTCTATTGGGGCACCAGCGAGTGGACCGCTGAGCAGCTCCAAGGTGCCTACGACGTCTGCGAGAAATGGGGCCTCGAAAAGCCTCAGATGGAGCAGCCGCAGTACCACATGTTCTGCCGAGAACGGGTCGAGAACGAGCTCGCTGAGCACATCAAAAACCACGGGCTTGGAACCACCACGTGGAGCCCGCTTGCAAGTGGCGTACTCACCGGCAAATACAACGATGGAATCCCCGAGGGCTCAAGACTTGCGAGCGAACAGTGGAGCTGGCTCTCGGAGTTGGTCTTGGATGACGAGAAGATCGCCAAGGTTCGCTCCCTCGCTGCGATTGCCGAGGAATTGGGCTGCAGCATGGCCCAACTCGCATTGGCTTGGACAGCCATGCACCCCCACGTCAGTACTGTGATTATGGGTGCTTCTCGCCTCAGCCAGCTTGAGGAAAACCTGGGTTCCTTGGCCGTCATGGAGCGACTCGACAAGTCCATCATGGCCCGTATCGACACCATCCTGAGTCGCTGACACGTCCTTTACGAAACTGATGGAACCGGCCGCACCGGAGCAGGTCACAACGTACGGTCCCTTTGTTGTGGACCACGTCTCGGCCCAGGCAAGACGTGTGGCTTCCCGTTTTCCAACTTGGAGGGCGGGGAACGGGAAGTCCATCTGGGCCTGATCCGCGAAATCCCCTCGCGCGCCGAGCTTTAGGACAGTCATCCAGCGCCGCATACACACGCTTTGCCCAGTTTTTGTACAGGGATCCCGTAGGATGGAAGTGGGAGTAAATCCGTGGGCATTCTGAGCCAGCGGTTGCGGGAGAATCAAGAGCTTGTGCACAGTGAGCTCCGGGTCCTTGTGCGACTTTATCGCGACGAGATACCGCTCGATCGCGCTGCTTCGCTGATTTCAGCGGAGGAGACCCCAGGTGTGGACTCCGATCGCGTTGTTGAGCGCTTGGACCGGCTCGCTGAAGGCCTTCACATTCCGAGCAGCGCCTCTCCTTTTGAGGCCGTGGCACGACTCAATCATCACCTGTTCGAGATCCATGGCTTCTCCGGCGATGTCGAGTCCTATGACTCCCCTCACAACTCGTTGCTGCACCATGTCCTCGAGCGCCGAAAAGGTCTGCCAGTGCTGTTGAGCTTGGTGGCCATCGAGATCGCTCGCAGAGCGGGCTTTGTCCTTCTGCCCATTCCCTACCCCACCCATTTCCTTGTGGCCCCCGCTCAGGCGGATCCCCGGTTCTACATTGACCCCTTCCACAAGGGTGAGGTGCATCGACCTGGGTACTTGAGAGCGCGACTGAACCAGATCATTGGCCAAGAGGTTGAAGACGCCCTGTGGCTGGATGCAGTGGCCCCGACCTCAAACTCGGCCATGCTGTTTCGGATGTGCAACAACCTCAAAGCCTCCTACCTCAGGCGAGGCAACATTGAGGGAGCCTTGCGTGCTGTCGAGTACCTCTTGGTCATCGACCCGGGAGCGTACGAGGAACTCCGAGACCGAGGAGCACTCCGAACCCAATTGGGCCGGACCGATGAGGGCATCGCCGATTTTGAGGCCTACATCTCGGCGCGCCCCTATGCGCCCGATGCCGATGCAGTGGCTCAGCTGCTGGCCAATCTCAAAGCCTGATTCGTCAGCAGCCGGCTGCGGCACCCCTCCTCCGGGAAATCCCCTCAACCGAGCCGGCGTGACTCGTACGTCATGGGACACCGCTTTGCAGGTGGCAGTCTTCTCGCTTCTGTCCCCATCTTCGGACTGAAGCGGCTAAATTGGAGCCATGGTCCGAATCCGTATTCGAAAGCGCCTCCACAAGCTCAAGCTGCTGGTCCTGGATCCCGCCCGGTGGAGTGCAGAGCATTACCGGGAAAAAAACAGCTACGACACCGTGGCTACGACTCCGACGAAATGGTCGGAGCCCCGTCTCGAGAACTCCGAGAACGAGGCTTGAGCTTCGGACTCGGTGGTTTCGCCAAGAGAATGAAAAAGTGGGGCAACTTAGGGATTTGAGTGCACGAGCCGAGGTGTTTGCGTTGGCGGAATCCACTTCGCTCGTATAGATGCCGCAGCTAGTCCGCCGCGTGAGGCGAATGCTTCTTTTGGGAGATTTAATGCGCTCTTTCCCTGTTCTTTGTTCCGCCACCACGGCAGCAGTCTTGGCGGCCTGTTCCACAGACGTGAGAAATCAAGGCTCAAGCCCGAACTGCTCCACCACCATCGAGGCCACCTATCCCGTGGACGGTTCCTCGAATTTTTACTACCGGGACGCGATCGAGTTTTATCTGAGTTCTCCGGATCCCAGTGCTCGGGTCATGACAGACATCGAAGGTGAGCAGTACACCTCCGAAGATGGAAAAACGATTCTCTTTGTCCCCAGCCAAGCCTTGGAACCGGTGACCGAGTACGAGGTTGGCCTCGATTATTGCCGAGGCATGCCAACCATCTCCTTCACCACCTCGGAGCTGGGGAGTGAAATCGCTTCCTTCGACACCATCGAGGGCAACACCTACATCTTCCATCTCGATGCAGCACGCTACACCACCGGTGGAGAGGTTGCCCAAGCTCTTCTGGCCATCTTCAACAAGGAAGTGCTGATTCAGATTCTTGAGATTGCTGACACCAGCATCGCCATGCGAGGTGCTGTAGGAGAGTCTTTGAACGGTGAGGTCGAGCAGGACATCTGCTATCGCACCCTGGATCTCGAGGAACTTGGGGTGGACTCAGCCGACTTCTACTACGAAGATGCCGAGCTCGTCATGGACTTCTACCACACCGAGCTCTCCTTTCTGAACCTGCTCATGAGCGGTACGTTTGCTCCCGATGGTTCGTGGATTGGTGGAGTTTCTCTCTTCGCGAACATCGATGTTCGGGGCCTCTCTCAAACCCTGGGCTTGGGAACTGCCGATGACATCTGCGCCTTCGCGAGGGAGCTTGAGTCACCGTGTGAACCCTGCAGCACCGATAATGAGGACTACTGCATCACCATCGCTGCAGAGAAAATCTCAGCCACCTCCTTGAACATTGATCTCGAGCAGATCGAGTTGAACAACTCCTTTGAGGAGTGTGTGGTCGAGGAAGCGTAGCCAAAATAGGCAACCGTTGTCCTAAAATTGGGACATCTGTGTCGGACTTCAGTACCAGAGGTGGCAGCTTCAAGGCCACCCATCGCGACGCAAAATTCAGATTTTCTGAGCCATTTCAGTATGTTGACGCGTCAACATTTAATGACAGAATATCTGGCACGACTTTTGCGTCGAGAGTGTATTGTGCGTCGCCCTCCAACAGGGTGGCATCAACCAAGGAAGTCTCATGAACACGATCGTCGTCGACCTGCTCTTCACCTCTGCAGCGTCCATCTCGCTGGGTGTATTGTTTATGGCTGGAGTCAACCTCTTAGACCGAGGCTGAGTCCCTGCCCGTTTGCCCATACCCGTGAACGGCCTCCCGGGTGACGTACTCCACTGCCGCCCACGCTCCCGAAACTCCTGTGGCCACCGTTGCGGACAAGGCCACAACGAACCACCCCTGAAAAATCGAGACGAAGGCCAAGGCCTGGAACACACTGGTCAGCTTTCCCGAGAGACGCGACTGTTGGGCACACACCTCGCCGCGCCAAAAGGGCCCAGCCAGCCAAAGAATCTGAGGAAACTGAATCAACTCCCTGGCAAACAGCGGCACCAGCCAGACTCCGGGCATGTATCCGTGTATCCAGAGGGCCCAGCCAGCATTGACATGGAGGATTTTATCCACCCATCCATCCGCGATGGCTCCTGCCTGAGAGGCACACCCCAAACGCCGAGCAAGCCAGCCATCCGCGATATCCGTACCCAGCGCGATCACGTAGGCCCAGAAGGCCCATTGGGGAAAATGGAGGAGAAAGGGAAACCCCACGGCAATTCCGAGTCTGGCCCCTGTGAGAAGCGAGGGCCAGCTCAGGAGGTCTTTTCCCCGAAGCTCCGGTAGTGAAGGACTCATAGGCGACTGTTGAGCGGAATGGTGAACTCAAGGAGCGGACGCTCCGTCCGAATCGGACTATCCATGTCTTTAGCGTGCAGTCGATAAGGGCTGCAACGGGGTATGAATTTGGGCAGTTTGGTCATACAACAGAAAGGGAAACCACCACGCAGCTTCGAGCTCGTGAGGCACACGACCGTCATTGGTCGAGGCAAGGACTGCTCTCTAATTTTGCCCGATATCTCGGTGAGTCGCCACCATGCTCAAGTGGTTCGAGAAGAGGACGGGTTTACCCTCCAAGATCTGGGCAGCCAGAATGGTACATCGGTCAACGCCAGCCCGATCTCAAGCAGAAAGCTTGAGACTGGAGACGTGATCCAGATTGGAAAATTTGTTCTGGTGTACCGCCCAAAACCCAAACGGGCGGAAGAACGAGATGACACTCAGGGGCTTGACGACTACCAACTGGACGGTCGCACCTCGTATTTGGAACAGGTCACTGCCCTGGGTGGGAGCAATGCCCACCAAACCGCCCAGATCGAAAAGCAGGATTTGAACTCCATTCGAGAGGCCATCACACGAAAGGAACGCGGATCCCTTGTTGATCCTGAGAATCCAGAAAATCGCTGGGTCATTGGGGAGACAGCCAAGCAGTTCGGACCCGCGATACCCTGTGGTGGACTCCGTGGAGGGACTGTTGTGGTGGTGTGGAGCGGCCGCACCCACCGAATCGTCAAGAAGTCCGGCCTGTTCACAACCATCAAGGTCAACGGGCGCCAAGTAAAAGAGAAAAACCTTGAGCCAGGAGATCTCATCGAGGTGGGACGAAATCAGTTTCGCTACGAGGCTTGAGTTTTTGGCCTAACTGCGATGAAATCCAGGAATCCAAACTGGAGTGTTCATGCACAGTCATCGTCTCGTTCTTCTGCTCACTGCCGCAATCGGCGCGGCTGTCTTGAAGCTCACCTCCTGGGTGTGCAAAACCACCTACAGTGGAGGCGAAGCCCAATGGAAGAGCATTGAGGCACCGGAGTTCATCTTAGGAAGACAAGCCCACCTCATTCTTCTGGCCATCGGTCTCCTGGCTCTTCTGGCTCCTGGGGTACGGGACGGACGCCTGACTAATCGCCTGTCCGACGGTCTGAGCAGACTCGGCAAGATGCTCGCTGCGGGCCTGGCAGTGGCCCTTATCGGCACCTGTTTCCTCTCCAAGCAGATCCATGCAGACGATCCCGAGGCATTGCTCTCCTCCTACGTCTTTGAGGCCGAGGGAGAAATTGATGCCGCCCAACGCACGGTAGACAATGCCCAGGCTTCGCTGGATGCCTTGAGTCAACTCGCCGCAGCCAACGCCTCACTCGACAGCGAGGCAAAACTCAACGCGATCAAGGAGTCTCTCCAAAAGGACATCGACAGCAGCCAGCCTGAGCTCGACCGCATCATGACCGAGATGGAGAATCTTGCCGAAGACGACGAGGCCGGCGGACTCGCCCTAATGGAAGCCTATGACCAAGCTGCAGGCAAGCGGGCCATCTTTGAGAACGCGCTCTATGCGCTCGATGTGCCCATCGAGGCTCCCTCCCCGGTCGCTGATGATACCGGCTCAGGAGAAGCCTCCAACCCGATCCCGGAAGCCACTGAATCTCGAGCCGACCTCCAACTGAGCGCAGCCCAGGCATCCCTGGAGCAGGCCAAAAGTACTGCAGCCGAAGGGGTTGCCGCTGCGGAGGCTGCTGCCGAGCAGATGCGGACATTCACCCCTGAGACCTTTCCTGACTTCGAGGGGCAGTCCTACCTCTCCGCAGGCCTCTCTCACCTCATCGGCATTGTGCTTGGGGTGGCCCTCCTTTTGGGTCTCGCGCTCGCACCGGCTCGTGTGTTTTCCGGCGCAACGGAACAGCGGTGGTCCGTGGCCAGCCTAGCACTGCTGACGAGCGTCGCCGCCACTGGAGCAAGCCAGGTCGCCCAAGTCGGGCCCATGCTCATTGGCGTTCCCGCAACGACCAATCCCTTCGGTAAAGTCGCGTTGGCCCTCGGCATCGTGGTCTTCGTCGCTGTACTGTTCGTCCGACGCGACCGGGCCTTTGGATGGATTGATGGATTGGCGTTCACCGCCATGCTCGGCGCGACCGCCTTGTTCAACCTGCTCCAGGTGGTGGACAATTCATTGGCGAACACCGAAATGCCGCTCTCTCAAGGCTTGATCATCTGCCTGCCGATGATGGCCATCGTCCTGATGTGGCCCCTCGGTCAAAAGCCGAAAGACACTGAGAACTCTGCTGCTTAGGCCCCCTCATGCCACTCAACAAAGACTGCATCGGTCGCACTTACTCCGCTGAACTCCGCCCTCTGACGGTAGAGGAGGGCCTTGCTTATGCCGAGGCCACCCAGGACCCCACCCCGAGTGTGCAGTGCGGAGAGGTTCTGCCTCCCATGTTTGCGGTCAATCCGTTGATCGATGGAGCGATGATGGTCTGCCGCGATCCTGAGCTCGGCGTTGACCTCATGCGCCTTGTGCACGGTGAGGAGGACATGCGGTTTCACCGGCTCTTGAGTCCGGGTGACATCGTTCAGCCAGAGAGCACGATTGTGGGTGTCCAGAGCAAATCCAGCGGGGAGTTGCTGCTCATCGAGCACCGGCTTCTCGTGGAGAGTGAAACAGCCGTCACCAGCCGTTCAAGCTATTTCATTCGTGCTCCTCGTCCCCCGTCCTCCACCCCAAACAGCCCAGAAAAAGAACCCCGAAAACGTCCCGCGTCGCGTCCAGCTCCGACAGGTGAGCCCGTATTTTCGAAGCACGTCTCAGTACCTCACGAACAGCCCGTTCTTTATGCAGAAGCCAGTCGAGACAGAAACCCGATCCACATCGACGAAGAGTTCGCCAAAGCCGCAGGACTCCCTGGCTGCATCCTCCACGGTCTCTGCACCATGGCAACAGCAGCCCACCACGTGATCAACCATGCCGCGGGTGGCGACCCCACGCGTCTCGCTCGGATCAGCGTGCGCTTTTCTGCTCTTGTCCTTCCTGGCGACACCCTTCAGATTTCAGCCTTCAAAGGTGCGAGAGACGAAGCAGCAGAGAGCCTCTCTCTGCGGGTCCTCAACCAAGATGGTGTCCAGGTGCTGACCAAGGCTCGAGCGGAGCTTCGCAACACTTAGCTCACTCCCAGGGCTCCTTGGGAATCTCAACAGGAGTCATTCCAGGGGGGTCTGGGATGGGCCACATGTCTCCCCAGAGTGTCTTGCCCCCATCCACACAGAAGGTCTGCCCTGTGATGTAGTCTCCTGCAGGTCCCGCCAAATAGGTGACCATCCAAGCGATCTCTTCACAGGTGGCCAAGCGCTTCAGGGGTACTGTACTTTTCGCCTGCTCCAAGACTCCCAAGCCCTGAGGATAGCGGCGAAGCCCGCTTGAGGCCACGATGCCGGGAGCCACCGAGTTGATGCGAATCCCGCGAGCGGCCCACTCCACTGCCAGCGTACGGGTCATGGCCTCCACGCCTGCTCGAGCCGCCACAGAGTGGGTCATGCCCGGAAAGGCATTTCGGGTCAACATCGTGACATTGACCACGCGACCACCGGACTTCAGCATGGCTTGGTCCGCGACTGCGCGGGTCAGGTTCCATGTCCCCGTGAGGTTGGTGGCGACCACCGCGTCCCACCCTTTGTCCGAAATGACCTCAGCGGGGGAAAAAAACTGTCCTCCGCCATTGTTCACGAGAACATCGATCCGCCCATGCCGGTCCACGATTCCTGCAACGGTCTCGCGTACGGCGTCTCGGTCTCGAATGTCCAGTGCCACACCCTCTACCTCTCGGCCACACTCCCGACTGAGCCCCGCAGCTGCCGGTTCGTAATTCTCAGCCTTTCGAGAGCCGATCACCACCGTCGCTCCGAGATGGGCCAACTCACGGGCACAGGCCGCTCCGATTCCCGTTCCTCCCCCGCTCACCACGCAAACCTGTCCCTTCATCAAATCAGGACGATAAAGTCGACTGCTCATATTCAGCTTCCAAACTCGTTTTCACACTCAAGGATCGCGAAGGTGTCGCAAGAGGCTGCCTCGACACAAGCCACCTGACCCACGACATCTTGCCCCTCGCTCGCCTCGTAGGCGCACCCATCCAGGCAAGAGCCCATGTCCGGGAACGCAGCGTAGCCACAGTCCCCGACGAGAACACGACAGAGATCCGCGCAAGGGCCACCCCCGTCTGTACCGTCGGAGCATCCGGTGACAACCATGGCCAAGAGGATTGTTAGTTGTTTCATCGAAGAACTCCTGTACCCATCACGCCCAGGCTCGCAATGCCCTCGACGCTGTCTCCCGACCCCGGCAGGGTCGCGTTTTCAATTTGATACCGAAACAGGCTCACAGCAAGAAGCGCTCCTGTTGGATAACTCTGAAGCTGTGAACTCGGGATGACCATTGATCCGTTGTCGTTGCCCTGGCAGATCACACTGCCCAAGTAGTTGGCTCCATTGGGAGAATACACCTGAAGGAGAATCACAAAGGTTCCCGTACCGCCAAACGGCGACCACGTGAACAAGGCATTGTTTTTACGAATCGGAGCGCTGAACGCAGACTGGATGGTGGTGTAGAGCAGGGCTGTTGGTTCGATGGTGTTCCAACCCTGCGGCGTGTAGAGGGCCCCAATGGCCTCCTTTCCAGAATCCCCAGGAACCGAAAGGTCAAAGGACGCTGTGCGAACAAAATCGGTCTCCGTCAGAGAATTGGACTGGTAGACAGCTCCACCGCTTCCATTTGTCTTGCGCAGCGAGACGGAGCGGCTGCCGGAGTTGAGGTAGACGTACTCTCCAACATCTTCAAAGCTGACATTGAGACCTGTGGGAGCCAGGTCCTTGGCGCAGTTACCCACCCCGGGAAGCCAACCGATCCAGCTGTCATTCACAGGGGTGTGAAAGCCGACATTTGCATACACCTCAACGCTGGTGGTCGAGCCAAAGCAGTCTGGGCAGGCAATCTGCAGCAGCGAGAACTCCACCAACCCCGCAGTCTTGCCTGTCGGGGTGGGGGCGGTACTGTCCGAATCCGAATCGGTTTGTCCCGTCTCGTCCTCCTCATTTCCAGTGTCTGGGGGATCCGGGGCTGCGCCATCCGTATAGGTGAAGCCCTCTTCCCAGCGGTCCTCGCCGAGGCTGCTGGCGACGCGAACCTCCACACTGGACTCGAAGCCCAGGTACGGAGAAGTCACCAGGAGCTGATCGGAGGCCACCAGCGTGACATCGAGCTCTGCGTTGCCGAACCAGACTTGATTGGCCCCCTCAAGCCCCTCGACCGTAATGGTTACTGCCGTCCCGCCCTCGGTGGGTCCAAAATAGGGGTCCACCTTGAGAATTTTGACAGGGCTACCTGCCTCCCCCGGACCTGTATCGTCCAGCAGATCGAGGCCAAGCCCCTTTCCCTGTGAGCATCCCAGGAGGATGCTTCCGAGGAGGAGAAATCGCAAGCTACTCGCTCCGGTTCGGATCGAAGAGGAAATACCCCACCCCAGATGCACCGTCGTATTCATCCGTGATCCAGAGGTGAATTCGATCTCCAACGGTGTGTGCAGCAACGGCAGTCACCATGCCCTCATTGGTCATATGAACGGGAATTTTCTCTCCGGTTTTGGTCCAGTTTGTGCCGTCCTCAGAGGTCGCCATTCCCAAGAAATGGTTTCGACTGGACTTGTAGTTGCTCTGAACCTGCCAGTTTCCAAATCCCGCGTAGAACATGTAGTAAGTCCCATCCAGTTGCGCGGTCGCGAGGGACACGAAACCCTCATCATCGAATTCACCGTTGGCCCCCGCCCTCAGCACACGAGAATCTGTGGCCTGCCAGGTGCCGATGTTGATGCCGTTGATTCGGAAGGCCTCACACGGACCGTCCATCGACGCATAGCCTGCAAGGTAGCCGGAAAAACCGTTCACAGGGTGCTTGGAAAGTCCAAGAGGCCAGCAGTAGCCCATCACATTTCCAGCCGGCTGGGTGAGGTCCACCACGGGATTCCCCGGGAGAAAGTCCCAACCTAAGCCGTCCGGACTCGTGGCCACCCCCATTCCCCAGACATTCCGAGTGAGGTTGATGCCTTGGTAGAGCATGACATACTGGGCTGTGTCTTCATCCCAGATCACCTGCATGGCATCCATGGCGTCTTTGTCCCAGTCATTGCCCTGAGGGTTGTTGAAAAGTGGGTTTCCTCCCGAGGACTCCCACTCCGTGCCCGCATCGCTGACGGCATAGCCGAAACCGTAGCCACCAAACTCCTCTTCGCTCTGCACTCCGACGTACCACAGCTGGTAGAAGGGATGCCCCATGACTGTGGTCACATGGAAGGCGGTGTGCCCAACAAAGGGTGCCCACTGCTCGCCGGTGGTGGTGAACACCGGGTTGCAGTCGTAGCGGTAGAAGTCGGTCTGCTCCACTTGGGTGAATCCACAGTCGGTGACGCTTGCGGGGTCCACATCGATGGGTGCGTTGACCTGGTAGTCCGATGTGCATCCAAACAGACCAATCCCCAACAAAATTCGGTACTTCACATGTCCTCCGAGGTGACAGCCTCTCGATTGTAGCGGGCCATCGCAGAGATCGCCATGCCCCAAGCGACAGGACTTCCATTCTTTCTTGCGATTGTGGTTTTCGATTCGCTCCAGTGGTTGCCTTGATGCATCCCCTCCCCCCGGTTTTCCCTCTGCCCTTGCTGGTCACGGCCAATGGGGATCTTCGAAAGCCCATACCCGATTCCGACCCCAACGCAGAGCTTCTGCTTGCAGAGGCGGTTCGTGTGGGGTGCACCCCAAAGCGCCCTCAGGCCCATCGCGGTCCCCCTGAATGGGATGAGCGAGCCCCACACCGCTCGAATGCTAGGGCGTCTGTTCCTCGTTGGCTTCCCCTTGCTCCGAACCCGACTCTTCCGAGGGAAGGGGTCTGCTGGGGGCTTCCATTCGAAGTCCAGCGGTCTCTGCCTGGGCCTCCACTCTCCGAACCGCATCGTAGTGCGAGTCCTCCACTTGAATGAATCCATTGATTCGCAACATCGGAGCGAGAAGCGCTCGGCCCTCTCGCGTTCCCGTGGAGATCCCCGCTAGCGCAGCCCCAAAGGCATCCGCGACCTCAACCGGCAGTCCCTGGCGTATGACATAGGCCTCATGAGGGATGCGAGGCGCCTTCGCGATGACGCGAACCCCACGACCATCTCTTCGTCGATCGCGTCCCTGGCGAAGGGCTCCGTCGTAGGTTGCTCCGGCAGCAACCCGTCCCTCCACGACCGCATCAAAAACGCGGTCGTGGGTCTGGTAGAACTCCGCCTTGATGTCGTCCTCGGGATGGACTCCCATCCGAAGCATCTGAATCGCAGGAAAGAGGTAGCCTGAGGTGGACCGCCGATCGACAAATGCAAAGGTCTTCCCACGGAGATCCTCCAAGGTTTCCAACTCACTCTCCTCCCCAACGATGATGTAGGAACCGTAGTTGGCCGAACCTTTGGCGACATGGGACGCGAAAACTCTCAGCCCCGGAGCCGACTTTTTCGCTCGGACGTAGGAGTAGGGGCTTACCACCGCCACATCCACTTCTCCTCGAACCACTTGACCCTCGAGGTCCGCGTAGGTCTCGCCCATGACAAGTTCAATTTCCACCCCCATCTTGTCACCGACCACCTCCGCAATGGGCTGGTAGCTGGCATAGAGCTCTTGCGGAGCCATGTAAGGCGTCAGTCCCCAGCGCAGGGTATCAATTCCGGCCTCATCAAGTGCCTTTTGGCTTTTCTCAAAGATCACCGAAAGTGGCGGCGCAATGGTTTCTACGAGGGGCCCTCCTCCTTTGGAATCCACATCCCCTCCTCCGCAACCTACAAGCAAGAGCAACCAAAGAAATCTCATTCCTCGCCTCCACTGCCCTTGCAGGAAACCACGAGATCGCGCCCCGCCTCTTTCGCCAAATACAGAGCCTGATCCGCCTGGGAGATGAGACCGCTCGAGCTGGAGGCGTCCTGCGGGTAAGTCGCTACACCAATGGACACGGTCACTCGTGCTGCTGGATTGCCCTCTCCAGCCTCTCGAAAGACCTGATTGCGGACAGCCACCCGAAGCTTCTCCGCGACACGAACTGCATCTTCCATATGGGTTTCCCCAAGGATGACGGCAAACTCCTCCCCGCCGTATCGAGCCACCACATCCATCGCTCGAAGATGCTCACGAAAGGTCTCACTCAACTCAATCAGGAGGCGATCCCCCTCAGGATGCCCAAAAGAATCGTTGAACTTCTTGAAGTAGTCCACATCGATCATCAGGAGGCTAAATGGCCGCTCGTGACGCTCAGTCCGTCGAAGTTCGACCTCCAACGCCTCGGTAAACGCCCGTCGATTGAACAGCCCAGTAAGCGAATCGGTGCGTGCGAGAAGCCCCAGTTTCTCCACTGCGATTCCGAGATCCTCATTGGCCCGGGCCAGCGCTCGATTGGACTCCTTGAGTTCCTCGGTCCGAGACGCCACCTTGGCCTCGAGCTCCGAGGTGTACGACTGAAGACTGCGGGTCATCTCGTTGAAATGTTGCCCCAAAACCGCGATCTGGTCCCCTCCCTCTCGCTTCGGTACCCGAGCGTCAAGCTGGCCGTTCGAGACCCGCTGGGCAGTTTCCGACAAGACCAACACCGGCTGGAGCACCGTGCGCGAGATGAAGAGATACAGCAGAATCGCCGACAGCAGGATCACCCCCACAGCATTCAACAAGGCGCGGCCCCGAAGTTCCTGCAGACGTGCGTCCATGGAAGCCAGACTCAACTCCATGGTCATCGTCCCCCATCGACGTCCAATCTCGATCGGCATCGACAACTGGAGCACCGGCTGCTCGCCGCTTGCATCGATTCGCTCCAGCGGCCCTGAGGCCTCGATGGCTGCTGCAAAGAAGGCGTTGTCCGACTGGAACCCGAAAATTGTGGGGTTGGTGTGAGCGAGCACTCGCCCTCCCAGATCCAGTACCGCCACACTTTGGATGTCTAAATCGCGACCATCGTCCTGAGAAAAACGCCAGAGAACTGCGTCCAATTCCTCAATCTCTCGATTGGCGAGAGCCACACTGGTTGGAACAGCAAGAGCACGCTGAACCTGAAACCCCCGTTTCACCACCTCCTGACGGAGGCGCTTCTCTTCATCTTGGACGTGGGCCAACCCAAAGGAAGCCTGGACCACCCCCAAGATGATTGCGACGACAGCAATGACTTTACCTCGGAGTCCCAGACCGCCTCCTCAATCCCGTGCCATCACATCACTGCGGGCCACATGGGGCAAGTCCCCGACTGTTTTTTTTGCCCCCTCCGCCTCGAAAAAGAAGGGGCTCAGCAGCAGCGGATAGAGCGCTAGCATGCCCCAGGAGAACATTCCCAAGGTCATCGTAGCCGCAATTCCGAGATGCATCAGAGCCCCTCCCACGGCCCACCATCGGCACCAGCGGGTCAGAATGAGAAAGGCCCCCACTTCCAGGAAAATCGTCGCCCACCCTCCAATTCGAAAGAGTGGAAAGGCCCAAGTCCAGGCCTCTGGATCCAGATTCGAGGCCAAAGGATCCGTCATGATTCGGTAGAGAACGGGCATGCCCTCAACGGCCAACCAATTCGGCTGCTGAGCGACTTTCGAAATTCCTGCGGCCATGTAAATCATGACGAGCATGAACTGGATGCCCTGTGCCGGCCACGCGGAGATCCTCGTGGCGCGTTTTTTGGTGTTCCAAGCCCAGTATTCGTCGGCTTTAGAAAACAAGAGAAACAAGAGAGCACACCGGAGGATCCGATCAATCGCGCGATCGCCGGGGGGATACAAATGACCCAGCTGGGCATAAGCCAGGCAGCCAATGACAATAGCGGGCCGCATGAAGCGCCCGAGGCCCACCAGAACCATGCAGACCAAGGTCAGCCCAAACGCCAGGATTCCCCCCCACTCCGAACTCCAAGTGTCAATGAAGGCTGTTGAGTCGGTGAAGGTCGACAAACCACCCGCCTCCCACGGCCGGAACACCACCTCTACCAAGCCCAACTGCAGGAGACGAAGGAGGTCCAAAACAATCATCGATGGCACCAAGATGCGAACCAGCGCCAGTGGACGAGGATCCATTTGACGGTTGCAGTAGCGCGTCCAACGCGTCCACAGGTTGGTCATTGGAGCACCGCCTCCCAATCGGGCGAGGACATCAAGATGCGATGCCGAACCCGCTCTTCACCCCCTGTAAAACGCACCTGTGTTGCCCGAACTTCGACCGATTGGGCATCTGGAAAGTCCGCTCTTGCACGATTCGAGATGAAGCGAGCGAGACCTCGCCAGTTCTTCGAATTCTTCTTGCGGGCTGTGCTCTCCACCATGGGTCGGACTCTCCGGCTTCGCAGTTGAGGAGTCAGCCAACTGTGGTCCTTGTCCGCAGTACGATGGACCAGCTTTCCGTCGATGAGTATCTCCAAACGATTCACGCGCCCTGGGCCATCCCGATAGAGATTCCACGTCTGAGCGACACGAAAGGGCTTCTGAATCCATTCGGTCTTTTCCACCAGTGGAAGACGAATTCGGCGATTGAAGCTGCCGATTGCAATGGCTGCCTGGACACCCATCTCGGGCATCTGCTCGCGCAATTGGTCCTGCGAGCGTTGGGAGACAAAATCGCCCTTGCCCAGGTAGTCCAGGCCTGGGCAACCGTGAAGCGCCAACAGGAAGTACACAAGCAAGAGGGAGGCAGGTTTGAAGGTGGCCACCCGTCAGACCTATCCCATTTTCTGGCCGGAGCTAATCCGAAGAAGTCCCCAGATCGGTAGATTCGTCGATCAGCACCTCAGAGGTCTGGATCACACGAGCGTTGGCGAGCGCCAGGTAGCCGGCCACGTCCGCATCGATCAGACTCGCTTCAAGACTCCTTCGATCGAGAGCCGACTCCCTTGGCCCATCCAGTAGGGTTTCCGCAGTCGCCTGTGCAGCAAGCTGCTGAGCTTCCATTGCACGTTCTACTCCCACACGACCCGATTCGAGGCTGGAGTAGGGCAACGTGAGAGGCGGTACCGACAACATCGCCCCCAGTGTAGACCAAATCACTGGGAAACGTGGACATTTCATGGTTTTATCTCCGTATGCCAACTTGGATTTTTGGGTATGGTTCGCTGATCTGGAAGCCGGATCTGCCCTACACGGAGGAACGCTGGGCGCGCTTGGAGGGCTGGGGTCGTCGGTTCTGGCAGGGTTCACCGGACCACCGAGGCACCCCGAAACGCCCTGGACGGGTCCTGACCCTCGTCCAGGATCCCGGCAGAGTTTGCTGGGGCAAGGCGTTCTGCTTGGAACCTTCGCAGGAAGACGCCACGCTCGCCAAACTGAATCACCGTGAAAAAGCAGGCTACGAAACTCGCCGCGTGATCGTAGAGACCCCACAAGGCCCACTCGAGGCTTGGATCTACATTGGTCTACCCGACAATCCTCACTTTCTAGGACCCGCGTCACCCGATGAGATGCTCCGACACATCGCAGCAGCCCGAGGACCCAGTGGCTCCAACCGAGACTACGTTCTCAAGCTCGCCCAGGCCCTGGAGTCACGACTCACAGAGGACAATGATCCCGAGCTTTTCACCTTGGCGAAAGCTCTGAATTCAGGTCGGTAGCCCCACTGGATGGGGGGCGATCTCAAGCGGCAGGCCTCGATGTGCCCGGCAGATCCGGGTGTGCTCCTCCCAAGCGCTCCAGCCTGTAATTTCGAAACTGGACCGCTCCGATTCACTGTCCTGCATGGCCCTTGCTCCCTGGGCATGAGCGACGCGCTTTCCCTCGAGGTGGATGCCCGGAAAAACTTCGGGAAGGCCCTCAAACAACGCCTTCATGGAGAGCACTGCTGAGCCCTCACGAAAGAAAGGAGCCCCGCGGAAATTGGTCAGCCCAAGGACAATGCGAAAGAAGCAGCGGGGGCCATGGAGATCCAGCAGCACCACCCGACGCTCTCCGATCTCTCGACGCTCAGTGCTTCCCTTGTTGCGGCTCCACCTTCCACGGCGCTGCTCCAGAAAACGGCGAATTTCGACCTGACCCGATACCGCCAGAGTCACCCCCTCAAAAGGCCACATCTCTCCCGCTTCATCCAGGAGGGACGCCCCCATCCAGATCGGTTTTTCTGTGGTGAGCACCCCGCCGTCCTGCCAACCGAGGATGGCTTGTGGCCCCTCGAGAGCCGCCAAGCTCGAGGTCTGATGAACCGAGGCTCGAAGCCCGAGTTGCTGGGTGATGTTCTCCGCCATGGAGTCGAGCCCCTCTCTGTCCACCGCCCAGAGGAGCGGTCGATCCCACTCGGATGCCGCGACCATGCGGGTGGTCACATGATCCAAACCCGTAATGGCTGCCATTGGAAGAGCGAGATCCAGATCCCCACGACCCTCCACCACAAGTACGAACGGACGCCGACCCAACGGCAGACCAGCAGCCTCTACTGCGATGGATGCACTGACCCCGGAGAGCATCTGCTCCGCAAAGTTCTCACGTGGCTTCTCGGGCGGCTCCAAGGCCTTTGCCGGCGGAGCCTCGATCAGCTCCAGTGCGTCGGGCGCATCGGATTGAGGCGGCGGAGCTGGCTGCTCGGGGACTTCTGGTGGCCGAGATGCTGGCGGCAGTCGAGATGCATCGGGTGCGCTTGGTGAGGCCCCTCCACTCAACGCAGCAAAGACCGCGCGCTCGATGGCTTCCTCATCCGGCTTTGAACCCGAGTCTTCTGCATCAGCGCGCTGCAGACGATGCCCGCAATAGAGGCATGTCTCTCGATGGGAGCCATTGGGACGCTGGCACTTCGGACAAGGCTGCGGCATCCCGCAAGTCTACATCATGACTCGGTTGCCAGCGTTGTGAATGAGGTCAATCACAGTGTCGGTCAGAGTGTCACTGGGATCCCGAGGTCTCCATCCCAGCTCTTGCTTGGCCCGACTGGAGTCGACTGCCCAGTTGTGCGCACTCACCTCGACCTCCACCCGACTGAGCTTGTGACCCAATCCAATCCCACCTTCCTTTCCAAAGGTAGGGAAAAGATTCAAGAACTGCCGAGTTACGCCAGGCAGCGTAAACCGAAGAGGCGACTTTCCACTGATTCTCGCAACGCGCTGATAGAACTCTCCAAAGGACGCGCTTTGCGAGGAAAGCAGGTAGCGTCGGCGGGGCTCTCCTCGCTCCAAGACCAGCAAGACCGCCTCGGCAACATCACGGACATCCACAAAGGCCAGAGTGCCCGAGGGAGCAGCGTCCAAGCGGTCCTCCAGGAAATACCGAACGGCCTTCGTCGACCCCCCGCTGACATCACCAGGGCCCAGAAGCAGTGCCGGATTCAAGCAGTACACCTCGATGCCCTCGGCTGCCATGACCAGGTCCTCAGCCAGCAGCTTCGAGCGGTAATAAGGCCATCGCTGCACCAGATTGAGGGGCCGCTCGGAGTACTCATCCATGGTGACATCGGGATTCTCCGACACCGCAATGGTTCCGGATGTGGACAAATGGACGAGCTTGGACACTCCAGCCTTTTTCGCAGCCTCAACCACGTTTTCAGCGCCTTGGCAGTGGACTCGCCACATCCACTCGGCATCGCCGGGCTCATTCGAGACATTTCCAGCGGCATTCACCACGACATCCAGGCCCTCGAAGGCTGCAACCATAGAGTCCGTGTCCAGCAGATCGGCTTTTCTCAGGGGAACCCCGAGATCCACATCTCTGCGACAGATGGCCACTGGCTCGTGGGCGCGACCGATGCACTCCACCAAGTGCCGACCCAGAAACCCATTTGCTCCCAAAATACCGAACTTCATGGTTGACCTCCCAGCCGGAAGACCTTGGAGAAGGCCATCAACAGTGGAATTTCATTTGTCTTGATTTTTCCGGACACAAACTCCGGAACGTCGGGAACGTAGGCCTCGCGAATGATCTTGGCGACAATCTCAGGAGAGGTCTTCACGACACAGTCTGCACTGCCTCCCGGCGGGCGACCCGAGGCGACCGTGCATTGCTCCTCATCGACCTGAACCGTCCAACGCTTGCCCTCACCCAGTGAGAAGTACCAGGAGATGGGTTTCTCGACCTCTTCGGGCTGAAAACGCACCGGCAATTCCTCGAACAGAGCCTCTAAAAAGTCTTTCTTTGGTGCAAGGGGCTCTTCTTGAAGTGAGGTGATGGTATCGGGGTTGTGGACCCTCCCCTCCCTCAATGCGTCCACCGCCTCTCGAATCCAACCGGTGACTGCACGCGCGGCCTCGGAGGTGCGCATGTCTTTGGTGTACTCGAGCATCTTCTCGGCAGGAATCGGCGCTCCGATACGCACGGTCACGTCCCTCCCCTTCGGAACAACAGCCCCTTTCGGAAGAACATCAAAGGTTCCGTCCAAATAGAGCGGAAGCACATCGACTCCCGTCTCCAGTGCGAGCTTCCCAACCAGCGGCTTGAACTCCCCTAAAATTCCGTCTGTTCGACGCGTGCCTTCGGGGAAGATCAAGACCAGGTGACCGTCCTGGATCACCGACTTTGCCTGCTCGAGCGAGGCTCGAAAACCGCTCTTTCGGTCTATCGGCTTCAGGTTTGTGAGCTGCTCAAAATAGGCCACCCACCAGGCATTGCCCTCAAAGAAGTAGTCCTTGGCGGCCAGGCCCACGAGCTTCGCGCCGTAGGGACCCAGTGCAAATTTCACGAGTCCCATATCCAGATGGGAGCAATGATTGCTCACCACAATGGTCTGCCGATTGGAGGGAATGAATGCTCGTCCGGTCACCTGGGTGTTGAGCATCTGGCCGTAGATGCCCCGCTGCGTGTTGCGCAGGAGGCTGCGAAGAGGCTGCACCAGCGGCGCTGGGATTCGAGCGTCATCCCTGAAGTCATCCTCAGGAATCACCGGCGGTGCGGGTAGAGCCGCAAGCCTTTCGATGTCTGCAACCGTCTCACAAGCCACCAAACTTTCCGGGTCGGGACGCGCATTGGTGCTGGCTTCTAAAGCACTGCCGAGCTCGACCCACATCAGGGAATCAAACCCCAGATCGGCGGCGAGACGGGTGTTGTCCAGGACCTTCGACAGCTCGACACCTGCTACCTGAGCCACTGCCCGACGCACCGGCCCAGCAGCCCGCTCGGCTCCATCCACTGGAGTTTCCGAGGCCTTCGAAATCCTCTCGAGAATCTGCTGAACCTCCTTGCGTTTGACCTTTCGGGTAGAGGTGCGCGGCAGGTCGGCATCCACGTACTGAACGACGACCGGTCGACTGCCGACCGGGAGTTTGGAAATGGCCTCCTTGACCACGCTCTTCGCCCGCCCGTGCAGGCTGACCCGATCGATCTCCTCCTCGGAATCGGGAACCACCAACATGCCGAGGCGCTCCCCACCTCGAGGGTCGGAGATTCCAACGAGGCTGTACTCCTTGACGTACTTCAGCTCACCCAAAGAGGACTCGACATCATCGAGGTAGATGTTCTCACCCGAGGCGGTCACCACGACATCCTTGGCCCGCCCAACAATCGTCAACCGACCCTTGTGGTCGATGCGTCCGAGGTCTCCAGTCGACAACCAGCCGTCTTCATCCAGCACAGCTGTCGTCGCCGACTCATTCTCGAAGTAGCCTTTCATGACGTTCGGACCCTTGGCCAGAACCTCCCCGACTCCCTCCGGATTGGCATCCACGATTTTCACCGTGACTCCGGGAACCGGCTTGCCGACATGCCCGATTTTTGCGCCCGGATAGCCCTTGGCTACCGTCAGCACAGGTGCAGACTCCGTTAGACCGTAGCCCTCTGCGAGGTGCAGTCCCAGCCCCGAGAACAAGGTCTGCGTGCTTTTGGGCAGGGCAGATCCGCCAGAAATCAGCAGTCGAATGTTCCCGCCAAGACGCTCATGCACCTGCCCGAAGAACAACCGACCGATATCGAGTCCTGTCGAGCGGCCCACGATGCGGTTGACCTCAAGCCCCATGTCGAAACCCAGTTGGGCCATCTTTCCACGATCGCTCACTTGGCCACGGATGCGACGCTCCAGCAACTGCCAGAGGGCGGGCACACCGGCCATACAGGTCACCTTTCCAACCTTCAGACCATGGGTCAGACGTTCGCCGGTCACCTCATCCAGATAGATGATTCGAGCACCACGAGAGAGCGGGAGAAGCAGTCCACAGGAGAACTCGAAGGTGTGATGGAGAGGCAGCACGCTGAGAAGCCGGTCATCCTCCGAGAGCGGAAACAACTTGCCCAGGCTGGCGATCATCGCCAGGAAATTGGTGTGGGTCAGCATGACCCCTTTCGGCACGCCCGTTGTGCCCGACGTGTAGAGAATGCTGGCAACGTCGTCACCACTGGGGAGCGTCAACTCCAGGCCATCAAAGGCGCCCGGTGCAGACACCTCATGGAGGTCCAAGATCTCTCCGGCAACCACTCCCCCAAAGGCCTCTCGCGCTTCGCTGTCGAGCAGCGCAGCTTTGATTCTCGCCGCAGCGGCAATGTTTGCAGCCTGAATCTCAGTCAGACCAGGCTCTACGGGGACCGTGATCGCACCCGCGTACTGCACGCCAAACCAGGCCACGACCCAGTCCGGATGGTTGGCGCCCGAAATCAGCACCCGATCCCCGGGCTGAATGCCGTGCTTTTTCAGACGCACCGCGGTTGCCTTGGCGCGATCCGCCAGATCACAGAACCTCACAGCCGTCAGCCCATCTTCATGCGTCCGCATCAGAGCCGGTGCGGAATCATGGCGTTCGGCAATCTCCTCGACAAAGGACACCAAATCATCGTGACGCCGCAGAGGTTTCGGCACCCTGCGCATCTTTTCCTCAATGAGCGGCACGACATTCTCATCGATCCCAGGAATGTGGGTCTCGAGAATGTACTCGCGCCAATCAATGTCCTCGGGATTCCACTGGAGACCGGCCTTGTCCTCTTCTGAGAGGCGGTTGAACGCGGCTCGGGTGTTGGCGCACACATAGCGATAGCTGTGCGTTGCCATGAATGGCACGAACTGGTCGAGGATGTTGGCTGTGGCCACATTGGACTTGCCGAGATCCTCAAGCGCTCGCGCAGTCGGCTCAACAATGGGCTTCAACCCCTTCAGTTCTTTGCTGAGCCGGTCCAGAAACCCCGAGGCGGATTGGGCCATTTCACCAATGCGGCGAGGTCCCCATTTGTAGTAGGTCTCGGTGCTCTGGGGAACGGGTGCGTAGTGTTGATGCACCCAGTCCATCAGGCCACCACTGCCTTGCTTTTGGAAGCGGCGACGCTTCCCGAGGGCAACGAGCTCAATCAGCCGGTACATGTAGAGCGGATTCACCTCGCTTGAACCGTACTGGTAGACCTCTTTTTGCGTTCCCTCGAGAAGTTCAGCCAGGCTCAAAATCATGCCGGCTGCCACCTGGTCGACGGGAATCACATCGAGAATGCAGTCCTGACGAGCGGGGAAGCCCAAGAGCCCTTTGTAAGCCATGTAGATCAGCGGCGCTGAGGTGTTGATGCCCTCGTTCCATCCCGGTTTGGGATAGGAAACCGAGGATTCGATGACTGCAGGTCGACCGATGGTGAACCGAAGTCCGCTTCCAGCCAGAACCTGCTCACCAATCGACTTGGTGTAGGTGTAGACGTTGTGCCACCCCCAAAACTTGGCCCGCTCTAGCCCCGCCTCGACCAGCAGGTCCTTCTCATAGTCTCGCTTCACTCGAGCGAGTTCGTCCTCGAGCGCTGACCCGCGGGCGGGCTCTCCCTTTTCGATGAGGTTCTGACGCGCCTGATCCGGGAAATGGGATTCGCGGAAGGCATCGTTGGAACGGTGGCGAACGTTTTCCACCAT